>NZ_JBVVPO010000018.1:0-100440 GCF_055811795.1 Bradyrhizobium sp. MI1.7
GTCGGTAATGGCTGAAGTACGAAGAGTCGAAGAAAAGCGTAGGAATGAGTTGACTTTGCCCGCCCGATTAGGAAGGCGAGATAAAAGGGGCTCGCCGGTCGAACCGCAAGCCATTGACATGGCTTGTGTTCCGACGTGCCGGTCGGTCGGGGAGCGTGCCGCGCCCAAGATTTTCTCCAGAAGATTCAGGGATGTTTTCGGCACTGTGGGAGCCTGTGCAGGTTTCGAGGCCCGGCCATGACCGCTGATGACAGCGATCTTCGTATTCGGCCCGGGCGCATCCGTGGCACCCGCACACCGAAGCCCAAGAGCTTCATCAACCAGGTACTTCGTGCCGCGAAGAAGGCCGGACACACCTCGGGTCAGGCCGCGGGTGGCAGGCGTTCTGCGGTCTATGGGCGCTCGACGTTTGGCCGCGGCCGGCTAGCGTTCAGTCGCAGCCGGTTGTTCAGCCCAACGCGCCGAGTCGTTGTGAAGGCGCGCGTTGTTCGCCACAAGGGACGAGCCTTCCGCTCGGCACCACTGTCTGCACATCTCTCGTATTTGAAACGCGATGGCGTCACCCGAAGCGGCGAGAGGGCCGAGATGTTCGATGGCGGCAGCGACCGTGCTGACGGCACGGCTTTCGCAGAACGCTGCAAGGACGACCGCCATCATTTCCGGTTCATCGTCTCGCCCGAAGACGCCGGCGACATGACCGATCTCAGGGCTTTCACCCGTGACTTCGCCAGGCAGATGGAGACCGATCTCGGCACGCGGCTCGATTGGGTAGCCGTCGATCACTGGAATACGGACAACCCTCACGTCCATCTTCTCGTCCGGGGCGTCGATGAGAACGGGGCCGATCTCGTGATCTCCCGCGACTACATCAGCCGAGGCCAGCGCTCACGCGCCGAGGAACTGGTCGCCATCGAACTAGGCCCAAAGCCCGAGCATGAGATCCGCAATTCCCTGGAGGGGGAAGTCACGGCGGAGCGATGGACGCGGCTCGATCAGCAGATACGGCTGGCGGCTGATGAAACCGGCTATGTCGATCTTCGTCCCGAAAATCCCGCGAGGTCTGATCCCGAGATCCGGCGCCTGATGGTCGGCCGGCTTCAACACCTGGAGAAGATGGGCCTTGCTGCATCGGCCGTACCTGGGCGGTGGATGGTGGGACTCGAGGCCGAACGTAGGTTGCGTGACCTCGGCATGCGCGGCGACATCATCAAGACCATGCACCGCGCCTTCACCGAGCGTGGGGAAGCGCGCGGCGTCGCCGACTACGTCATCGAAGGTGGGCCGCCGACGTCCCAGATCACTGGACGACTGGTTGATCGGGGATTGCACGACGAACTGACGGGCGAGGCTTATGCCCTGATCGACGCAACGGACGGACGCGCTCACCACGTGCGCTTCAGAGGGATCGAGGCCTTCGAACATGCTCCGCGAGTCGGGGGGATCGTCGAAGTCCGACGCTTCGGTCAACCCGGCGATGCGCACCCCACCTTGGTCCTCGCGACTCGTTCCGATCTGGATCTCAGCGCGCAAGTTACGGCGAACGGGGCGACCTGGCTCGATCATCGGCTGGTCGAACGCGATCCGATGGCGCTCGCTATGGGCGGATTCGGGCGCGAAGTCCGCGCCGCCTTGGAAGCTCGTACTGAGCATCTGATCCGGGAGGGCCTGGCACGGCGACAGGGCCAGCGCATTATCCTGCAGCGCGACCTCCTGAACACGTTGCGGCGACGTGAACTGGACGTGGTGGCAGCGAAGGTCTCAGCTGACACCGGCTTGCCTTATGTGAGGGCCTCCTCCGGCGAGCATGTGGCGGGCACGTATCGCCAGCGGCTGACGCTCGCCTCGGGACGTTTCGCCATGATCGACGACGGGCTTGGCTTCCAACTCGTGCCCTGGTCGCGCGACCTCGAAAAAAGGCTCGGCCAACACGTCGCCGGCTCGGTGACGGACGGGAGCGGCATCGAATGGGGCTTTGGTCGGAAGCGCGATCTCGGCCTCTAGCTTGATCTCCCTCAATTCAATTCTGCAAAGGACTTTCGGGATGTCCGGAACCAAGATCCTCTGGGGACAATTGTTCGCTGTCGGTCTGATTGTCTTGCTCGCCATCTGGGGAGCAACCGAGTGGACGGCCTGGCGGCTGGCCTACCAGCCGGAGCTCGGGCGGCCCTGGTTCGAACTGTCGGGCTTCAAGGTCTATTACCCGCCATCCTTCTTCTGGTGGTGGTTCGTCTACGACGCCTATGCGCCGCAGGTCTTTGCCGAGGGGGCCTTCATCGCGGCGTCGGGGACCATCGTTTCGATTGCCGTGGCGATCGGCATGTCGGTCTGGCGGGCGCGTGAAGCCAAGAATGTCGTCACCTATGGGTCGGCCCGCTGGGCCGATGCGGACGAGGTTCGAGCGGCCGGACTTCTCGGTCCGGATGGCGTGGTGCTGGGCAAGCTCGACCGCGACTACCTCCGCCATGACGGACCGGAGCATGTATTGTGTTTTGCACCCACTCGATCCGGCAAAGGCGTCGGTCTTGTCGTGCCCTCGCTGTTAGCGTGGCCCGGCTCGGCCATCGTGCACGATATCAAGGGAGAGAACTGGCAACTGACCGCCGGCTTCCGCTCGCAGCGTGGCCGAGTCTTGTTGTTCGACCCGACCAACCCAAAGTCCTCAGCCTACAATCCGCTCCTCGAGGTCCGGCGCGGTGAGTGGGAGGTCCGCGACGTTCAGAACGTAGCCGACGTCCTAGTTGACCCCGAAGGCTCGCTCGACAAGCGGAATCATTGGGAGAAGACCAGTCATTCGCTCCTGGTGGGTGCAATCCTCCATGTCCTCTATGCCGAGGCAGACAAATCTTTGGCCGGCGTGGCCGCCTTTCTGTCCGACCCGAAGCGGCCAATCGAAGCCACGTTGAAGGCGATGATGACCACGCAGCACCTTGGCGAGCAGGGCGCTCATCCCGTGGTCGCCTCGACCGCGCGCGAGCTCCTCAACAAGTCGGAGAATGAACGATCCGGCGTCCTCTCGACCGCGATGTCGTTCCTGGGACTCTACCGCGATCCCGTGGTGGCCCAGGTGACCTGCCGTTGCGACTGGCGGATCGCTGATCTGATCGCCGATGGCAGCCCGACGACGCTCTACCTCGTGGTGCCGCCCTCTGATATCTCGCGGACCAAGCCGCTGATCCGCCTGGTGCTGAATCAAATCGGCCGGCGCCTGACCGAGGATTTGCATGCCCGCGACCGCCGGCATCGAGTCCTCATGATGCTTGACGAGTTTCCGGCACTTGGGCGGCTTGATTTCTTCGAGTCCGCGCTCGCCTTCATGGCTGGATACGGCATCAAGAGTTTTTTGATCGCGCAGTCGCTCAATCAGATCGAGAAGGCCTACGGGCCAAATAACGCCATCCTCGACAACTGCCACGTCCGCGTCAGCTTCGCGACGAACGATGAGCGAACCGCCAAGCGGGTATCCGACGCGCTCGGCACAGCGACCGAGATGCGGGCGATGAAAAATTATGCGGGACATCGGTTGAACCCCTGGCTGGGGCACCTCATGGTCTCGCGCCAGGAGACGGCAAGGCCCCTGCTGACCCCGGGCGAAGTCATGCAGCTTCCGCCGATGGACGAGATCGTCATGGTGGCGGGCACGCCGCCGATCCGGGCGAAGAAGGTTCGCTACTACGAGGATCGGCGGTTCACCGAACGGGTCTTGCCGCCGCCCGATCCGGCGGGGGCCGGTCGATCATCACGAACGGACGGATGGTCAACGCTTGGAACGCTGAAGCCGGCGACTGGTCCAACCGAGAGCGCCGCGGAGGGCGAGGAAGACACCGCAAACAGCGGCCTCCGCCGCGAGCCCGAGCTTCCCGATCACGTCGCGATCGCCAAGGAGACAACCGAGCTGACGCCGGTAGAAGAATTTTCCGTCGTTCTTGACGACGACGAGGATGCCGTCCGTCAGTCCCGACTTATGCGTCAGCTGATGCGCGGCGTCGCCCGTCAGGTAGCCATGGACCCGAACGACGGTTTGGAGCTTTGAGGCAGTATGCGTGACCGGATGAACGTCTATTTCCCGCCAGAGCTTTTGAAGCAGATTTCAGATCTCGCTGATCGCAAGAAGCTTTCCCGGTCTGCGATCGTGGAAGCGGCTGTTGCTTCGTTTCTGTCGCCCGACGGAGCGGAGCGGCAGGAGGCGGCGTTTGCCCGTCGCCTCGATCGGTTGTCGCGTCAGATGCAACGGCTGGAGCGTGATGTTGGTTTGACGGCAGAGGCCCTGGCCCTCTTCATCCGCTTCTGGCTAACGATCACTCCGCCCTTGCCCAACGATGCGCAGGCGGCCGCGCAGATGAAGGGCAGGGAGCGCTTTGAAGGATTTGTGGAAGCGCTCGGGCGTCGCTTGCAAAAGGGGCAAAGCTTTCTGCGCGAGGTCCCAGAAGATATCGGCCGTCAGGAACCCGCCGGCGACGCTTGATTGAGCGTCCTAACACTATCGTGCCCGCTCCTTCTTTTTCTACGCCAGCCTACGACCGCAGCAATTTAGCCGAACTGAGAAAAGCTGACCGCGCTATCGGCTCGAATGAGCCGAGAGCAAAAGGGGCCAGCATGCGATTATCAACAGTATGGCATCGAATTGTGCGCGTTTTTCTCCCCTTTGCCGCTGGGTATTATCTTTCGTATCTCTTTCGCACGATCAACGCCTTGATCGCCGGTCATCTCAGCTCGGATACCGGGATTGGGATTGCCGACCTCGGATTGCTTACGTCAGTCTATTTCTTGGTATTCGCGGCGGCTCAGATCCCCGTCGGCATCTTGTTGGACCGCTTTGGTCCGCGTCGCGTCCAGAGCGCTCTGCTTTTGCTCGCAGCAGTGGGCGCCGGACTGTTCGCGGTCTCGACCAGCTTCCTGTCGCTCTTGATCGCGCGAGCAATGATCGGACTTGGCATGGCGGCGGCGCTGACGGCCGGATTGAAGTCCATCATCCTTTGGTTTCCCAGGGAACGAGTAGCCTTGCTGAACGGCTACATGATCATGTTGGGATCACTGGGGGCAGTCACCGCCACGGCTCCGGCCGAGCACCTGCTCACTTTGATGGGCTGGCGACAGCTGTTTGAAATCCTGGCGACCGCTACCGGTGCGATGGCCATGCTCATCTATGTCGTGGTGCCTGAACGAAGCATTGTCCCATCGACAACGTCCGCCACCCTTAGCTTCGTTTTCGGCGATCGACGCTTCTGGCGAACGGCACCATTGTCGGCGGCCTGCGTTGGATCGGCCTGGTCCCTGCAAGGCTTGTGGGCATCGTCGTGGCTGATGGACGTGGAGGGCCTCGATCGTGCGAGCCTCGTTGGACAGCTGTTCATAATGTCGATCGTACTAAGCGGCGGCGCCTGGTTATTCGGTACGACGGTCCACAGCTTTAGGCGAAGGGGAGTCGGGGCGGAGATCGTATTGGCGGTAGTTGCGCTGCTGTTCATCGCAGCGCAGCTTGCCGTGATCCTGCGCGTGCCTTTGCCATCCATTTTGCTCTGGTCCGTTGTCGCAATTGTTGGAACGGCACCCGTGGTCAGCTTCGCGGTGATAGCCGACTACTATCCGCCGGAGCTTGCCGGTCGTGCCAATGGCGCCTTGAACGTACTCCACTTTGGATGGGCATTTCTGGCGCAATACGCGACAGGACTGATCCTGGAGCAATGGCCCATGAACGATGGCCACAGGTCCATCGAAGCCTATCAAGTCGCGTTCGGTTTCAGCGTAGCGCTGCAGATCTTGACGTTAGTTTGGTTCGCGCTGCCTTCGCTTCAATGTCTCTTTTGGCGGATTGGTTCATTTTATATGGTCATCGCCATATCCGACGAAGTGAAGCCAATCTTTTTGTATGAGGAGGCGGGTATGCTCATGCCCTTGGATTATGACGCGGAGTGGTGAGTAACGCCCTGCAACGCCATGCGGTAGCACTGTTTTGCGAACATCAGCTTGATCAGCGGGGCGCAGTTGGCTGCTGCGCCACTTGCTCGCCGGTGATTGTCATCGCGTGGCAATTTGAGTTTGCGCCGTGCGTTTCTGCCATCGGACGTGAGAATGTGCCCGGTCGCTTCTGGGCACACTCTCTTTGATGCTCAATCCATTTCTTCGGACAGTGACCGCGATCGCGTTTCGGGCGCGGCAACCGCGGCGATCAGGCTCACCAAGGCGAGGCCCGCGAGCCAAGCGGGAGCCGGCCAGTAATTGCCATCCGCCCATTTGACCAATGCGGTCGCGATCAGCGGGGTCAGTCCGCCGCCGAGCGCGGCTGACAATTGATAGCCCAGCGAAGCCCCGGTGTAGCGGACGCTGGTCTTGAAGAGCTCGGGGCCGAACGACCCCATGATTCCGAACAGGACACCGTTGGATATTCCTCCGATGGCCATGCCGAGGAAGATCAACGAGGTCACTTTGGTGTTGACGAGCCAGAACAGGGGGAAAGCGAACAGTATCGTGAAGATCGCAGCCGCCATGAAGACCGGCCGCCGTCCGATCCGATCGGAGAACGCGCAAACCGGCACAATGATCAGCAGCTCGGTGATTGCAAACGTCAGAACCCCGTTGAGCATCAGCTCCCTGGACAAACCGAGGTTCGTCGAGCCATAGGCGACCATGAAAGTCACATAGACGTAGAAGCCGCCGCTGGTGACGAGAAACAATCCAGCCGCGAGCAAAACCTCCCGCCACTGGGTGCGAAATGTTTCCACGAGCGGAAACGCCGCGATTGCATTGGTGCGCTTCGCCTTCGAAAAAGCTTCGCTTTCGGGCATGGAGAATCTGGCGAGCGCGCCGACCACCACCAGCACAATGCTCAGAAGGAAAGGCAGTCGCCAGCCCCAGGACGCAAATTGATCCTTACCCAGAATTGCCGTGGTTGCGGCAAAGACCAATGTCGCGATCACCAATCCGGCAGGAGATCCCAACTGGGGAAGGCTGCCGAGAAGCCCGCGCCGTGTTTGCGCCTTGCTTTCGGTCATGACCAGCACGGCACCACCCCATTCACCGCCGAGGCCAATGCCCTGGACAAGGCGAAGCAGCACGAGAAGGACGGGCGCGAATACGCCAATCGCATCGTAGTTCGGAAGACAGCCGACAAGGAGTGTCGCAACGCCAGTGAGCAGGAACGTTGCGATCAGCGTCGACTTCCGGCCGATGCGATCACCCATATGGCCGAAGATGATCGCGCCGATCGGGCGCGCGAGAAACCCGACGGCGAACGTGGCGAATGACAGCAGCGTGCCGGCCAGCGGGTCGAAGTTCGGGAAGAATTGCGAGTTGAAGATGAGCGCCGCAGCCAGGCCGTAGACCTGGAAATCGTACCATTCGATCGTGGTGCCGACCGTGGCCGCCAGGGCCGTCCGGGATAGCGTGCCGGGCCGAGCCCCGGTCGCAAGAATCGTCGTCTCCGAAATTTCCGCCATTTTTTCAGCTCCTTACGCGCTTGGCTATGCAAGCAAAGGCCTCTTGATTTCATATCGATATTAGATTATCGATAATCGAAGATCACGCGATACGACAGGAATGTCAAGAATGACGCTCTCCGACGCCCTCGCAGGCATCTCGGCAGTCAAGCTCTCAACCTCGGACCTCATCGCCGAGCAACTGCGCCGCGCCATCCTGCTAGGAACGATCACCGGCGGTGCGCAGCTCAAGCAGAACGACGTTGCCGCACGGTTCGGCGTCAGCGTTGCGCCAGTGCGCGAAGCGCTTCAGCGGCTGATTGCCGACGGGCTGGCCGTGCTGCATCCCAACCGCGGCGTGACCGTCTCTCCAATCTCGGAGCAGGACTTTCTCGAGATCGCCGAACTGCGCGGTCTGCTCGAACCGCATGCGCTCCGCCACTCGGCCCCACGCCTCACCGCGGCGGACCTGCAATATTCCGAAACTGTTCTGAACAGGGCCGCGCAGGCATCGGATCCGCTCGACCGCGCGAACCTGCATTGGGAGTTTCATCGCAGCCTCTACAAGCGGGCCGAGCGGCCGCGCCTGCTCGCGCAAATCGGGGGCCTGTACCAGGGCATCAACCGCTATCTGCTCCCGGCGTGGGCCAATTCCGGCCTCAGCGCCGACTGGGTCGACAGCCATCTCCTCATCGTCGCGAAGATTCGCGATGGCGACGTCGACGAAGCCTGCCGCTTGATCGTCGATCAGACAGACGCGTCGACCAGACGCGTACAGACGCACCTGCACCGGGACGAACTTTCCAAGGAAGAGAAGTAAATGCTCGCGTTCTCCAAATTCAAACTGCTGACGTTCGATTGCTACGGCACGCTGATCGACTGGGATTCTTCCATATCCAAACTGGTGCAGCCGTGGCTCGCGGAGATGAAGTCCCAGGTCCCCGCGGATCTCGTCGTCAGCACGTTCGCGCTCATGCAGGCCAAGCATCAACAAACGCGTCCGACGTTGCTGTATCCCGAAGTGCTGCGTCGCTCGTGGCGGGACATCGAGGAGCAGTTCGGCTGGGATGAGAACCCCGCCCGCGCGGACGAGTTCGCGCGCTCGGTGCCGTTCTGGCGTCCGTTCGCGGACACTGTCGAGAGCCTGCGATACCTGAGCCAGCACTTCGCTCTCGGCATCCTCTCGAACGTCGACAACGCCTCGCTCACGGGCACGCTCAGGATGCTGGAGGTGCCGTTCCTGTTCACGGTCACGGCGGAAGATGTGAGCTCTTACAAGCCCGGCCAGCCGCATTTCGACTCGGCCATCGCGCAAGCCGCGCGGCACGGGATCGGGAAGAGCGAAATCCTTCACACCGCGCAAAGCAAACACCACGACATCACGCCCGGAAACCGGCTTGGCCTGACCACGGTTTGGGTGAATCGCCGTCACGGGAAGAAGGGCACCGGAGCGACCCTGGCCGCCACCGCTGATCCGACCCTGACCGTCAACTCGCTCGCCGAATTGGTCGACCTGCACAAATCGGCGCAAGATGCACCGCGACCAGTCTCGCTGCCGCAATGATCATCGACAAGTTCGCGGCGCTGGCCACCGCAAGTGCGCCGGGCCAGGAGGTGCGTCAAGCAGCCGGAAACGTCGGCAATTTGATGCGTGGTGAGAAAATTCCGGGACGCCCGGTCGATTTCTCGCACGGTGACGTCGATGCCTTTCCGCCGACGCCCGGTGCATCCGACCGTTTTTCGGAGGCGCTCGCGGCCGGAGGACGACAGGCCTACACGGAGTATCGCGGTTCGGCCGACATCCGCGCCAAGCTTTCCGCAGCACTCGCCACGTTTACGGGCGCTCCAATCTCCGCCGACAATGGCACGATCGTCACGCCGGGCACGCAAGGCGCGCTGTTCTTGGCGGTCGCATCGCTAGTCGATTCCGGCGATAAGGTCGCCATCGTCGAGCCGGACTATTTCGCCAACCGCAAACTCGTCGAATTCTTCGGCGGGCATCCGGTACCGGTGACGATGAATTATTTGGGGGGCTCGGAGGACGCCGGCCTGGACCTCGCGCAACTCAAAGCCGCCTTCGAAGCGGGCGCGCGCGTCTTTCTGTTTTCGAATCCGAACAATCCGACCGGCGCCGTCTATTCAAAGCGTGAAATCGACGAGATCACCCGGCTCGCCGCCGCGTTCGATGTGACGGTCATCGCCGATCAGCTCTACTCCCGGCTTCTCTACGCGAACCAGACCTATACGCATATCCGCGCCGCCGGCCTTCCGGAGGATCGTGTCATCACCATCATGGGTCCGTCGAAGACGGAGTCGCTGAGTGGCTACAGACTCGGCATCGCGTTCGGCGCACCTGCGGTCGTCGAACGGATGGAGAAATTGCAGGCCATCGTTTCGCTGCGCGCCGCGGGCTACAATCAGGCGGTTCTTCGGACCTGGTTTCGGGAGCCGGCAGGTTGGCTAAAGGATCGAATTCAACATCATCAAGCGATCCGCGACAATCTCCTCGCAATATTTCGCGTTGGAGGTCTGGCCACCCGCGAGCCGCAGGCTGGTAGCTATCTATTTCCAACTTTACCTCCCCTCGCGGTCTCACTTGGGGAGTTCGTGCAGCTGCTGCGTCATCAAGCCGATGTGATCGTGACGGGGGGCACCGAGTTCGGGCCGTATCAACACAGCATCCGGCTAAATTTTTCCCAAGATCATGAGGCTGCAGCGTTTGCAGCGCAGCGCATCGTCAAAATGACGCATCGTTATCTGAAATGAGACGTGGTGCCATTGCATTGTCCTTCGGCGCTACGGAAGATGTCACCGGCCCGTTGCACCTCGAAATCGTCGCAGCTGCTACTGCGTAGACCTGCTGAGCGGAGGAATCGTTTTATAGTTCGAGCGTTCTGCGTCGTAGTCAATAAACCTATCAAAACAGCTTAAGCGTGATCACATGCAATTCACACGGCAACTCAGTCGATTTAGCGGATAAGACTCAGAATCGAGCGGCACCTGCACAAATTGAGCAGTCAGATATCCCTTCGCTCCGCCATTCCTGCGCTGGGGTACGATCACAGAAAGCTATTGTTGCGTTGAGCAGATTAGTGCCTTTTCTATTCATCCCCATCTGAGGGGCTCCTGGACGCCCTCAATCGGTGGGGGCGACAGTGGCAATCCATTCCATTCAAGCAGAAGCGAATTCGCGTGGTGCGCGAATGCTACGAAGCGCGCTTGGCACGGCCATTGCCGGTTACCTCGAAGATGAAGCGATCATCGAGGTCATGCTCAATCCTGATGGGCGGCTGTGGATTGACAGGCTGTCGAGTGGGCTCACCGATACAGGCGAAACTCTGTCCTCGGCGGACGGCGAGCGCATCGTTCGCCTGGTGGCACACCACGTAGGCGCGGAGGTGCATGCCGGCTCGCCGCGCGTTTCAGCCGAACTGCCTGGGACCGGCGAGCGCTTCGAAGGCCTCTTGCCTCCGGTCGTCGCCGCTCCCGCCTTTGCTATCCGCAAGCCCGCTGTCGCCGTATTTACGCTCGATGACTACGTCGCCAAGGAGATCATGACCTCGCAGCAAGCCGAGATCCTGAGGTGCGCGGTCGCCGCTCGCAAGAACATACTCGTCGCCGGCGGGACATCAACCGGCAAGACGACGTTGACGAATGCGCTCTTAGCGGAAGTCGCAAAGACTTCCGATCGGGTCGTGCTGATCGAAGATACACGCGAACTCCAGTGCAGGGCACCTAATCTTGTCGCGCTGCGGACCAAAGATGGCGTGGCCACGCTTTCGGATCTTGTCCGCTCCTCGCTGCGACTGCGCCCGGATCGTATTCCGATCGGCGAGGTCCGTGGTGCTGAAGCACTCGATTTGCTCAAGGCCTGGGGCACCGGTCACCCCGGCGGCATAGGTACTATTCATGCCGGCAGCGCGCTCGGCGCGCTGCGGCGGCTCGAGCAACTCATCCAGGAAGCCGTCATCACGGTTCCGCGTGCCCTGATCGCCGAGACCATCAACCTCGTCGCTGTCCTTGCTGGGCGCGGCGCTGACCGCCGTCTCGTCGAACTCGGCCTCGTCACGGGGCTTGGTGCCGCCGGCGACTACAGCCTTTCAGCAGCAGGAGACTGACATGCGTTTGCTATCTCGCTTTCTTGGAGGAGCCGCTTCATTGGCCGCTTCCGGCATGGTTCTTCTGGCGACGGCGCCGGCATTGGCAGCCGGTTCCAACATGCCGTGGGAGCAGCCACTCAATCAAATCCTGCAGTCGGTCGAAGGCCCCGTTGCCAAGATCATCGCCGTTATCATCATCGTTGTCACCGGGCTGACACTCGCTTTCGGCGAGTCGTCCGGTGGGTTCCGCAGGCTGATCCAGATCGTGTTTGGTCTGTCGATCGCGTTCGCGGCTTCGAGCTTCTTCCTCTCATTCTTCTCTTTCGGCGGCGGCGTAGCGATCTGATGGATGAGCAGGTTGCAGGTTTTGCCGTGCCCGTTCACCGAGCACTCACCGAACCAATCCTGATGGGTGGTGCGCCGCGCGCGGTTGCGATCGTCAACGGCACGCTTGCCGCGGCGCTTGGACTTGGACTGCGACTGTGGATCGCGGGTCTCGTGCTCTGGTTCGTCGGTCACATGGCCGCCGTCTGGGCCGCCAAGCGCGACCCCGCTTTTATCGATGTGGTGCGCCGACATTTGCGCATTCCCGGTCATCTCAACGCCTGAGGCTCACGGTCATGATGAACCTTGCCGAATACCGCCATTCCAACGCTCGTCTCGCCGACTTCCTGCCGTGGGCAGCCCTGGTCGACGAGGGCATTATCCTGAACAAGGACGGCTCATTCCAACGGACGGCAAAATTCCGCGGACCTGACCTCGACAGCGCGGTGCCGGCTGAACTTGTCGCGGTCGCCGGCCGTTTGAACAACGCACTTCGCAGGCTGGGATCAGGCTGGGCGGTATTCGTTGAGGCGCAGCGCCATTTTGCGGGTGCTTACCCGCCGAACACTTTTCCCGATGTCGCATCCGCACTGGTCGATGCCGAGCGCAGAGCTCAGTTCGAAGAGGCCGGTGCTCATTACGAGTCCAGTTACTTCCTGACTTTCCTCTATCTGCCGCCGGAGGAGGGGGCGGCCAAGGCAGAGCGATTGCTCTATGAGGGTCGCGATCGCACAGTTGGAGCCGATGCGCGCGAGGTGCTCCGCGGGTTTGCCGATCAAACCAACCGCGTGTTGCAGCTGGTCGAAGGATTCATGCCCGAATGCGCCTGGCTCGATGATCAGGACACGCTGACCTACCTGCACTCGACGATCTCGACCAAACGTCATCGCGTTCGCGTGCCGGAAATTCCCATGTACATCGATACGTTGTTGGCCGACCAACCGCTCACGGGCGGGCTCGAGCCGATGTTGGGCTCGTCCAACCTCCGGGTTCTGACAATTGTCGGTTTTCCCGGCGCGACGACACCAGGAATTCTGGACGACCTGAATCGCCTGCCATTCTCGTATCGTTGGTCGACCCGGGCGATCATGCTGGACAAGACCGATGCCACCAAGCTGCTGACCAAGATTCGTCGCCAATGGTTCGCCAAGAGAAAGTCGATTGGCGCCATCCTCAAGGAGGTCATGACCAACGAGGCGTCGACCCTGCTCGACGCCGACGCCCACAACAAGGCGCTAGATGCCGACGCCGCGCTGCAGGAACTTGGCTCGGACCAGATCGGACAAGCCTTCGTTACGGCAACCATCACCGTGTGGGACGGCGATCCCAATGTCGCCGATGAAAAGCTGCGGCTGGTCGAGAAGGTCATTCAGGGTCGCGATTTCACGTGCATGATCGAGACGGTGAACGCCGTAGAAGCCTGGCTCGGCAGTCTGCCCGGACACGTCTACGCCAATGTGCGGCAGCCCCCGGTTTCGACCCTCAACCTCGCCCACATGATTCCGATGTCGGCGGTATGGGCGGGCGAGGCGAGGGATGTGCATTTTAAAGGTCCGCCCCTCCTGTTCGGCAAGACCGAGGGATCGACACCATTCCGATTCTCGCTTCACGTCGGTGACGTCGGCCATACCTTGGTCGTGGGACCGACTGGCGCAGGTAAGTCCGTCTTGCTGGCGCTGATGGCGCTGCAGTTCCGACGCTATCCGAACGGTCAGGTCTTTGCGTTTGATTTTGGCGGTTCGATCCGAGCGGCCGCGCTCGCCATGGGTGGTGATTGGCATGATCTCGGCGGCGCTTTGTCCGACGGAGGCGATCAACCCGTCGCGCTGCAGCCGCTCGCCTGGATCGACGATCCTTCCGAGCGCGGATGGGCCACGGAATGGATCGGCGCGATCCTGGCACGGGAGAAGATCGAGATCACCCCGGAGGTCAAGGATCATCTGTGGTCGGCGCTGACGTCTCTCGCCTCGGCGCCGATGCAGGAGCGTAGCCTGACGGGCCTGTCAGTCCTGCTGCAATCGAACTCCCTAAAACGTGCCCTGCAACCCTATTGCCTGGGCGGTCCGTCCGGACGCTTGCTTGATGCCGAATTCGAGCGGCTCGGCGAAGCCTCGGTCCAGGCGTTTGAGACCGAGGGGCTGATCGGAACGAGCGCGGCCCCAGCCGTGCTAGCCTACCTGTTCCATCGTATTGGTGACCGCCTCGACGGCCGGCCGACCCTCCTGATTGTCGATGAAGGTTGGCTTGCCCTCGACGACGAGAATTTTGCTGGTCAGCTCCGGGAATGGCTGAAGACGCTTCGGAAGAAGAACGCGTCTGTTGTCTTCGCTACCCAGTCGCTTTCGGACATCGATGGCTCCGCGATCGCACCGGCGATCATCGAAAGCTGCCCAACACGCCTGTTGTTGCCGAACGAACGGGCGATCGAGCCGCAGATCACGGCGATTTACCGCCGCTTCGGCCTCAATGATCGCCAGATCGAGCTGCTGAGCCGGGCAACGCCGAAGCGGGACTACTACTGCCAATCCCGTCGCGGCAACCGGATGTTCGAACTTGGTCTTGGTGAGGTTGCGCTCGCATTTACTGCAGCCTCTTCCAAGATCGACCAGGCTGCCATCGCGCAGCTCCTCAGCGAATTTGGACCTGACGGCTTCGTGCCGGCCTGGCTCCAGCACCGTGGTGTCGCCTGGGCCGCCGACCTGATCCCCAATCTCGTCAATCTGGGGAAATCGCTATGAGGCGTATTGGCCTATTCGTGGCCGCTGGCACCATCACGCTGGTGCTTGGCGTCGCGGCGCCCGCGCGGGCGCAGTGGATCGTCTTTGATCCCAACAACTACGTCCAGAATGTCCTGACCGCTGCGCGAGAACTTCAGCAGATCAACAATCAGATCACCTCGTTGCAGAATGAGGCGCAGATGCTGATCAATCAGGCCAAGAATCTGGCAAACCTGCCGTACTCGTCGCTGCAGCAACTGCAATCATCGATCCAGCGGACCCAGCAATTGCTGGCTCAAGCCCAGCGGATTGCATACGACGTTCAGCAAATCGACCGAGCGTTCTCAACCAGCTACGCGCCGGCCACCGGGAGCCAGTCCAGCCAGGCGTTGATCACCAACGCTCAATCGCGGTGGCAGAACTCTGTTGCTGCATTGCAGGATTCACTTCGCGTCCAGGCCGGCGTGGTCGGCAACCTCGACACCAATCGCATCCAGACGTCGGCGCTCGTAACGTCGAGCCAGGGTGCCAGTGGCGCGCTGCAGGCAACCCAGGCCGGCAATCAGATCCTGGCGCTTCAGGCGCAACAGCTCGTCGATCTTACGGCTGCGGTGGCGGCGCAGGGCAGGGCGCAGAGCCTTGAAGCAGCTCAGCGCGCCTCGGCCCAGGATCAGGGGCGAGAACAGCTCAGGCGGTTCCTGACCCCCGGACAGGGCTATCAGTCCCAAGACGTGCGGATGTTCCACTGATGACCGATGTAAGAGCGTTCAAGGCGTTGTCGCTGCTTACGACAATCGGCGTATTCGCCGTCGCTGCCTGCACGATTCAGCTTCGTGGTGGAGAGGAATCTCCGCCGCCGCCCAAGGCAGAGCAGACGACAGGTGCAACGAGCTCAGACCTCGCACGCTGCCGCGGCGTCACTTCGGAGGACACGGCAGGCTATCAACGTTGCAAGCGGGTTTGGGACGAAAACCGGCGTCGCTTCTTTGGCAAGAAAGATGGTCCAGCGGTTCTTGGCCACGATGATTCCGCCGCAGGCTTGGCGCCCGCCCCAAAGGATCAGAGTCGGATACCGCAAGGATATCCGCCCCGGGCGACACCTGACGCGAGCAAGCCATGACCGGCACCGGAATCATCGACCAGTTCCTGGAAACGTTCACGCGCTATATCGACAACGGCTTCGGGCTGCTGGGTAGCGATGTCGGATATCTCGCTACGACTCTTGCGGCGATCGACATCACGCTTGCCGCGTTGTTCTGGAGTTGGGGGCCGGACGAGGATATCATCGCGCGCCTCGTCAAGAAGACGCTCTTCGTGGGCCTCTTTGCCTACCTCATCGGCAACTGGAACAGCCTGGCGCGCATTGTCTTCGAGAGCTTTGCCGGCCTTGGGCTGAAAGCGTCCGGCGCAAGCCTCTCCTCGGCGGATTTCCTACGACCGGGAAAGATCGCTCAAGTCGGCCTCGATGCCGGCCGGCCGCTGCTCGACTCAATCTCCAACCTGATGGGCTACATCAGTTTCTTCGAGAGTTTCGTCCAGATCGTCGTTCTCCTGTTCGCCTGGGTCGTGGTGCTGCTCGCCTTCTTTATTCTGGCTATCCAGCTCTTCGTCACCTTGATCGAGTTCAAGCTCACGACGCTGGCCGGCTTCGTGCTCATTCCCTTTGGCTTGTTTGGCAAGACCGCCTTCGCGGCTGAGCGCGTCCTAGGCAACGTCATATCCTCCGGAATCAAGGTCTTGGTCCTGGCCGTCATAATCGGCATTGGATCGACCCTGTTCTCGCAGTTCACCACTGGCTTTGGTGGCAATCAGCCAACCATCGAAGATGCGATGACACTGGTGCTCGCGGCGCTCTCCTTGCTGGGCCTCGGTATCTTCGGTCCGGGTATCGCAAGCGGCCTGGTGTCGGGCGGACCCCAACTCGGCGCCGGTGCCGCGATTGGAACAGGTCTCGCTGCCGGCGGCATTGCTGCGGCAGGCGCAGGTGTCGCCGCCGGCGGCGCTGGTCTCGCTGGCGGCGCAATCGCAGGTGCCGCGCGCGGTGGCGGCGCCGTCATAAGCGGAGCATCAGCTGCCTATCGAAGCGGCGGCCTTGCTGGTGTCGCGGAGGCTGGCGCTTCGGTCGCCATGAGTCCTTTGCGTCGAGCGGCGGCCGCCTTCGGAGGTGGACAAGCGGGCGAGCAGGCCGCGAGCACCTCGGCCGATGGGCAGCCTGATTGGGCGCGCCGCATGAAGCGTGCTCAGACCATTCGGCATGGTGCCTCGGCTGCTGGCCACGCCGTCCGCTCGGGCGATCATGGTGGCAGCGGCTCCTCCGTCGATTTGTCTGAAGGAGAGCGATGACACTTAGCCAGTGCGCTTTCGCCACACGCCACGCGGCAGTTCCTTTATCCCGGACGCTACACGCCTTGAAACCGATCACTTGATCCTAGGGGCAATCATCAATGTTCAAACGACCTTCCGTTCATTACGGGCGCATGCCCGAACCAGTCACTCCATATCAAAAGGCAGCGCAGGTTTGGGACCAACGCATTGGTTCGGCGCGCGTCCAAGCCAAGAACTGGCGCCTGATGGCGTTCGGCTGCCTGATGTTATCGGCCAGCCTCGCATGTGGGCTTGTTTGGCAATCGAGCCAAGGATCGATCACTCCCTGGGTGGTCGAGGTCGATCATCTCGGCCAGGCCCAAAGGGTTGCGCCAGCCAACTTCGACTACCAACCCACTGACGCGCAGATCGCCTACCACCTGGCTCGCTTCATCGAGGATGTGAGAGGGCTGCCGGCTGACGGCATCGTTCTGCGCCAGAATTGGCTTCGGGCCTATGATTTTACGACCGATCGTGGCGCCGCCGCGCTCAACGACTATGCCCGCAACAATGACCCCTTTGCCAAGCTGGGCAAGGCGCAAATCTCCGTGGACGTTTCGAGCGTCATACGCGCATCTTCAGAAAGCTTTCGAGTCGCGTGGACCCAGCGCACCTACGAAAACGGTTCGTTGAACTCGACCGAGCGTTGGACCGCGATTCTCACAGTAATGATCGAGATACCGCGCGATGCCGAACGTCTGCGCAAGAATCCCCTTGGCGTCTACGTCCGCGCCATCAACTGGTCAAAGGAGTTGAGCCAGTGACCAAGATGCCGTCTGACTTTCATTCGAAGCATCCTTTCGCGCAAAGCAGGCCCGAATCGACTCGGCCCAAGTTCGTGACCGCCAAGCGATCATGTCTTCATGCTCTCCTGCTTTGTTCGTCGATGCTTGGTGGGTGCGCGACCTACATTCCGCCAGAGATCAGCTATGATGCTGAAGTTCCTCCGTTGCCGGCGCCGCCGGTGGCTCTCGACGACAGACCACGACCACTTCACGTTCCGCCGCTCTGGAAGCCGGCTCTCGGCGGCAAGTCGGGAGGAAAGGAAGACGCTGAACCCGTGAGCCGAGTGGAGACGGCGAATAGCGCGGCCCGGGTCGAACCGCGCAAGCGAGGGTATTTCAACGCGGCGCAAATCTACGCTTACAGTCCTGGGGCACTCTATCAGATTTACGCGGCGCCCGGTCAAATCACGGATATCGCGCTCGAGGAAGGGGAGCAGTTGACGGGATCAGGGCCGATCGCGGCCGGCGACACCGTGCGCTGGGTCGTCGGAGATACCGAGAGCGGCAGCGGCGACACACGACGCGTCCATATCCTGGTCAAGCCGACCCGAGCATCGATCGAGACCAATCTGGTGGTCAATACTGACCGACGCAACTACCTGATCGAGCTCCGCTCCCGCGAACGGCCATACATGCCGTCTGTTGCCTGGTACTATCCAGAAACTGCACGCGATCGATCGCGTTCGGTCGCCCTGAAGCCCGTTCTTCCGGATCCGGCGCAGCGCATCTCCCGCTATGCCATCGAGGGGGACAGTCCTTCCTGGCGGCCGCTCGCTGCATATGACGATGGCCGCAAGGTCTACGTCGAATTCCCGCAAGGCATCGTGCAGGGCGAGATGCCACCGCTCTTCGTCATCGGTCCAGACGGCAAGACCGAACTCGTCAACTACCGCGCTTACGGCAACATATTGATCGTCGATCAGCTGTTTGCTGCTGCAGAACTCCGACTGGGCGGTGAGCACCAGCAGAGGGTCCGTATTGTCAGGACCGATGGGAGGCCGTCGTCATGAACACTCGGAATGTAAACGATCACGAGCAAGCAGTTCCGCCTGAGACACAAGGGGAGCAGTCCGAGAGCTTCCGCTTGAGAGCAGAGCATCCGCGCGTGACCCGGTTGTCGCGGAAGATCTTGGCCGGCGGGAGCGCGGTTGCCCTGCTTGTCATCGGCGGAGCGGTGCTGTGGTCGCTACAGAACAATCGCTCCCGTAGTCAAGCGATCGACGAGCTTTACAGTACCGATCATCACAATGTTGCCGACGGCATTGCGACGCTGCCGAAGGATTATGCTGGCGTTCCGCGCCAGCCCATCCCGCAACTCGGTCCGCCGCTCCCTGGGGATCTCGGTCGACCGATCCTTGCCGCTCAAGGCCAGTCGCCGACGATCGGCGGTGATCCGGAACAGCAGCGCCGAGATCAAGAAACCGAGGCAGCCCGCATCAGCCATTTGTTCGCTGCGACCAATGGACGAGAAGTGCGTCCGGCTTCCGCTTCGGCGGTTGGAAGCGACCGCGTCGTGCCGGTGAGCGCAACGAGCACCGGCGAAGATGGATCTGCGCAGAACGGCCAGGACCGCAAGCTTGCCTTCGTGAACGCCTCCGTGGACGGTCGCACCGTCAGCCCTGACCGTGTCGCCAGGCCGGCTTCACCATATATCGTGCAGGCTGGGACAGTGATTCCGGGAGCCCTGATAACCGGGATTCGATCAGACCTTCCAGGCCAAGTAACCGCGCAGGTCACTGAGAACGTTTTTGATACGCCGACTGGCCGTTTTCTGCTTGTGCCTCAGGGAGCGCGTCTAATCGGCATGTATGATAGTCAGGTCACGTTCGGCCAGTCCCGCGTTCTGTTGGTCTGGACCCGGCTGATCATGCCGAATGGACGTTCAATCGTTCTCGAGCGACAGCCCGGCGCTGACTCCGCAGGATATGCAGGCCTCGAAGACCAGGTCGACAATCACTGGGGCGAACTCTTCAAGGCAGCGGCACTATCGACGTTTCTGGCTGTCGGTACCGAGCTAGGGGCCGGCTCGGACACCAATAGCAACGACAGCGCCATCATCCAGGCACTGCGGCACGGCGCCTCGGACTCACTGAACCAGACCGGACAGCAAGTGGTTCGGCGCAGTCTCAACATCCAGCCCACGCTGACCGTGCGACCTGGTTTCCCAGTTCGCGTTCTTGTCAATCGTGACCTCATACTCGCGCCATACGGAGGATAATGGGATGCCAAAGCTCAGAATAGGAGCGCTGCCAGACGATAAGCCGGTCAAGGTCGCCACTGAACTTCCGGCATCAGTGCATCGGGATCTCGTCGCCTATGCAGAGGCCGTGGCAAGCGAAAGTGGGCAGCGCATCGATCCGGCAAAGCTGATTGCGCCCATGCTGGCGCGGTTTATGGCCACGGACCGCGGATTTGTAAAGGCGAGACGAGCCGGTCACCCCTCGAGAGCCGGCGGAAGCGAGGGATAGCGCTCTGCCAAAAGATTGAGGAAACGGTTTAGAGCTGGATTTTCATTGTCGTCGCGCCAATGCGCAAAGAAGTCCACCCGGCTAGGTCCCCTCCCGTCGTGCAATTCCCGGTACACAAGCCCAGCGAAACTTGCGCCGATATCCGATTCCATCACCAGACTGAGCCCCATGCCCATACTCGTCAGATTTTTGATAATGGCGCGGCTTACGTCGTGGCGCTCTACTGCGGGCCGGTCGTCAGGTGAGGCGAGCTTCGAAATCAGGAGATCCTCGAGCTCTCGTCCAGGATCAATCTTGCTTAGAAGTATCTTTTCGTTACGCAAATCCGCCCAATAGATGGTCTCGCACGCCGCTAAGCAGTGATCCTGAGGCAACGAGATCAAGATGCGCTCGCTCCACAGCAGTAGTGATTTGACGTCCATTGAAGCCAGACGTCCGGGGCTAACGACGACGTCGACGGTCCCGTTACGCAGCGCGGTCATCAGATGAAAGCGAGAGCGTTCCATCGTTGCCAATTCGATCTGCGGGAGCCGCTTCTTAAATTCACCTATCGTCGCTCGCAAATTGCCGGTAGACACGGACGTGTAGAAGCCAATAACAAGATGGCCAGTATCCCCGCGACCACCAGACCTCCCGGTTTCAACGAGTATGTCGACCTGTTCCAGGATCAGCCGCGCAATTCGCAAAACCGCTTGGCCAGCGATAGTGGGCTTGCTTCCTCCGCTGGAGCGCTCGAATAGTGAAGTCCCAACCAGATATTCAAGCTGACCGATGGATCGGCTCAGGACAGTGTGCTTGATCGAAAGGAAATCAGCGGCTCGTCGAAAGCTCCCGTAGTCGCTGGCAACCACAGCGAATCGAAGCTGTTGCAGGTCAATCGCGCTCGCTGCGTTCCGCCGATCGTTTCGGATCCCGGTTTCTGTCATTTTCGAAGCTCGGTAACAAACCACAAGACAGGAAGTCCCCAATCCAGGCGAGGACCTCTATCTCGTTCATTGGCAGGGATCGTTCTAGGCGGCAGCAAAGATTACTGGCGTCCAGAGAGTCGGTGTCGAAAGACCTCCGGCCTTACGGAGATTCCGGAGAACTTCGCTCGAAATCGCAAGGTAACCCGCCAAGGCCACGGTGTTGCCGATTGTGGCTGGATTGCCAATGCGTCGCAGCGGCCAACCGACCCGTCGAAGGATTCGCTCCATTCGGAGATCTGTGACAGTAACGATATCAGTGAGTTGTCGTGAGAGCCCGAACTCGACCATTCCGGCAAACAGCTCGTATGCGGCGCGAGTTATGCCGTGATTTCCTTTGGGGGCGTCGGCTGCAATGTCGATAGCGAACCTGCTGCTTTCCCATATTAGCGAAGTTGACGGCGCGGGTTGACCTTCAAGAAGCGCGGGAAAGGTGTCGCGAAGCATGGTCGGGCCAAGCGTGGGGAGCAGGCGTACGGATCCTTGCACTTGGCCGTTTTCATCCACCTGGATTAGATAGTCAGGATGCAGCGCGTCGAATTCGTCGATCTCCATGTCGCCGCTCGTCTCAACTTCCCATGCCATGCGCAGTTTGAAGACACGATGCCGCAACCGATGCATCTCAACGAGGGTGTCGGAAAGCTCTCCGTACGAAGGTGGTGTGATCAACTGGATCATAATCCCTCCAGAAGTGATGAATAGCCTTCTTTGAAGCGCGATTATCGCCTCAAATCATCACCTGTAGTTGTAGGGGGAGGGCACCCTAATTTTGCTTTTTTCTATTTGCAGCCGCCAAGTGCGTCACCGCCTGCGCGATTGTGCGAACGCCGAGCTTTTCCTTCGCATTCTCTAAGTAATACGCAACTGTGTTGCGCGAGATACCGAGAATGCAGCCGATCTCCCAAGAGCTCTTTCCTCGAGCCGCCCACTCCAAACATTCTACTTCGCGGCGCGACAGTCGAATTCCGTCGAGACCACGTTCGTTTCCGAGCTTGCGACGAACGTGAGCATGAAAATACATTGCCATGAGTTGAAGGACATGCGTGTACGAATCAATGCATTTATCGAATTGCGGCCGGCTCTCGTCAGTGGCGAAAGTCAATGCGGAGATTGGCCCATGCCCATCGTGAATCGGCACCGTGAAGCCGAACCGGATTCCGCATTGCGCGGCTTCATCGAATAGTCGCCGCTGCTCTTTTGAACTGGCTTGTGATCGGAAATCGAGTCCCCATCGAAAGGGCTCGGGGCTCTGAAGGGCTTCTCGAATGACGGGATCAATGACTTGGTATTTCTTGTCTAGATAATGGGTCGTCCATCGCGTTGGATATGTTGAGATGAGTCGAGGCTTCCTGTCTTCTTCGCTCTGGAGAGCGAGATAAGCGAAACACGATAGGTCCAAAGCCGATGCTGTTTCCGCCAGCGCGTTGGAGAAGCCTTCGGCATCTTCGGCGCTGACTATTGCATCAATGAATTGTTGGAAGACCCGATGCATATGCTTTCCCTAGACCAGTGTGCGCAGAAGCCTTGTAGGCGACTCACCGCAGCGTCGTCGCGGTGCTGCGCTTGAGGACGCCTCGCCCGCCGGACCTAAGGGAAAGGCTGCTAATATCAAGCACCACACGCCTCCGTAGCTAAAGCCGAAGGAAATTAGGCAAGACCTGGCCCGCGCCGTACGCGCCAATCACAGTGCGATCTCTCATGTGCAGCCATGGCCAATGCGTGGGATTCTGCGGCCGCGAGGACCGTCTGAGCGATAGGGTTTGCGCCGGCAGGACATGTGTAGATCAGAGGTCGCCGCGGCCAAGCAGCGCGTGCAGCGCTGCCTGCCGCATAGTGGAGAAGATCGACTCCTCGTCGAGGCCCTTCCTAAGCGTCGCAGCCGTGTTGAGCATGGAGAACACGGCCTGGGTCAGCAGTCGTGCCTCGGGTTCGGACAGGTCGGGCCGCAGCGGGATTATCACGGAAATCCACTCTTCAGCGTACAACGCCATCTCGCGCCGGATCCGTCTGTGGTCGTGTTCAGGAAGAGCGTGCTCGTTCTTGGTGAAGATCAGCGTGCTTGGTGGTCCTTTAAGGATCAACCGGATGTGCGACTCAACCATCGCTATCATGGCAGTCTTTGGGTCCTTCGTCGTCTCCGCGATCCGTTTCGCAACCTCGTGCACGATCTGCGTCGGTTCCTCCAGAACTGCAATCAGGACTGCCTGCTTGTTCTGGAAGTGGCGATACAATCCAGGACCAGTGATGCCGGCGCGCGCAGCGATCATTTCAACTGTGACCGCGTCGTATGAGTGCTGCAGGAAGAGCTCAGCAGCGACCGCGATCAACTGCTCGCGCCGCCCGCTACTGTATGCCCGCTTGATCGGTAATGGCTGAATATTCATTGAGGCGCACCGTACCACGTGGCGGGCGCGAAGCACCGCGTCATCCCGCGCGCCACCATCGTCTGTCCCGAACTCAATGAACGGATCATGTGAACGTCTCATTTTATCCCCATGTAAATCTATATTCACTTTTTTGGGCCGCCGCCAGATCGCTAGGCGAGGGGGCTGAATATTTTCCATCGCGCGCTTATCTGGAAATTTATCAATAATGGGGCTAATATCGCAAAGAACGGTCCTAGATGGTCGGCGCCGAAAGGTTGTTGACAGGACGCGATTGCTGATCATAAAGTTAGTAGAAGTTAACATTGAAGATGCAAAGGAGGCACAACGCATGCGGTTTATCTTCTTCAGCGAGGGAGAGACCCAGCCGGGACACACCCACGCGCACCGCTATCGCGAGCTCATCGACGAGGTGATTCTGGCGGAGAGAGTCGGATTCGACGCGTTCGGGTGCTCCGAACAGCATTTCGCGATCGGCACGGCTTCGACCTCCGCTCCCGAGGTGATCTACCCTTACATGATGGCGCTAACCAGTCGGATCCAGTTCATCCACCTGATCACGCCGCTTCCCAAGAAGATCAATCACGCGCTGCGCGTCGCGGAGCGGCTGGCGACCGAGGATATCCTGTCGAATGGCCGCGTCGGGCTTGCCGTCGGCCGCGGCAACACCACCCTCGCGCTGCGCGCCTTCGAGGTCGACCCCGAGGAGACCAAAGCACAGCAGATGGAGGGCATTGAGGTCATCCGCCGGGCCCTATCGAACGACATCTTCTCTTTCGTCGGCGAGCATTACAAGATTCCGCCGCGCAGCCTGACGCCCAAGCACGTGACGCTGCCCTATCCGCCGATCATGATGGCGACCTCGAGCCCGCAATCGATCACCGCCGCGGCGCACATGGGCATCGGCGCCATGATGGGCGGCGGCTATAGCGGATTCGCCTCGGTGCAGAGGTCGGCCGAGCTCTATGACAAGGAGCTGGCGAGCGCCGAGCACGTATACCCCGTGCAGGCGCAGAAGGTGGCAGTGATATCCGGCGGAATGCATTGCGCCGATACAAACGAGGAGGCGGAGCGGTGGGCGGCCACGCTGGCCCATAGCGTCGCCTTGTCCATCGACGCTTATGAGCGGCTGTCGAAGCTGTCCGCCGACTACGGATCGCTCGGCAAGATCAAGAACATCGACTTCAAGAACGAGCGCTATCTGTTCGACGAGTCGGGCAGCTTCATCGTCGGCGACGTCGAGACCTGCACCAAGCAGGTCCAGCGGTTCGTCGACATGGGCATCGACGCGCTCGCGCTGCGCATCGATGGCGTGCCGCACA
Source organism: Bradyrhizobium sp. MI1.7 (assembly GCF_055811795.1). Classification (NCBI taxonomy): domain Bacteria; kingdom Pseudomonadati; phylum Pseudomonadota; class Alphaproteobacteria; order Hyphomicrobiales; family Nitrobacteraceae; genus Bradyrhizobium; species Bradyrhizobium sp. MI1.7. The sequence goes on from NZ_JBVVPO010000018.1 coordinate 24,842, forward strand.
AGGAGCTGATGAAGTCGATCGAGCTATTCGGCAAGTACGTCATCCCGAGGTTCAAAAACCACCGGTCGGTCGTGCGCACGTCCGACGCGATCCTTGCAGACATCCGCGCCGCCCGCCCCGCCCATTATGCCGAGCGCGAGGCCTTCGAGAACGCCAAGACGGCCGCCGGGACCGTCGATGGCGCAGTCCGTAATCATGCGGCTTCGGCCTGACGCCAATTTGAGGAACTGGAGACTGAAGATGAAAGACAAAAAATATGAAGGCTTGCTCGTAGAGATACGTCCGAGCGGTGTGGCCGTCATAACCATGAACCGGCCTGAAATCCTCAATGCCATCAATTGGCCCATGCATACCGCGTTGGAGAAGGTGTTCGTCGACCTCGATAACGACCCGGCGGTGAAGGCCATTGTGCTCACCGGCGCTGGTCGGGGCTTCTGCTCAGGGGGCGATCAGAACGCGCTTGATACCGGTGGGCATCCGATATCGCCCACGCGCTCGGGTCGACATCTGATTAGGAACATCCTCGAAGTAGAGTCCCCCGTCATCGCTGCCGTGAACGGCGTGGCGGTCGGGTTGGGCGCCACGCTCGCCCTGTTTTGCGACGTTATCTTTGCCCAGCCGAGCGCCCGTTTCGCCGATACGCATGTTACGGCCGGTGTCGTCGCCGGAGATGGCGGCGCTGTCATTTGGCCGCTTCTCCTGGGTCCGGCACGGGCCAAGCACTTTTTGATGACCGGTGACTTCATTTCGGCGGAAGACGCGGCGGCTGCAGGGATGATCAACAAGGTCGTGCCGGAAGGTACTGTTCTTGATCATGCGATCGGATACGCCGAACTGCTCGCGAGTGGTCCCCGAAACGCAATCACTTGGACCAAGTACAGCGTCAACAAGCTGATCAAGGAACAGGTGCATCTCAATCTGGACACCGCGATGGCGCTCGAGGCGCTGACCTTCAAGAGTCCCGATCGCAAAGAAGCTGTCACGGCCTTTCGAGAGAAACGCAAGCGCTTCGCGGAAGCCAAAAAGCCGGCGTGAACCCAGCGCGATGAAGCGGTGCCAAGCTCCGGTGCATGATGATAGCCCGCTGCATCGAGGCTTGGCAGGCGTTCCGCGAGAAGCAGTCGCCGCGCCCTCCCTTGACTCACAGCGAGGGCGGCTTCGCTACCCACCGCAGCAATCAGACACGAGAGACATCCGATGACGGCTCTATCCGCGCGGCACGAAAGCGATGCGGCTGCCGGGCTGTGGACAGCCGACCACGACGGCGTCGTGGTCGCGACGCTCGACAGGCCTCCGGCGAACGCCCTGAACCGTGGGCTTTTGCTCGCGATGACGGCGCTGTTCCGAGATCGTGGCCAGAGCGACCCGACGCCGATAGTGATCACCGGTGCCGGGGGGCGGTTCTTCTGCGCCGGCGGTGACATCAAGGAAGCTGACGGAGCCGCCGCCGACCCGGTCGAAGCCCGAATGCGGGGTTTCCATGACCTTCTTGTCGCGATGGAGCGATACCCGGCTCCGGTCATTGCTGCCGTCAATGGCGACTGTGTCGGCGGCGGCGTGGAGTACGCGCTGTTCGCGGATGTGGTGCTCGCGGCGCCTCACGCCCGCTTCGGATTCCCCGAGATCAGACACGGCCTTCTGCCCGCGGACAAGGGAATCCAGCGCCTCATCCGCCTGATCGGAACACGGCCCGCACGTGACTTGCTGCTGAACGGTGAGCTCGTTGGCGCCGAGCAGGCGGCAGCGTGGGGCCTCGTCGACGCGATTGTCGAGCCTGGTCGCCTGGTGGCGGAGGCGCTTGACCGGGCCCGAGAGGCCGGCCGCCGAGCGCCTGTGCTTTATGCGGCGCTCAAGCAGGCAGTGAACGATTACGACGACGCTGTCGATCGGCGCCAGGTCGAACTGACGCTCGCCAAGGCCACCTCCTGGTTCAACGACCCTGTGGCCCGAGGCCTCCGTCAAGGATGGAGACAGGCGCGGGCATCGTCGCAGCCTTCAGACGAGAGGGCGCCAGCCCGAAACTCCACCCCAAACTTAGGCCGGTAGGCCTGCACAAATCGGAGCGATGACCATGGCCACAAATCCCGTTCCCGCAGCCACTGCCCGCGTAAGGCGGGTGCCGGTCCTGAGCGGCGTCACCGACATCGGCGTCGCCAACTTCCAAGCCGTCGAGCGAACCTTCGCCCAGATGGTGCAGGAACGAGCCGAGGTCGAACCCGATGAGGTCGCGTTTTGCCAGTGGGACGGGACGCGTGCGATCCCGACCACGTGGGCGCAATACGCATCGGCCGTGCGAGAGGTTGCGCTCGGGCTGGCAGCCCTCGGTATAGCGCCCGGCGACAGGGTTGCCATCATGGCGCCGGGCCGGGGCGAGTGGGTGATTGCAGCTCTTGGCATTCTCTCGGCCGGAGCGATTCCGGTCGGTGTCTACCCCTTGAGCTCCGCTGCGGAAGTGAGCCAACTGGTCGGACACAGCGAAGCCGTTGCCATGGTTGTTGGCGACGACAATGACGTGGCAAAGGTTGCCTCCGTTGCCACGGAGCTTCCCGCCCTGCGAGCCGTGATCAGCTTCGATGGCTTCCCGTCAGGACTTCCAGGAACGATTGTCGGCAAGACATGGACCGCACTACGCGAGACCGGTCGAGCCCATGATGTGGCCAACCCAGCGGTGTTCGACGAGCGCCTCGTCGCGGGGCATATCGACCAGCCAGCAGCCTTGTTCTACACGTCCGGCTCCACCGCAGCTCCCAAAGGGGTCATCCATACCCACCGCACCCTGCAATACTCTGTCCTTGGCTCCGCCGTCCTCAACCCGGAGCTGACCACAACCCGCCGAGACTCGCTGAGCTTCCTGGGCCTCTCCCATGTTTCTCCGGCCATGTCCGGTGTCTACGTGCCGATCATGACCCGGGCGGTGGTGACTTTCTGTCGCCTGGACCAGCTTTCGGAGGTCCTCCGCGGCGTACGTCCGACCGGGATCGTCTGGCCGCCGCGGCTGCATGAGAAGCTGCTCAGCGTCGCGCTGGCCGGTATCAAGGGGGCGCCGGCATCGTTCCAGAAATCTTACGAGGACGCGATGGCGGTGGCCCGCGAGGTCGCCGCCGCGCGCCGCCGCGGCGAATGCGTGCCTGCCGAGTTGCAAACGCGCTACGACCAAATCCAGGAACAGGTATTCCTGCCCCTCCGCGCAAAGCTAGGTGTGGACCGCGTCAACATCGCTTGGACCGCGTCGGGAGCGATGACGCCCGAGGTGCATGCCTTGTGGCAGCTGTGGGGCGTGGACTTGCGCGAGATGTACGGCACGACCGAGACCTGCGGCTGGGTCCTCGCGCAGTGGGATCGCGCCTTTCCGCCCCCTGGGACCGTGGGCAAGGCCATGCCCGACCCGCGATTTGGGATCAAGGTCAGTAGCGAGGGCGAACTGCTGGTGAAGGGGCCTCTGCTGTTCCGCGGCTACTGGAACGACGCGGAGGCGACTGCGGACGTGATGGACGGGGAGTGGTACCGCACCGGCGACCTCGTTGAAATCGACGCATCCGGCGAGGTCAAGCTCATCGGACGAGCCAAGGACATCATCGTCACCAGCGGCGGCAAGACCATCAATCCGCAGCCTACTGAAGTGCGCCTCAAGGCCAGTTCTCTCATCGAGGAGGCCGTAGTCGTCGGCGACGGCCGCAAATACCTCACCGTCATCATCTGGCCGACTGAGAACGGCAGCAAGCTCGACAGGGACGGGCTGCACGAGGGCTTGCGAAAGCAGATTGAGGATCTCAACACCGAGCTTGCGCGTCCCCTTCAGCTCAAGGACTTCCGTATCGCGCCACGTGCGCTCTCGCCAGGAGCGGGAGAGCTTACTGCCAAGGGCACAATCCGTCGGGCTGCGGTGCTCACCTCGTTCAGCGCACTCGTGGACGAGATGTACGACTCAGCGGAGCACAACGAGTTCGCTGACCAAGCGCGGCTCCAAGGTTGAAGGAGCGAGAAGTGATGCGTTCCGAGCAACCGCGTGAGCTGCGGATCGAACAGCTGACCAGCTCTGAGATCGCCGAGGCGATCGCGGCCGGCGCCCGCACAGCGATCCTTCCGCTGGGCGCGATAGAGCAGCATGGACCTCACCTTCCGCTGTCAATGGACAGCGATCATGCCGACGCGCTGGCGCTCCGCATCGCCCGCAAGCTTGGTGCTGCACTGGTCCTACCGACGGTCAGGGTTGGGTACTCGCCCCACCACCTCGGCTTCTGCGGCTCGCTTTCGCTGCGTCCCTCTACGCTAGAAGCGATCTGTCTGGACTATTGCAGCAGCCTGGCTGCCCACGGGTTCGCCCGCGTGATCCTCTTCTCCGGGCACATCGGCAATTACCCGATCATGCGCGACTTCGAACCGCGGCTGGCCGCAGCGCTTGCTCCGGCGCTTCAGGTCATCGTCTATAGAGACAGTGCCGCGATCCTCGACGCGTGGCGGAAGTCCGCGGAGTCGGTCGCCGGTCTGGGAAGCCACGTTGGTGGCCACGCAGACGTGGCGGAGACCTCGGTGATGCTCGTCCTGCACCCCAAGAGGGTTCGGGCCGACCGGGCGGCGGCGGGGTACCGGGGCACGGTCGACGAGGAGTTCCTGCGTCGGGCATTCGTCGAGGGCATCGACGCGGTCTCACCCAACGGTGTCCTCGGCGACCCCACCGGGAGTTCGAAAGTGATCGGCCACGCCGCGTTGGACGCCGTGACCGATCTGGTCGTCGAGTACGCCACCGCACACGGAGCGCGAGCCGCATGCCATCCATGAGCGAGCAGATGGACAGCAGGATGTTGCGCGAAGCCTTCGGCGCGTTCCCGACGGGCGTCGTGGCCGTGGCTGCGCAGGTTGACGGAAGGCTGGTGGGTCTCGCGGCCTCCTCGTTTACCTCGGTCTCTCTCGAGCCCCCGCTAGCGTCATTATCAGTCGCGAAAGGTTCGACCACGTGGCCCAAGCTGCGCCGAGCCAAGCACCTCGGAATCACCGTGCTCGCCGAAGACCACGGCGCATTGTGCCGCCAGCTCGCGGGTCCGGCCCAGGAGCGGTTCAACGGCGTCGCCTTCGAGATCGCCGACAGCGGTGCGGTGATGCTTGCCGAGGGGATCGCCCAGTATGACTGCACTGTCCGCGAGGAGCTGGAGGCGGGCGATCACGTCATCGTGCTGCTCCAACTCCATGCCGTCGTCGTCCATAGCCGCAGGCAGCCCCTCATCTTCCACCGTAGCGAGTTCGGAAGGCTTGCGTAGCAGCTTACGGAGCCTGGGGACATATGGCCGCTTTGGCTCGCGCAGATGGATTGGGAAGTTATGTGCTCGAAGACGCTGGGCGGCGCTTCCTAACGATCACCTCGTTTTTCGATAGCACGGGAGGAGACATCGCATGAAGAAGCGCATGGGGAGAGAAATGGGAACGAAGAATAGGCTTTTGCGTCTGGCTATCGGAACGGTGCTGACCGTTGCGCTTTCGGTTTCATCGGCCAATGCCCAGAAAAAATACGATCCCGGCGCCAGCGATGCGGAGATCAAGGTCGGCCAGACCGTGCCGTTCTCGGGACCGGCATCGGCCTATTCGTCGATCGGCAAGACAGAGGCCGCCTATTTCAAGATGATCAACGATCAGGGCGGCATCAACGGCCGCAAGATCAGCTTGATCCAGTATGACGACGCCTATTCGCCGCCGAAGGCGGTGGAGCAGGTGCGCAAGCTCATCGAGAGCGACGAGGTGCTGTTGACTTTCCAGATCGTCGGTACGCCTTCAAACGCAGCAGTGCAGAAATATCTCAACTCCAAGAAAGTGCCGCAGCTGTTCGCGGCCGCAAGCGCCTTGAGGTTCTCCGATCCGAAGAACTATCCGTGGACCATGGGCTATGATCCAAACAACTTTGTCGAGGGGCGCATCTACGGCCAGTATATCCTGAATGAGCATCCGAACGCGAAGATCGGCGTGCTCTATCAGAATGACGATTTCGGCAGGGACTATCTGAGCGGCATCAAGGCGGGGCTCGGAGACAAGGCCGCCAAGATGGTGGTCGCGGAAGCTGCCTACGAAGTGACCGATCCGATCGTCGATTCGCAAGTCCTCAGGATCAGGGATGCTGGCGCCGACCTGTTCTTCATCGCCGCAACCCCGAAGCAGGCGGCGCAGGCGATCAAGAAGACCGCCGAGATCGGGTGGCATCCGGTGCAGATCGTCGATATGAAGGCTAGCTCGGTCGGCAGCGTCCTGAAACCGGCTGGGCTTGAAAACGCCAAGGATCTCATCAGCACCAACTACGGCAAGGAGCCGCTCGATCCTCAATGGAAGGACGACCCGGGCGTCAAGCGCTATCTCGCCTTCATGGAGAAGTATTATCCGGACGGGGACAAGAGTTCGAACTTCAACACCTATGGTTACGGCGCGGCCCAGCTTCTGGTCCACGTACTACGGCAGTGCGGCGACGACCTGACGCGCGACAACGTCATGAAGCAGGCGGCCTCGCTCAAGGATGTTGTAGGCGACCTCGCGCTGCCTGGGATCAAGATCAACACCTCGCCGACCGACTACCGCCTCCACAAACGGCTGCAGATGATGCGGTTCGACGGCGAACGCTGGGAGCCGTTCGGCCCAATCCTCGAGGCTGCCGGGCCTGCGGGTTAGTTGTTTAGCTCTGAAATCCAATCGGCGGCCGGTGGGTCGCCGATTTTTTCGGAGGCGTCTATGTTGGGATATTCACAAAGGTCCTGCGGACCGACCGCATAGCGCGCCGGATCAAGCGCGAAATCCTCGCCCCCCGACCGGAACGGGCTCAGCGGCGTATGATCTTCTTGAGGATTTCGGTTAGTACTCGAGATTCATCTCGGGTCAAGGGAGCGAATGTCTCGCTTGAAATCGCACCGACAGTTTCGATTGCGGCGTCCGCTACTCGTCTGCCCTTGTCGGTCAAATCGATCTCCCGCCGTCGCGGATCCAAAGGATCCTCGGAGCTCTTGATCAAGCCGCGCAATTTGAGACGACTAATAACGCCGGTAATGGTGGCTGAGTCGTAGTGTATCAGCCGTCCCAGATGATTTTGGGAGCAAGGTCCGACTTCCCTCAATTTTGCCAACGTCGAGAACTGGGGGCCCGTTAGTTCTTCAATCATCTTCGCGGCAAAGATGGCCGTGTGGGTACGCAGTGCGACGCGCAATAAGAAGCCCGGTGCGTCATCAAGCCGATATGGCTGTACAGCTTCCTTCGGCTTCTCCACCGAACGCCGCTTTTTATTCGGTTGCACGACTTTAGTCCCCTTTGCGCTACGCCGCCACGGCTCATATCGAGGAAGTTCGACTGCTCGCGGCTCCAAAAGCCTTCGGCGCCGACTCGGTTTTCTACATGCGTTGAACCCTGGAATCCACCTTTGTTGGACGGCGGCCCACTTTATCGCGCGTCCCCGTTGAGACGCTTTGGACCTGGCTGCCCTTGCCAGCTCGGCTGTCCTCTGTGCGTCGAAATCTAGAGCCCCCAGAATATTGAAACCGACCGAAGGCGGCCACTGGCTGCGAGGCGCTTTGCCGGGGTTACGCCTCTAGTTGCGGATCCACGTACATACGGTTTTCAGTCGTGTACAAGTGGAGCACTTGCATACGAGCAATAACTGTCATAATGTTCGCAGATCGCCTTACGGAAGCACCAAGGTTCTATCGGTTTCGCGGATGTCAGCAGTTGACAACATGAGTTCCGTTCGGCCCGACCTGATCGAGAAGGTCACTGGTCGCGCCGAATACATTACCGACCTGACGGTCCCGGATATGCTGCACGGCTTTGTGGTTCGCTCGCCGGCCGTTCATGCCCGAATCGTTTCGATCGACACGAGCGCCGCCCGTTCGATGGACGGCGTCGTGGACGTGCTTCTCGGAGAGGATGTCGCCTCGTTCGGCTGCTGGGGCGTGGTGCTGAAGGACCGGCCGATCATCGCCATCGACCGCGTGCGCTATGTAGGCGAGCCGGTTGCGATCGTGATCGCGGAAACGCTTGAGATCGCGGAGAATGCCGCCGAGCTGGTCGATGTCGGTTACGAGGAGCTTCCGCGAGCAACGACTATACAGGAAGCCATGGCGGACGGTGCGCCGCTGATCCACGAACACCATGAAAATCTTCAGGACTTCTATTTTAAGGGTGGCGCCAAGCCGACGCAAGGCAGCAATGTCTTCCACACGTACCGCAACAATGTCGGCGACGTCGACGCCGCCGAGGCGGCCGCCGCCTACGTTCATGAAGATCACTTCACATTTCCGGCCATCTCGCACTTTGCGATGGAGCCGCACGCGGTCATCGCAGACTTCAAGGGAGATTTCCTCACGGTCTGGGCCGGTGCGCAGACGCCGACCGCGGTTCAAAAGGTGCTGTCGCGCCTGTTCGGTCTGCAGTTGGCCAAGGTCCGCGTGATCGTTCCTTTCGTCGGCGGCGGCTTCGGCGGCAAGGCCTCCGTCAAGATCGAGCCGCTGGTTGCGGGGGCCTCGTGGAAGGTGCAACGCCCGGTCCGCGTGGCCCAATCCATTTCCGACTCGATGCTGACGTGCCGAAGGCTCGGCGCCGAAATCGCGATTCGCACGGCCGTGGACGCCAAGGGTCGGATCCTCGCGAAGAGCGCCAAACTGCTGCTCGATGGCGGCGCCTATTCCGACACGGGCTCGGCCGTAGCGACGAAATCTGCCAATCGCATCATCGGCCCTTACGCCGTGCCAAATCTGCGCCTCGAGGCCTCGGCCGTTTACACCAATACCGTCCCGGGCGCCGCCTTCCGTTCAATCGGCGGGCCACAGGCTGTTTGGGCCAAAGAATCCCATATGGACAACGTCGCTGCGGCCATCGGCATGGACCCGGCCGAGTTCCGGTTGAAGAACCTCGCAGCTCGCGGCGAGCGCACGCGGCCCGATCTGCGCGCGCTCGACATGGACATGAGCGAGCTGATAGGCCGCGTGACCCAGTCGTTCGCATCGGAGTCGCAAGGTTCAAATCGGCAGTCTCGCGGAATGGCGGTCGCTGCGACCGATCCGGCGAACACGCCGATCGCCAACGCGATCGTCCGTCTCAAGATTGATGGATCTATCCTGGTTTCGGTCTCCAGCATCGAAGTCGGGCAAGGCGCGCATGCAACCATGGCGCGGATCGCCGCGCAGACGCTGAAGCAGCCGTTTTCCGCAGTCAGCACGTTGCGCACCGATACGGCCGTCGCGCCTTACGACTGGGGCACGGGCGCGAGCCGATCGACCGTCGTGGTCGGCTTGTCCGTGGAGAACGCGGCGCTCGATGCCGCCGATCAGATCCTAGACATGGTTGTGGATGTTTGGGAGCTGCCCAAGGAGAGTCTGACGCTCGTTGAGGGTGGCGTCTCTACCGGGTCGGAGGTTCTGACCTTCCATCAGATTTTCCATCGCACGCTGGGAGTCGACTCCGGGGAGGTCGTCGGGCGTGGCGCGATCACGCCGCGCTCGAAGAAAGGTGCGTTGGCGGAGTCGCCGCTGTTCTGGGAAACGTCCGCCGGCCTCGCGGAAATCGTCGTCGATGAGGACACCGGCGAGATTCGCGTGCCCCGTTACGCGAGCGCCGCCGACGTCGGGCGCGTGATCAATCGCGTTGCTGCCGAAGGACAGGACGAGGGCGCCGCCGCCATGGGCTTTGGACACGCGCTCTACGAACAGCTGGAATTCGAGGACGGTCAGCCCGTCAACGCGACGCCGATCGATTACACGATCCCGCGCATTTCGGACGTGCCGCCGGTGTTCGACACCATCCTGGTCGAGAACGGCGACGGGCCGGGCCCGGGTGGCGCCAAAGGAATGGGTGAAGGAGCAATCCTGCCCGTCGCGCCGGCGATCGCCAACGCGCTGTTCGCGGCCTACGGCGTCCGGATTACCGATCTCCCCATGACGCCTGAAAAGGTGTGGCGCGCCCTGCAGAAGAGGAAGTGAGTTCATGGAATTCAATATGTCGATGGTGGTGCCGGCGACGCCAGAGGATCTCTGGAAGACGTTGACCGACGTGCCCAGCATCTCGTCCTGCATTCCCGGATGCGAGAACGTCGAAGAGATCGCGCGGCTGGAATCCTACAAAGCGACGGTCAAGCAGAAGATCGGTCCTTTCAAGGTCGAAGTGCCGGCCGAGATCCTCGTCGAGTCGGTGACGGAGCCGTCTCACGTCCGCACGCGGGCCACTGGCCGCGACAAAATCACCGGGACCAGGCTCGCGGTCGTCCTAGACGTCAGCGTGATCCCGGAAGTCTCTGGGTCCAAGCTGGCCGTCGACGCGAAGGTCGACATCCAGGGGCGCCTGGCGACCATGGGAATCGGCATCATCAAACGCCGCGTCGACCAGAATTTCGAGGAATTCGAGACGCGACTTAAAAAGTTGCTGGGCGCCGCCTGATCATGCTGCCGACACCCTTCGAATTTGAGAGGTCATCCACCATCGACGACGCCATCAGGGCCGTCGGGCAGGAGGGCGACGGCATGTTCTATTCCGGCGGCACGGAGCTGCTGCTGGCGATGAAGATGCGCGTCATCCATACAGATCGGCTTGTCGACATCAAGGGAATCCCTGGACTTGACCGCATCGTCCTGAACGATGCGAACGAGCTGGAAATCGGCTCGCGATGCACACACAAGAAGATCGCGGGCGATCCCGTCATTCGCGAACATGTGCCGGCACTGGCCGCGCTCTGTGCCAACGTGGCGAACGTTCGGGTCCGAAGCGTCGGAACAATCGGCGGCAATCTGTGCTTCGGTGAGCCGCATGCGGATCCGCCAACGATGCTCGCGGCGTTGGATGCGCGGCTGGTGCTCCAAGGTCCGAACGGCACCCGCTTGGTTTGCGCCGACGATTTCATCCGCAGCGAGCTCGAAACGGTGCGCGAACCGGACGAATTGCTGACGGTCATCGTGTTTCCGCGTCCAACTGGTCCTGTGATCTATCGCCGGTTCAAGCATGGCGAGCGGCCCTCCGTGAATGTCGGAATGGCCTGGTCGATGGAGGCCGGTGCTCATTCGATCAAATCCGCGCGGGTGCGCGTTGGTGCCCTCGGATCGAGGCCGCAGCCCCTGAAAGCTGTCGAAGGCGTGCTGAACGGACTGCCGGTCCGTGACGCGCACAAGGCGATCCAGTCCGTGCTTGCGGAAGCATTGGACGAGCTCGACGTCAACGAGGACCGGCACGGCAGTGCGGACTACAAGCGGCATCTGGCGGGCGTTCTGCTGCTGCGAAACGCCGAAGAGGCTGTCGCGAAGCGGGGGCACGCCAAATGACGAATGTGCAGCCCATTGCGTTTTCGTTGAACGGACAGCCGGTCAAGATGGAGATTCCTACCCATACGCTGTTGATTGATCTCATCCGGGATCGCATCGGCCTGAAGGGCACCAAACGGTCCTGCGACATGGAAGTGTGCGGTGCCTGTACCGTGCTCCTCGATGGCGATCCGATTTCGAGCTGCACGACGCTCGCTGTCGACGTCGATGGGAAGGAGATAACGACCATCGAGGGCGTCACGCCACGCAATGGCCTCTCGCGCATCCAGAAAGCGTTCGTGCTCCATGGCGGCCTTCAATGCGGATTCTGCACGCCCGGGTTCATCATGGCGGTCACCGCGCTGCTGAAGACGAACCCGCATCCGACCGAGGAGGAAATTCGCCACCACCTGCACGGCAACCTTTGTCGTTGTACCGGATACACCAAGATATTCGACGCCGTAAGGAGCCTTGCCGTGGAGCAGGTCTCCGAGGACGCCGCCTTACCCGCTGCACGACAGCGCAAATTCAGTTTGGAGACATCATGAGCGTTCACCAAGTCAGTAAATCAAGCGTCCTCATTGCCGGCGCGGGCATTGGTGGCTTGGCGATGGCGCTTTCGTTGCTTCGTCGCGGCATCGATTGCGACGTATTTGAGCAAGCGTCCGAGCTGCGCGAGGTGGGAGCTGGACTTTGGGTCTCCATGAACGGAGTGCGTGTTCTCAGGGATCTCGGCCTTACCGAGCAGGTAGAGCAGAACTGCATCGCCGCCGAGCGACGCTCGATCAGGCTCTGGAGCACCGGCGACCGGTGGCCCCTCTACAATCGCAACTCCGACGCGGCGCGCAGCCAGCCTTATTTGCTGCTACGCGCTCACTTGCTGAAGATCCTTGTGGACGGCGTGCGCGAGCTGAAGCCGGGCGCCATCCATTTGAACGCTCGCGTTGTCGGGTTCAGGCAGGACGACGAAAGGGTTCGGGCCAAGCTCGCAGACGGCTCCGAAGTCGAAGGGCGCGCGCTGATCGGTGCCGACGGCGCTCACTCAAAGGTTCGTCTTGGCCTCATCGGCAACATCGAGAGCCAGTACACGAAAGCTATCGCTTGGCGTGGTCTCGTTCCGGTCGACCGCCTTGCACCGCATCAGCGCGAACCCGAGGTGGCAACGTGGATCGGACCCAGTGCGCATGTCACGGCCTATCCGGTTCGCTGGCAGAACACGGTGATGATGACCTTTTCGGGTCAGGTCGACCATGACGATTGGCTTCTCGAGTCGTGGTCGGAGAGCGGTTCGATCGAGGAATGCCTGAAGGACTTCGAGGGCTGGCATCCCGACATCATCGAGCTGATCAAGAACGTCGATACCCTGAACAAATGGGGCCTGTTCGTGCGGCCGTCGCTGGCTACGTGGTCGAAGGGGCGCGTTACCCTGCTTGGCGACGCCTGCCATTCGATGTTGCCGTACCTCGGGCAGGGCGTGAACATGGCGCTGGAGGATGCATCAGTCCTCGCCCGTTGCCTTGATGAGAATGCCAACGATGTCGCGGCGGTATTCGAGACATACCAGGATCTCCGGCTCGATCGCACCAGCAAGGTCGTGAAGTCGGCGGCCGGCATGCTGCCGATCTTCCATAACCAAGCGCTATGCACGCCAGAGACGGCCAGCGACTACATCAAGACCCAGTGGACGCCGGAGGCAACGGCCGCGCGTTACGATTGGATCTACCAGTACGACGCGACCACCGCTCCGCTTGACATTCTCGCGACCGAGACTGCCGGAGCACAACAGTGACTAGCATCAAGCAACTTTGGGACGATGTAATACCTCTGGAAGAGCGCGAGACGTATGCGCTCGCAGGGCTGGGTGGCGCGGCTGGATTTGGCAAACGACCTGCACTTCTAGTCATCGATGTGCAGTACCGCTCGGTCGGCGACAGGCCGATGCCGATCCGCGAGGCAATCAAGCAATATCCCACCAGCTGCGGCGAAGCAGGTTGGTATGCCATCGCACATATCGCCGAATTGACTCGTTTATTTCGCGAGAAGAACTGGCCGGTGATTTTCCCGCATGTCGCGCGGAAGGTAACCCAGGATCAGGGCGCGTTCTCCGCGAAGATCCCGGGGATCATGCGTATCCCGCCGGAGGGGTACGATTTCGTCCGCGAGGTGGCTCCGAAGCCCGGTGAGTTGCTCCTGTCGAAAACACAGGCGAGCGCGTTCTTCGGCACTCCGCTTGCAACGTATCTGATCGGCGCCGCCGTCGATTCGCTGGTCGTGACCGGCTGCACGACCAGCGGCTGCGTGCGGGCCTCTGTCGTGGATGCGTGTGCGCTGAACTTCAAATCAATCGTGCCGAGCGACGCGGTCTACGACCGTTCGCCCACATCCCACGCCGTCAATCTGTTCGATATCGCCAGCAAATACGCCGACGTCATGTCGACGCAGGCCGCCATCAATCGGCTACGCGCGCTGTCGGATGACGACACAAAGGATCAGCCGACGTGAGCCGTGCCGTGCCATCCGGTTTGCTGTACGGCGCCAATGTGCGCGCTAACGGCATCCGTCAGCACTATCTGCGTTTCGGTGGAACGGGACCTGCTATCGTGATTGTGCCGGGCATATCGACGACAGCGGCGCAATGGGCTTTCATCGCGGAGCGCTTTTGCATCAGATACGACGTATACGTGATCGATGTCCGCGGTCGCGGCCTGTCCGAAAGCGGCCCGCATCTCAATTACTCGCTCGACGTGTGCGCATCCGATCTCGTCTCGTTCGCCGAAGCGCTCGGACTTGGTCCGTACACGCTGCTGGGCCACTCCATGGGTGGCCGCATCGGAATACGCGCTGCGCGCTGGCGGCCGTCGTCTGTAGAACAGCTGATATTGATCGATCCACCGGTCTCCGGTCCGGGACGCCGGGCTTACCCGATCCCGATCGAACCTCTGCTCAAATTGCTTCATAGCGCGAAGCTTGGCGAGATCGACGCAGTGCTACGAAGCGCTTCCGCGCCTCGGTGGCCTGAGCAGCACATCCGCACCAGGGCGGAGTGGATGCATACCTGCGACGAGCGCGCGCTCATCGAAAGTCACAAGGGCTTTCATCACGATGACATTCATCGTGACCTTGCCCAACTCAGCGTTCCCACATCACTCATCGTTGCGGGACGGGGCGACGTCATTCGACCCGAAGATCAAAGGGAAATTCTCCGATTGCTACCTTCGATCGTAGTTAAGACGCTGGAAAGCGCGGGTCATCAAATGCAGATCGACGACACGGAGGGCTTCCTTTCGATCGTTCAAGACCTTCTAACGCGACCCCGCGATCGGTCGGACGGCGGCGTACCCACTCTGGATAAACAGGAGATCGGCAAAGATGTCTCGACAACGCGTTGACGTTGAAATGCTTGAGTTGTTCAAGGCGGAGCTTGCGCTGTGTAAGGTGAAGGAGGGTGAGGTCGTCGCAGTCTTGAGCGGTGGCGAGGATCAACCGGAATACGCCCAGACGTTCATGTTGGCCGCGCAGAGCCTCGGAGCAGCAACCTTTCATCTCAACGTCCCCAAATACGGTCAAAGCAAGGTTGCCGGCCTGCAGGGCCGACATGCCCTCACCGGCAACCAGCCGGCGATCGACACGCTCAAACGTGTGGATATGGTGATCGATCTTCTGGGTCTGCTGTTCTCCCGCGAGCAAGCCGAAATACAGGAAGCTGGCGCGCGCATTTTGCGGGTGATGGAGCCGTTCCACATTCTCAAGAAGATGTTTCCGACAGAAGATCTGCGTCGTCGAACCGAGCTCTCGCGAAGTCTGCTGCAGTCCGCCAGCAAAATGCGAATCACGTCGCTTGGCGGAACAGACGTAATCTATGGCTTGAAGCAGTATCCGGTTATTTCCGAATTCGGCTATACGGACGAGCCGGGGCGTTGGGATCACTTCCCATCTGGGTTTGCTTTCACACAGGCCACGGATGGCGATGTCAACGGTACGGTCGTTCTGATGCCCGGTGACATCCTCTGCGCCTTCAAACGCTATATCCAATCGCCGGTCACGCTCACTGTGAGGGATGGTTACATCGTCGACCTCAAGGGCGAGGGCACCGATGCGCTGCTCATAAGAAACTACATCGACAGCTTCGGCGATCCGCGCGGCTGGGCGATCTCGCATATCGGCTGGGGATCAAACGAGCGGGCCACCTGGCACCACATCGCGGCTTCCCAGGACCTCTCGTCGGAGCACATCATGAATGCGCTCTCCTTCTATGGAAACGTCCTGTTCTCGACGGGACCGAACACGGAGCTCGGTGGTACGAATGACACGCCCTGTCATTTGGACATTCCGCTTCGCGGCTGCAGCCTGTGGCTCGACGATATCCATATCCTCGACAAAGGCGAGTTCGCTTATCCGGAGCTGAGAGCGCCGGGCCGCTAAGCGCTGCCTATCAAGCACGAGAGTCGCGAATACGACTCCGAATGGTACCGGAGTCGCGTTCGCGAGTCCCAATGCTGCCGAAGTCGGGTTTCGACTTTCAAAGACGCGGCAAGCGTCTCGGCACATCCATCGACTTCAATCCTCCAACAGGAAACGCGTCACATGTCGGCAGCCACCTCGAGTTCGGAAGACTACACGCCGGGGCAACGGTATTCGATCATGGTCTCAGCGATGCTGGGCTACATACTCGATTTTTACGACGTTCTGATATTTCCGTTCCTCTTGCCTGCGATCCAGCGATCGATGTCGCTATCGCTGACTGAGGTCGGTTCGCTGCAAGCTCTCACATTGTTCGGGTCGGCCATTGGTGGAGCGCTATTCGGCGTCATCGGTGATCGGCTCGGCCGAAAGACCTCGCTTCAACTCACAATCGCATTGTTCTCCGTTGCCGCGATTATTTCGGCGTTCGCATGGAATTACTGGTCGCTTGCCGTGCTGCGGTTGATCACCGGCATCGGTCTTGGCGGCGAGTACGGCGTCGGCATGGTGCTCTTCAACGAGGCTTGGAAGAAAGGCAGCCGGGGTTTGGGGGCGGCCGCGCTTCAAGGCTGTGCCGTGATCGCGTCGTCCACGGCGTCAATCGTTGGCATCTGGCTGATTGCGACGTTCAGCGACGAATGGAGCTGGCGCATCGGTTTGCTGAGTGGCGGCGTGCCAATTCTGCTGATTATCTTCATTCGTTTCTTCATGCCTGAATCCAAGATCTGGCTGGATTATGAGGCGCAACGCAAGGCCGGTCAGGCCACCGCAGAAGCCCGCACACTTCCCCTTGCGGATCTCTTCCGCGATGGCCTGGCACGGCAGACCGTCATCGCCTTCGTATGGCTGATGAGCTACATGCTCTGCTACTACAGCGTCGTCTCCTTTATTCCGACGCTGCTGTTGCGGGATATGCATACGCCGGGCGATATCGTTCGCACGACAGCCGTTCTGCTCTCCGTGGTCAGCGGCATTTGCTACCTCGCGAATGGTTTCCTCAACGATAGGGCCGGCCGCCGCTTCGGAGCTCTTGTGCCCGCGCTGTTTTGGATCGGGTCTTTGGTCGGCATGGCATTGTGGGGCAGCGAACTCTACGCCGGATCGAAGCTGGAGTGGCCGATGTTCTGGCTCTACGTCGCCTTCGGCGTGGGCAACGTGGCGCTGGGCGTGACCGGTGTCTGGATATCTGAGCTCTATCCAGTCAATCTGCGTGCGACGGCGGTGTCGACGTTCTATATGGGCGGTCGCGGGCTCGGCAGCACGGCGCCTGTGATTGTGCCTCTTGCGGCCGCTCACTTCGGTGGAAGCTTGCTCAACGGCATGGTTGCGGTGGCCCTTCCTGCTGCGACTGTCTTCATTATTGCCTCTCTTCTGCTTCCAGAGACCCTCGGTCGTGATTTGTCCGCCAAGGGCGCTAACGTCGACAAGGAAACGGAGGCCACCATGAAGACTGCTTCGGTGTCGAGCGTTTGACGCTGGTGGAAGGACGCTTGATCGGTGAGATAAGGTTGGCGACCTGCTCATCTCGTCGATGCATGCTTAAGAAAAGGGAATTGGCGCTCCGTCAATCGACCCCTGTCGTAGATGTCTGGTCCAGTCGGCCCAGGCCGTCGCGAACGCGTCGTTCGGAGTCTGCCATGAAGGACATGGCGCACAAAGCTCGAGCCGCTCGACGTCGGACGAAAACCGTCAGTTAGATCGGAACCTGAATTGAGTGTCGGTATCGGTGGTTGCGCCTCCCCGTAACCCCGCCACAGCGTGCCTCCGTAATCCGCGTTACGTTGCCTTGCGAAATGGCGCTATGGCTCTTCCGGCGGCATCGACTACCGACGGGAATTGAAGCGTTGGGCCAGAACTTCGATTAGCCCCAGGAATTGGACGGCGATCAGGCTGAACGGCGCGACGACAAATTGCCTTTCGCTGCGCTAGTCGCTTGATGGCCCTGTTGTCGATGATGGACCATCGGCTCAACAGGCTGTTCCCGGCGGCGAAACCCCCATTTCGGGTAGCTCAAATGGTGGGATTTGGTCTAGAAAGGTCGAAAATGCATTATATTTCAATGGGGTGTGACTGACGCTCTCTCCGCTATTTGTACGATTTTACACGCCAGGCTACGATTTCGCGCGATCCGCAGCGACCCGTGAACATGGCAAGCCGGCGCCCGCTGCCACGGAGAGAAACGACCGTGCATACCATGACCACTAGGCCGATCTGAAGCGATCGCCTGAAAGCCGCCCCGATGTCGACGATGCCCATACCGGAGAACACCCTGCCGAACGCTGCAAGGGACATGTTGCCCGGGGGAAAGGTCTTGCGCCATCGTGTCCCTGAAACGACAAGAGCTGCCCGGTCGCTAGAAGCTGGCCGCGTTGTGGTCGAGCGCGCGCGAAGTCTCGATGTTCATGCCGTCGATCCGTGTCTGAAGGGCGGCGTCGTAGTGTGACTTGGCCGGTCTCTCGATGCGCCTGGAGGCCGGACTGGGCGACTTGATCTGAACGGGCTGATTGGAGTCGATAGGAAGTATCGTCTTGTGAGAAATCCGCTTCAACGCCAGGTTTGACCGAATGCTGGTCACGCCGGGTATGCGCGAGAGCTTGTTCACGATGAGGTCTTCAAGCGCCTCGATGTCGGACACCATCACACGCAGAAGATAATCGCTATCGCCCGTCATCAGGTAACACTCCATCACCTGGTTCAGGCGATCGATCGAGCGCGTGAAGTTCTCGAGTGAGAGCTGGACCTGCTTCTCGAGCTTGATTTGTATGAACGCAGTAACGCCGATCCCGACGACCGCCGGATCCAACACGGCAATTCGCCGGTCGATCACTCCGAGTTTTTCAAGCGTGCGAACGCGGGCGAGGCAGGGTGACGGTGAGAGATTGACGCGCGAAGCAAGCTCGACGTTGGTCAAGCCGGCGTTCTGCTGCAGTTCATTCAGAATCTTGATGTCGATCCTGTCCAGAGCGGTCGTCGTCATTCGATTTCTCCCTGGCAAACTGTGGCGTCATCGAGTCCCGTGCGTTATCTCACGCGGTGACATCTCCATGACAGCGATGCTAACCGCAGTTGCGACCGTAGGAATTTCGACAAAACGACGACTTGTATCGAAAAACGGTCAATCTCCCCCGGGGCTGGCCATGGGCATGAGGCAAGCGTCTGCATGGACCTCATCAGGGATTGCGCAACGCCGAACGTCGCAATCGCGCGTTGAGAACGTCGGTCCTTTGCAAATGCCAGGCGTGAGTCAAGTAGGGATAGATCGTCTCCGCGCGCCGCGCACGCCGGTGGATCATGACGCCAAAGCCTGCATGTCTCGGCACAAGATGCTGCTCAACGGCGAGGACGACCAACTGTTCGAGCAATAATGCCGCGCAAACGGCTCGATTATCGCGGGACGATCGAGGCCCACGGAAATCGCAGATTAACGGCCTGTCCGGAATCGGGAGTGAGAAAGTGAAGCTCAAGCACGTCTATCTTACTGCCGTCGAGCCAGAAGAACTGGCGGGGTTCTACGAGGCCCTCGGATTGACGATCCGCTTCGCCGACCGCGGCAAATGGATTCAATTCGCTGGAGAGAAGGCCGCTCTTTGTGTCGCGAGTCCGGCCGAATCCGTATCTGAACCGTCCCGGAATGCTGTCCTCGTATTTGAAGTGGATAATCTGGAACTGGCGCTCGGTCGCGCGCGGGCACAGGGGGCTGAGATGCTTGATGAAGTCCACGACATGGGCGCGCATGGCCGGGTGGCCCATTTCAAGGACCCCCAGCGCAATAAGATCCAGCTCTTTCAGGCTGCGGCCAGGTAGGCCGCGAATCAACTCCCTGGGTAATTTCGGTTCCATGTAATAGGGCAGTCCATCACCATGAACGTCCGAATCTCATCCACGCCCAGTCAGGAAATCCCGGTGTTCAGCAGCGCGGAATTCCGCAGCGCCATGCGCAACGTCCCGGGCGCTGTGTCTATCGTAACGAGCGGTGCGCGGCCGGGCAGGCACGGTTTGACGCTCACGGCCGGTTGCTCGGTGTCGACCGAGCCATCGAGCGTGCTCGTCTGTGTCAACAAGTCGGCTGGCGCCCACGACACGATCAAGCAGAGCGGATCATTCTGCTGGAATATCCTCACGGCCGATCACGCTGCGCTGGCGCAGAAATTCGCCGGCCAGGACGGCAGCAAGGGCGACATCCGTTTCAGCGAAGGTCTGTGGCGCGAGCTCGCGACGGGCGCGCCGAGTCTCGTCGAGGCGATCTGCAGCTTCGATTGCCGGGTGTCCGATTCATACGACGCGGGTACGCACTCAATCTTCGTCGGCGCGGTGGTGGCGCAGGCGACGAATGCCGATCGCGAACCGCTTGTCTATGTGAAGGGCGAATTCACCGTGCCCAAGCGATAGCGGCCATCCATGCTGTCACTCTGGCTCAATGTCCTCGCGAGCGGCGTTCTGCTCGGTCTCGTCTACGGGCTCGTGGCGCTCGGCCTGACCATCATCTTCGGCGTCATGCGCGTCGTCAACTTCGCGCATGGCGAGATGGTGGTGTTCGGCGTCTATATCGGCTATTGGGCCGTCCGCCTCTGGGACGTTCCGATCATCGTCGCGGCGGCTATCGCGGCGGTCGTGATGTTCGTCTTCGGCTATTTGCTGGAGAGCCTGGTCGTCAAACGGTTCGTCAACCGGCCGCATCATTATCAATTCATCGTCTTTATCGGCCTGTCACTGCTGTTCACTGGCGCCCTGCTCGTGGCGTTCGGACCGGATCCGCGCCCCACGGCATCCCAGCTGTCATTTCACACCGTATCGCTCGGCGTCGTGACGCTGGATCTGGCGCGGCTTCAGGCGGCGGCAACCGCTGGCCTGCTCATTGTCCTGCTGGGAGCGTATCTGAAATTCTCATCGTTCGGACGGGCCTTGCGCGCGGCTGCGGACAACCGCTTGGGCGGCCTGGTTGTCGGGCTGAACATTCCCCGGGTCTATGCGGTGACCTTCGGTATCGGAGCGGCCTGTGCGGGCGTCGCCGGCGCGTTGATATCGCCCTTGTTCGATGCCCAGCCCTATCTCGCCGTCGACTTTACCCTGCTGGCCTTCGTGACTGTGATCGTCGGCGGTCTCGGCAGCTTCGGCGGGGCGCTGCTGGGCGGCCTGGTGATCGGCGTGGCCGAGGCCATTGCAGCGCTGATGTTCACGCCGTCGATGAAGACCGCGCTTCCCTATGCGCTTCTGATCGTCATTCTGGTTTTCCTTCCGAGAGGCTTCTTCGGTGCAAAAGAGATTTGAGGGCGCGATCGACATCAAGCGGTGGCTCGCTGGAGCACTGGTCTTCGCGACCCTCGCTTTGGTCGGCGCGCTGGCAAATCCGTATCTCATCTCGCTGCTAACGATCGTGTTGCTGTTCACGTTTCTCGGCCAATCCTGGAATTTGATGCTTGGGATCGGTGGACAACTGTCGATCGGCCATGCGCTCTTTGTCGGCATCGGCGCCTATTCGGTGGCCGTGCTCGACGTCAAGTACGGCATTTCGCCATGGCTCGGCCTGCTGCTCGGAATGTTCATTGCGGGATCGGTCGGCGCGTTGCTGGCGTGGCTGAGCTTCCGGTTCGAAGTGCGTGGCATCTATTTCGCGCTGCTGACGATCGCGGCCGCGGAGTTCGCCAGGATCATGTTCAGCGGCTGGGCGTTCGTCGGCGCCATGCAGGGCCTGTTCTTTCCCGCACCGACGAACGCGATCGATATTGCGATGCTGCGCGGAGACGCGCGCTTCTACTACTTCGTCGCGCTTGCGCTGGCGGCGCTCGGGATCGCCGGAACGGAACTGATTTCGCGATCGTATCTCGGATATGTCTGGCGCGCGATGCGGGACGACGAGCAGGCGGCGCGCGCGCTCGGCGTCCGCACCTTCCGGCATAAGATCCTGGTGATCGCGATATCGGCGGCGACGGCGGCCGCCGGCGGTGGAGTTCTGGCGCTGGTGCAGGGATCGATATTTCCGGACTCGATCATGGGCATGGGCCTGTCCGTTGACGTCCTGATCGGGCCGGTGGTCGGCGGGCTGGGCACGACGTTCGGTCCGCTGGTCGGGGCGCTCACAGCCATTCCCCTGAACCATTTGATGGGCGCCCTCGGCGACCATCTTCGGATCCCCGGGCTGAACAACATCACCTACGGCGTCGTTCTGATTTTGGTCGTCTGGTTCCTGCCCGACGGCATCTGGCCGGCCATCGTCCGGCTGTCCAAGACGATCCAGCTGCCGTCGTGGACATGGCTGCCGCAACCGCGGAAGGCCGAAGAATGACCGTCCTGCTCGAGGTCAAGAACCTGTCCCGATCGTTCGGGGGATTGGTCGCGGTGAACAATGTCAGCTTCGCACTGGAAGCCGGACGGATCACCGCGCTGATCGGGCCGAACGGTGCGGGAAAGACGACATGCTTCAACCTTGTGGCAGGCGCCCTGCGGCCAACGAGTGGCCAAGTGATCTTCGAGGGACGCCCGATCGAGAATGCGCCGCCGGAGGCCGTCTGCAGGATGGGGGTTGCACGGACATTCCAGATCGTGCGGCCAATGCGCGACATGTCGGTGCTCGAGAACGCCATGGTCGGCGCCTTCAGCTGGACCAGGAACGTCAACGAAGCCCGATCGACGGCTTACGGGTCGCTTGAAAGCGTCGGACTGGCCGGCAAGGCCGATGCGCGGACGGACCAGCTCACCCTGCCGGATCGGAAGATGCTGGAAACGGCCAAGGCGCTATCGACACGACCCAAACTGCTGCTACTGGACGAGGTGATGGCAGGTCTCCGGCCCACCGAGGCCGCCGGCGTCGTTCGCGTGCTGCAGAGGCTTGCCGAAGCTGGCCTCACGATCCTTCTCGTCGAGCACGTCATGCGGATCGTGATGGAAGTCGCCTCGCATGTCGTCGTGCTTCATCATGGCGCCAAGATCGCCGAAGGACGTCCTGGCGAGGTGGTCGCGGACCCGCGGGTGCTCGAAAGTTATCTGGGGACCGGCTTCCATGCGTGACGAGGTGCTCCTGTCGATCGATGGGCTTTGTGTTGCCTACGATGGATCGACTGCCCTGAACGGCGTTTCGTTACGGCTCCAGAAGGGTGAGTTGATCTGCGTCGTCGGTGCGAACGGCGCCGGAAAGACCTCGCTGATCAGATCGATCTCGGGCATCGTTCCATCCTCGGCTGGCGTCGTGAAGATGAACGGCGTCGATATCACCGGGATGCCGCCATGGGAGATCTGCGAACGCGGGATCGCGCAGGTCGCCGAAGGCCGGCAGACTTTTGGAAACCTCTCGGTCGAGGACAATCTGCTGCTGGGCGGATCGCTCAAGCGCGCGAGGGCCAGTCAGTTCGAAACGCTCGAGTCCGTCTACCAACTGTTCGAGCAGCTTCGCGAGCGCAGGCGGCAATTGGCCGGGACCCTATCCGGCGGCGAGCAGCAGATGCTGGCGATCGGACGCGCGATCATGGCGAAGCCCGAAATCGTCATGTTCGATGAGCCGTCGATCGGACTGTCACCCGCCCTGACGGAGGTGATGTTCGGTGTGGTGAAGTCGCTGCACGCGCAGGGCATCACGGTGCTGCTGGTCGAGCAGAACGTCGCGAAATCGCTCGCCTTGAGCAATCGCGGCTACGTGCTGGAAAACGGCTCGATCGTGCTGCACGGATCGAGCGACGCATTGCTGAGCAACGTTGAGGTTCAGCGGGCCTATCTCGGGATGTAGCTGGCTGGTGCAATACCATGGAGAGTGACGCCCTTATCATCCAACGCGACGGCGACATCGTCACAATGACGATGAACAGGCCGCCGGCGAATGCGTTGAATAACGCGCTGGTCAGCCGCTTGCTGGATGCCATTCGCGCAATGTCCGCGGAGGCATCGCCGCCAGGCATCGTTCTGACCGGCGGAGGCGATCGCTTCTTCAGCGCGGGCGGCGACATCAAGGAAGTGGCGGGCCTCGAGATATCGAGGCCGCGCATGCGGACGTTCCACGCGCTGCTGTGCGAGATGGTGCGATATCCGGCTCCGCTCGTGTGTGCCGTACGCGGGTATGCGGTCGGCGGGGCGCTGGAATTTCTCCTGTTTGCCGATTACGTCGTCGCCAATCGCGAATGCATGATCGGGTTTCCGGAAATCAATCATGGCCTCTTGCCGGCCGCCAAGGGAATGCGGCAGGCGGCGTGGAAACTGGGACTTCGGCAAGCCCAGGCACTGCTTTATCGGGGGGAGTTGGTTGGCGCGCAGAAGGCGCTTGAGATCGGAGCGGTCAACGAGATCACAGCGGCCACGCATGTGATCAGTCGTGCCGTGGAGGTCTGCGGGACTCTGCGTGCGAAGGAACCAAAGCTGTTTGCCGCGATCAAGCGCTCGTTGAACTTGACGGGACAGATGGATGACGCTTCGCTGGAGGCCATGACGATTGACGATCTCAGCGCCTATCTGTCCGAGGACAGTTCGGCAGATGCGCGCGCCCGCTTTCTCTCAAAGAGCTCAATGAAGGTATGAATGACATCCCTCGCGCCGCCTGACCATCTCCACCTTGAACTTATGAGCTTCGAGGACGTATCGGATGCCGTGGCGAGGGGGAACTCGACGGTCCTGATACCATGCGGCGCTGTCGAGCAGCATGGGCCGCATCTTCCGCTTTGCATGGATGCCGATCACGCGGATGCGCTTGCCCTCAACGTGGTGCAGCGCCTCGGCAGGGCGCTGATAGCGCCGACGATCAGGGTCGGCTGTTCAGCTCACCATCTTGTCTTTCCCGGCACCATCTCGCTCCGGCCGGAAACCTTCGAAGCGATCTGCCTGGATTACTGCACGAGCCTCGCGCAGCATGGCTTCAAGCGGATCCTGCTGTTCTCTGGGCATATCGGAAATTTTCCCGTCTTGCGCGACATGCTTCCGCGGCTGAAGGACGCGGTTCCGCAGGATGTCGAGATCGATGCATTCTGTGACTCGATTGCTTGGATCGACAGGTGGCGAAGTGCCGTCAGGGAGGCTGCGGGTAACCCGAACGCGGTCGGTGGTCATGCCGACATCGCGGAGACGTCGCTCATGATGTTGCTTCGCCCGGACAGCGTGCGGCTCCATCGTTTCGAAGTGGGGTACCTCGGAGCGCTGTCCGAAGCGCAGCTTCAGGCCATGTGGAAGAACGGGATCAAGTCGGTCACGGACAATGGCATCATTGGCGACCCGCACGGTTCGTCGGCCGAAATCGGCGCGCGGTGTCTCGACGCGATCGCGGATCTGCTGGCTGCCTCGTTCCGCAAGTGAGTCGACGCGGCTTCCGCGCCGCCGGGCGCGCGATGCTGCGATCCTTAATTGGGGGCTGGAATGTGATCCGCCTGCCGACAGCATAAAATTCGGAAAGTTACGTAGCCTCAGTCAGCATTCGGACGAAAATGTTGCTGCGCCTGTGAAACGCTGTGCCATCTCGAATTTCCCTAGAGGACCTCAAAGATGGCACTTAAGTTCGGCTTCTGGTCGGAGCAGGAAACCCAGGTCGGGCAGAGCTACGCGCGCCGGCTTCATGAACTGGTCGACGAGGTGCGCCTCGCGGAAAAGATGGGGTTCGACTGCGTCGCGCTATCCGAGCAGCATGTCGCGCTCGGCGGCATTTCGAGCTCCGCGCCCGAAGTGGTCTACGGCTACCTTGCCGCGGTCACATCGCGCGTGAAGCTGCGGTCCGCGGTGACCCTGATGCCGCAGAAGACCAATCACGCCTTGCGATCGGCGGAACGGCTGGCGGTCACCGACATCCTGTCGCATGGCCGCATGGAGTTCTATGCCGGCCGCGCCAACACGACCATCGCCATGCGGGCCTTCAACGTCGACCCGAATGAAACGCTCCCCCAAATGGAAGAAGGGCTCGCGCTGCTCAAGAAATCGATGCGCGAGGATATCTTCACTTTCGAAGGCAAGTACTACCAGATTCCACCGCGAATGCTGGTTCCGAAGCCGCTTCAGAAGCCCCATCCAGTGATCGGCATCGCCGCCACAAGTGAGCGTAGCCATAGCTGGGCAGGCTCCGAAGGGTTCGCCGTGCTGAGCAGCAACATCTACCAAGGGTGGGACTATCAAGCCAAGCTGATCAACACCTACCGTCAAGCCTGGAAGCGTGATGAGCGCGGTCCGCTCGATCGCTCTCGCATCGGCCTTCCGCTCTTCCTTGGTATTGGCTCCACGGACCAGAAAGCGAAGGACGACTACGCTGAGCCTCTGATGCACTACGCCCGGATAGCGACCGACGCTTATCCCCGCCTGGCGAAGCTCTCTGATGACTATGCATACATGAGCGAGAGCCAGCCGGCGGCGGAACGCGCCGGAAAGGATTGGGACTACCTGCTCAACGAATCGGCGACCACCGTTTGCGGGAGCCCGGACACCGTCATCCGTCAGCTCGAGAAATTCGAGGCATTGGGCATTGATGAAGTCCTGCTTCACCTCGATTCGGTGAACCACGAGAAGATCATGGAGGCGATCGAAATGTGCGGTCGCTACGTGATCCCGCACTTCAACGACAAAAACAACGTGGTGCGACCAACCGAGGAAATCCTCGACAAGATCCGCGCCATGCGGCCTCAAAAGTAGTTCCAGGACAACAGGACGGAAATAGACCAATGTCACAGCACAGCTACAAATATCTGATCGTCGAGAAGCGCGCGAGCGGCGCTGCCGTTGTCACGATGAACCGGCCGGAGATCCTCAACGCTATCAATTGGGACATGCACGAGGAGCTCGAGCAGGTTTTCGTCGAATTGGATCACGATAAGGACGTTCGCGCGATCGTGCTGACTGGAGCGGGGCGTGGCTTCTGTTCGGGCGGCGATCAGAAATCGCTCGACAAGGGTCCGCTACCGTCGCCAACGAGGAGCGGACGCCATCTGGTCCGCAACATGCTCGAGGTCGAGGTGCCGATCGTGGCGGCGGTCAACGGTGTTGCCGTCGGTCTCGGGGCGACGCTTGCTCTGTTTTGCGATGTCATTTTCGCAAATCCGACCGCGCGATTTGCGGATACACATGTAACGGCGGGTGTGGTCGCGGGCGACGGCGGCGCGGTGATCTGGCCGCTGCTGATGGGGCCGGTGCGTGCGAAGCACTACCTGATGACGGGTGAGTTCATCTCTGCCGAGAAGGCCTCCGCCATGGGCATGATCAATGAGGTCATTTCGGGAATGGACGTCAAGGACGCGGCGATCGAATACGCCGAGATGCTTGCAAGCGGCCCGCGGGAGTCGATCATCTGGACAAAGTACAGCGTCAACAAGATCATCAAGCAGTACGCGCATCTGGTACTCGACACCTCGGGCGCGCTGGAGATGCTGACCTTCGCGCTGCCTGAGCGCCGCGAAGCCGTCGCCGCCTTCGCTGAGAAGCGGAAGCGCTTCGCGGAGCGGTGAGATGGACGTCGAATCCATCGCGTCCGGAGCCCAACTCGTCGACGTGACCATTCCGCAACTCCTGAAAGCGCGACGGGCGGAGCGGGCCGAGGCGGTCGCGTACAAGCAAAAGCGTCGCGGCGAATGGATCGCCGTGACGTGGAGGCAGTATTCCGATCAGGTGGCCAATCTGGCAGGCGCCCTGCAGCAGGCCGGGTTCGAGCGCGGTGATCGTGCAGCCATAATGGGGGATGTGTCCCAGGAATGGCTTCTCGCCGACATGGCGACGATCTGCGCTGGTGGCGTCGTGGTCGGCGTGTACTTCACCTCGTCGGCGGAAGAAGTCGGCTATTACCTGAGCGATTCCGGCGCCTCCTTCATCTTTGTCGGCAGTGAGCTTCAACTCGGCATCGTCCTGGCGTCCGGCCAGGCCGAACAGTTGCGGAAGATCATCGTGCTCGATCCGGATTGGAATGGGGGCGATGCGGCGGCGAACATCGTTTCTCTCAAGAACTTTTGCGGCACGACCTCGGTCGATGCCGATGGATTTCTTCGTAAGCAGGCTGCGCAAGCGAAGGCGAGCGATCTGGTCAGCATCGGATACACCTCAGGCACCACCGGCTTTCCGAAGGGCGCGATGCTGACCCATATGTCGCTGCTTGCCGGTGCGCACAGCGTGACGACGTTCAGCCCGCGGATGCGTTCCGACACGCACCGCGTCGTCGTGCATCTGCCGATGTCGCATACGGTTGCGCGCGCGCAGGCAACGACCTTGCCTTTGCTCGCGCGGATGGTGCCGCATTTCGGCGAGACCAGCATGGAGTTCGCCCAGACGATCAAGGAAGTGAAGCCGACATATTTCACGGCGCCGCCCCGCTTCTATCAGCGGTTTGCCACGCAGATCCTCAGCAAGGTCCATTCCGGATCCGCGAAGCAGAAGCAGGACTATCAATTTGCGATGACGATCGCCCGCAAGGCGCTCGACGACCGTCAGGCCGGCGGCACGCCGGATCCCCTGATATCGGCCCTGTTCGCCGTGTGCCAGGACCAGATCTTCCGTCCTCTGCTTGCAGAAGTCGGGTTCGAGGAACTCTCGGTCACCTATACATCGTCGGCTGCCATGCCTTCCGAACTCATGTCGCTCTGGCAGCTATGGGGGCTACAGTTGAAGGAATGTTACGGCCAGACGGAACTGGTAGGAGCCAATCTGGTCCAGATGGCGGAATGGCCGGAAGCTGGCACGGTTGGCGTGCCCGTGCATGATGCGGCCTGGGAGACCGCGGTTCTCGAGGACGGAGAGATGATTGTCCGCGGACCGGGGCTTTTCGTCGGGTACTGGAACAGGCCGGACGAAACCAAGTCGGCCCTGCGCGATGGCTGGCTTTACACCGGAGACATCGTGGATATCGGCCCGACGGGCCTCTTCAAGTTGGTCGATCGGAAGAAAGAAATTATCAATACGTCCAACGGGAAATCCATCAGTCCGACGCAGATCGAGAATGAAATCCGGCAAAGTCCGTTCATCTCCGAAGCCGCGGTGATCGGGGAAGGAAAGAAGTATCTCACTGCGTTGATCGAAGTTGACGCTGTTGCGACGATGGAGTGGGCGCGATCGCGTGACCTTCAGATCGCGCAGTACGCGGATCTGGCGAATTCCGAAGTCGTCGTCCGGATGATCGAGGGAGAGATCGGCAAGGCCAACAGCAAATTGGCCAGAGCCGAACAGATCAAGGCCTTCCGGATCCTGCCGGAAGAGCTGTCGCCGGAGAACGGCGTGATGACGCCGACAAGGAAGAAGCGCCGGAGGCAGATTATCGAAAGATATCGGTCGTTGATCGATACGCTTTACGACGAGAGTGAAGACGAACTGGTCAGGGCCGAGATGAAAACGTGATTTGAACGGGCGCGTCTGCTGCGAGATGCGCGCCGCCACTGATCGAGTTTTTTGATTTGATTGCCGCAATATTCATGCAGCCGACTGAGGAGAATGTCACATGAAGAATCGCAACGAAAGTGGCCTGACGCGTCGTGCATTGCTGGGCAGTGGCGTCGGTGCCGCCGTCGGGCTCGTATCGTGGACGGCAAAGGCAAACGCTCCCGGCAAGGTACGGGTCGGAGCGATCAATCCGAGCAGCGGGGTGCTGGCGTTTCCTGGCCAGGCCTGTGTGCGCGGCATCGATGCCGGCGCGAAGTTCGCTAAGGAGAAATTCGGAATAGACATGGAAATCATCCATGCCGATACGCAGAGCAGGCCGGAGAACGGGCGAATTGCCGCCGAGAACCTGATCCGGCAGGGCTGCACGGTGCTCATCGGGGCCTGGGACTCCGGCGCAACGATATCCGCGCTGCAGGCCGCGGAAGCCGCGAAGGTCCCGATGGTGGTGCATATCGCGACCGCGACCCAGGTGACTTCACAGGGATTCACCCAGGTCTTTCGCTACTGCCCGACGTCGCTGACGATCGTCAGGAAGTCCCTGGCCGAATTGAAGTCGCTGTTGTCGCCGCTCAAGGATGTGCCGACGAGCGCGGCGATCATGCATCTCAACAACACGATGGGGCAATCGACCGCGGCCAGCATCGATCAGGCCTGGAAGGAGGTCGATGTCCCTCTGAAGATTGCGCAGTACATCCCATACGACGAGAAGGCCAGGGATCTCTCGGTTGAGGTGGCGAAGGCGAAAGCATCCGGCGCCGACGCGCTGATATCGGTGACGCGTGTCAACGACGCCATCATGATCATCCGGGAATGCGTCAAGCAAGGGTGGAATCCCAAATTGATCTTCTCGCCGAATTCGAATGGCGTGCAAGACAAGGCATATTACGACGCATTGGGCAAATACGGTGACGGCGCGGTACTGTCGACGTTGTGGTACAACCCTAAGGCGCCGGACGCCGCAGCGATCCTCAAGCGGTTTGCAGCCGACTATCCAAATGACTGGATCGACGCAAATTCAGGAGCTGGTTTCGAAGCCGTGCAGATCGTTGCGGATGCCGTCAGCCGCGCGGGCTCTTCCGAATCGGGGGCGATTCATGCCGCGCTCAAGGCGACCGATATGACGCCGATCCTGATGTCTAGCGGCAGGATCAAGTTCGATGCGAGCGGCCAGAACATGGGGGGGGATGTGACGATGCTGCAGGGACAGAACGGAAGGCCTCGCGTGGTAGCGCCGCAAGCCGTGGCCGAAGCAACCCTTCAGTACCCGCTGGCGCCGTTCAACTCGAGGTAAGGACCTGAGTTGCGGCTCAAGAAGATAAGCCGCATGCGGGGCGGAGGGCCTATTCCAGCGTCTCGCGATCGACGAAGCTGGACCGCTCGGAGAGGAAGCGGCGGGGGCTCTTGCCCATCGTCTTCTTGAACATGGTAATGAAGGCGCTGGGCGTTTCATAGCCCAGATCGAGCGAGACCGTCTGGACGGAAGATCCGGCCGACAGGCGCTGCAGCGCGACAAGGATGTGAAGGCGCTGTCGCCAGCGTCCGAATGTCATTCCGGTTTCCTTCAATACCAGGCGGGCGAATGTGCGCTCGCTCATGGCGTATCGAGCAGCCAACTCATCGATCGTGCTCCGATCGGCAGGATCATTGAGAAGCGATGCGGCAAGATGCTGAAGTCGACTATCGGTGGAGATCGGCAGGTATATCTGCTCGGTCGTCATCTGCACCAATTCGTCGAGCAGGACGCGCCCGAGACGGCTTGTCGGGCCCTCCATCGGATACAAGGGTGGAAATACCGACAATCGATGGATCAACTCGCGGACCAGCGACGATATCGTGAACGTGCAGCATGTGGTTGAAAGCGCACACGCCTGCGGATCGATGAATACGACGTAAACCTTTCCGGCGTCCGACATGCAGTTGCTGTGCAGGACTCCGGCGGGTATCCATACAGCACCCTGTGGCGGAACGATCCATAGTCCTCCCGGAGCGCGGCACATGACCGATCCATGAGAGGCCACCACCAACTGCCCCTTCTTGTGCGAATGAAGCGGCAGTTCATCGTTCCCCTGACCTGTCTCGATGGACATGGAGATAATCGGTCGGTCGAACTGGTCTGGATCGATCGGATCGTAATTGATCCGAATGTCCGGCAAGCTCATTCGGGCCAAGCCGTCGTCCGTTTCAACAGCAGGTGACTTGTGCATTGGATTCGCTCGTCGAAATCGCAGTTCCAATCTGTTGAGCGGCGCTAACGCCGACGGAGGGTTTCTTCAAAGGATAGCTCTTTGACAGGTGATCGTCACGGGAAAGTAGGGCGAAGGAGAAGATGCCGCGGCAGAGGACTGAATGTAGGCCACCCGTCGCGGAGGCGAGGCGATTGGCCCGCGAGGGTTGCGGTCGCCGCTCGGCGTCCTGCCTGCGGGACGTGGATTCTGTCGAGCAAGTTCGCGCGTTATTGCAAGGCCGGTAGCGAGCACTGATGCGGGCCTCGGCGAAGTGGTTTCAAAGCAAAACCGAGGCCGCACCGACCCGATTCGAACGCATGGCCTTCCCCTTCGGAGGGCGATCGTCATGCTACCGGCAATTGAGGAAAAACTCACTCGATCAAGCATAAGAATTGGGTGTTGTGCGCTCGCTTTCGAAGCCCTAGTCAGACGCGCACAAAAAGCGGTATTTGGCGGACCATCAAAGGGCCGCTAGGCCAGTTACGCTGCACGCCGATAGGAAAACAGGGCCCCCGCAATAGTGGGAACCTGATCCGGCTGGTACGTGAGATCGAATCGCATGATGCTTCTGCCTTATGAGGGAAGCTTTCAGCCTGGTCTGGTCGGTGCTGGCGTTGTTGTTCCGCTTGCGGGTCTCGCTGGAAGCTGAGATCCTGGTCCTTCGTCATCAACTTAACATCCAGCGACGGTATCTGCCGAAGAGACTGGCCTTCAGTGCCATGGATCGCCTGATCTTTGTCGGGCTGTATCGTTTGGTCCCAAACACCATCAAGGCGTTGACGATTGTGAAGCCGGAAACGGTCATCCGCTGGCACCGCGCCGGTTTCAGCTTGTATTGGTGCTGGAAATCGCGACGCCGCTGCGGTCGACCAATTGTGCCGTTGGAAATTCGCCGGCTAATCCGCGAGGTGAGCATTGCCAACCCGTTGTGGGGAGCGCCGAGAATCCATGGTGAACTTCTCAAGCTCGGCATCAATGTCGGCCAGACCAGCGTGGCCAAGCATATGGCACGGAGAAGGGGCCCTCCCTCGCAGGGATGGAAGACGTTCCTTCGTAACCATGCGGATGGCATTGTCGCGATGGACCTTTTTGTGGTGCCGACAATCTTGTTCCGGCTGCTCTATGGATTGCTGATCATGGGCCATGGCCGGCGGCAGATCCTATGGCTTGGAGTCACCGCGTATTCAACGGCCGAATGGATCGCCAATCAGCTCACTGAGGCCCGCGGCTGAGAGCAAACTCCTCGTTATCTGATCCGGGATCGCGATCGAGCTTATGGCGAGATCGTTGTCCGCCGGGTTCGGCCGATCGGCTTTCGAGATCGTCCGACGTCTCCGCGCTCACCCTGGCAAAACGCCTACGCGGAACGGCTGATCGGTTCAATCCGCAGGGAATGTGTTGATCATATTGTGGTGTTCGGCGAGCGCAATCTACGTCACGTGCTGCTGTCGTACATGGATTACTACAACGCCACGCGCACTCATTTGTCATTGAACAAGGATGCCCCGCTCCCTCGCGGCGCCGAGCGGGCCGGGACTATTGTCTGCCTCCCGATCCTGGGCGGTCTCCATCATCAATATGCCCGGATTTGATTTGCGATAAGGACAGGTGGCACACGCCCCGCTTGGCTGACGAGGTAGCCTGCCATCAACAGGTGTCGGTACATCGAACCACCGCGGATCGGTGACGAGTACCGCGGGCGGATGGGCATTAAGAACCCGTCGGCTAGAGAAGCCGGACGGGCTTTTCTTTGGACTGAGAGGCGCTAGATCAGCATGGCAGACCGAGTGAATGCCGTTTTCTATGGCCTGTTTATGGATTCCGAGGCCCTAGAGACGAAGGGGTTTCGACCATCCAATGTCAGGCACGCCTATGTGGAGCGTCTTGCACTCAGGCTCGGTACGCGCGCGACATTGGTACCCAGCCCGGAAGGACGTGTTTACGGGATGATCATGACGCTTACTCATCGACCTGCTTGTGCTGGCACAGTTTGAGGATGACACCTGCGAGATTGCGCTTGGTCTCAATCTACCGTCGGGCACGGCCTACCCTGGCGGGCAGACCCTGCGAAGGGAGCATCAGCGATCGACGCCCGCAGATCGCCAAATACGACCGCAGTCAAAACTGGCCGCCGGCCCGCAAGGTCGGAGGGTCTTCTTTTCCGCTAACCGTCTCGGCAGGATATGCCGAAGTTGTCGCAGGTGATCGCAAAAGCTTCTTTCGACTTCGCATCTGCAAAGCAAAAGCGGGTGCCGATCTCCACGCGATCGCTCCACCAGTCGACAGTATTTTCTTTTGCAATGCGGGAAGCCTCTCCGCGCAGCAAATCTAGCTGCCTTCCGGCAGCATGAACGATCAAGCAATTTTCCTTTGCCATGAATGCTTTCCTCTCAAAAAATGAAATCGGCGCGCAAATTGATGCGACGGCGGAGCTCGCTGGCAGGCCTATGTCCTGGATCCGTGGGACCGCTTCCAGTGGCCTAGCCAAGGCGGTTATCGGGGCCAGTTGATTGGTCGCGGTGCACTTCGCTGGAGAACGACCGGACGAGCATCTCCAGCTTCGATTGTTCTTCGCTCAAGCGCCTTTCGACAAACTGGCGCTCGAATTCTGTCAGAGTGGTTTGCAGTAAGAGGCGATAACGTTGAATATTGTTGCGATGTGCACGCGCCAAATGGTCGTCAATCATCGTCGTCTTCCTGTGGCGGATACCAACCATTCCACTTTTGTTTACGGGGGTGAGGCGCCCCGAGGCAACATTCCAAGACGTCGTTGGAGCGGAGTATCTTCGCTCAGCGAAGCCGGCATACCTGGCGGCCCCGGCCATCTAATATCTGACGGACTTAGATGACAGAAAAAAGCCCCCCGAAAGGAGACGCCCCGCGCTTTCGCTCACGGTAATGCGCTTTGCTGTTCCGATCTGTGAACTACTTCACAAGCCCCATGATCCTCCGCCTGCTATCGCTCACTCATCGCTTAGATCAAAAATTGCTTCGAAACGCCCCCAGCCGTTCGCGCGCTGGGGGTTTTGCTTGTTAGCCCAACGCGCTTGACCTAGGCTGCTGTCATTGTTCAATCGGGAGGCGGACGTGGCGACAGGCATTGTGAAGTGGTTTAACGCGACCAAGGGATTCGGCTTCATCCAGCCGGATGACGGCGGCCAGGATGTTTTCGTACATATCAGTGCGGTGGAGCGCGCTGGCCTATCGGGTTTGGCTGAGGGGCAGAAGGTCTCTTACGAGGTCCAAGTTGATCGGAAGCGCGGCAAGAGCAGCGCAGAAAATCTGCGCGTTTGACGCGCCTCGACCTACAAAAGGCTTGCCGGCTCACACTGGAGGGCGCGGCGCCGCAGTTGGGGTTGGAACCATCCTGCGGCCTTCCCCCTTTGGCGCGCGGACGGAGAGACGGTCCCGACTTCAGGGGGCTTGCAGGGATTGACCGGGGCCGCTCCGCCAGCTCGGCCGGAAGCCAGTCGCAAATCAAATATCCGTCGATCTTTCGTGTTCCCTTTGGGAGCGTCATCCCGCGAATTCCTCGGGCGGCCGTCGGGCGTCTACCGTTCTCCGGCTCCCACGGTCAGATCGTAACTTCAACCGAATGTCGGTATCGTGGTTGCACCTGGCGATCGGGTAGAAAGGCGTCAGGGCCAGACCCACCGTCGATGCGGTGTGACGGGCCTCGCCGTTCCCAGCCGATATCAAACATTGCGAACTGGTCAGGCATTGCGCTGAGAGAATACCCGAAGGAGACGGCGCACGTGGTCGTTCCTTCGAGCTGGGCCCCAGAGATGGCTCGGAGAATAAGCCCGGCATTTGCGCCGGGCTAATCGCCAATAAGGTTCAGGTTCTCAGCAACGGACTAATTAGAGAGGAGTCCGCGGGGCAGTCGGTTCGCTTTCTGACATGGGGATGCTCGCTCACGCAATTCGTACGCGCTTGTCTCCGTGTAGCGGTGCGGACCTTTCCCAAACAGTCTGGAAATGATTAGCTCTCCTGACGCTCCTTTGCTCGCCGCTCCGCGCCGCACGTTCACAACTGCTGCCAGCGAAACATGCGGGCTCTGCTTGACGCTGTCACACGATCGTGGGCGGTACCTGAGGCAAAGCTCATGAGCGAGAGTCCCTTGCGGGTCAAGACATTGGGCCGCGGCCTGATCGGCCCCGAACCGCTATCCGACGAAGCGGGGACAATTTCAGTCCCGTCTTCGCCGGCTTCACCGGGCCAGGCCCTAGCGGCTAGCATCGCCCGTTGCATTTACTACCAAAACGCGAGATCGGGTTGCATTCATTGAGAAGATCTCTTCGACTTCGAGACGCATGGTGTCGCGGCATTCGCACGCCACCGCTGCGAGCCGCGATGGGTCGATCTCGATTTCGCCTCGCCGTTCAGATCTGATCGCTCCGGAAGCGCGAAGATTGCGCATCAGGAGCGTCACCGTCGTTCGTCGCACACCCAGTATTTGCGAAAGCGCCTCTTGGGTGAGCGGGAGGACGTCGTGGTCGACGCGGTCGCGAAGATGGAGCAGCCAGCGTGCCATGCGGGCTTGGACCGGATGCAGCGCATTGCAGGCCCCGCCGATTTGAAGCTGTATCAGCATCGCCTTGAAGTGAATCTGGACTGCGTGGCGGATCGCGGGGCTCCGGCTGAAAGCGGCGTGGAATCGCGATGCGGGGATCCGCGAGGCGGTACCCGCGGCACGAACGATGGCGGTAACGGCCGCAGGGGACGGACCCAGCACGGAAAGAGTGCCTACTGCTCCCTCGCGCCCTATTGCAGCGCTGGCGACCGTCTGCCCGTTCGCCATGTCGATCATCACCGAAATGGCGCCGCTATGAGGGAAGAGGACGTGCTCGGTCTGGTCACCCGCCCGCGAGACGACCGCGTCCCGATCGAGCCCGATCATCTCTAACTCGGGTGTCAGCAGATCGAGGTCCGCCGCCGGTAGAGCTGCCAGAAGTCGGTTACCAATTCCACTGAGAAGCGTCACCGTAGCCCGCCGCGAACCATTCGCCGCATCGCATTTCGAGCGGCATGGAGCGGCATGGAGCGGCAAACTCGAACTTTGTTTGAATCCGCCTACGCTTCGCGCTCCGAAATCCAATTCAGCTGCGGAAGCTCTCAATGTCAAAAATAAAACTCCGAATGCACGCGACCGCGAGGCGAATAGGCTCCGAGCCGCGGCCGGTATCCCTGGTCGCAATCTACAGTCCAAATAAACTCCCCGCCGGCTAACAAGGTCGGCGGGTTTTTCTTTTGACCTTGGGAATTTACGGGTGGGCGCCGGTTCACGCTGGCGGGCCAGTCCGCGTCGGGGCAAAAACGGTTCCATCGCTGCTGGTGATTCTAGCGGGCGCCCGCGGCTCGACGAAGCTTGCCGCGCGTGCACCGATCCATCTGGCTGCAGCGATTGCCAGGTTGTTTGCCGGAAGGAACAGGACAGCGGCAAGCAGCGAGAGGATCACAACTGCGATGTCGATGACCAGACAAGCCATGATGCTGCCGTTCGCACGCCTCAGCAGGGGCTCCCCCACGAGCCAGATTACAGGGCCATGGATGAGGTAGAGCGGTAGCAGATCTCACCGAGAAGTCTCGATGTCTTCGATCCTAGCAAGGTGCGCGCGGAGTCAAGGCAAACGCATCCCACGACCAATGCCAGAACGCCGAGCTCCCATCCGATCCAGGGGCGTAAGGGAACGCTCAGGAATCCGGCCAAGATCAAAAGCCCTACTACGGGACGAGGAATGGTATTGAGCCAGCCCCTGAGATGAAGGTCCGCAAGGACGCAGCCGGCGGGAAAAAGCGCCAACATCCGCCAATAGTCGTCCAACACCAAGCTTAAGATGACGGCGATCGCGCTGAACCAAAAGATCCGTGCGGGGGCACGCCGCAAGGCGATAACACCCGCCAGCGCAATGAACGAGCCGAATAGCTCGTACCGCATTGTCCAGAGAGGACCGATATAAGTGTCGCGATAGTCGAAGAAGACAACGTACCAGGAAAAGTAGAACAGGTGCTGCCAGGTCGGAGCAAAAGCCAAGCCCTGCTGGAATTTCGGGTGCCTGATCTCACTTGGTGATATTGCTCCCGCAATCATTGCGAGATGGACCAAAGCAGGCCAGGAAGATCGGGATCGCCAGGCGGAAGTAGCGGCCGGCTACAATTCTTATCCACGACTTAAGATCGCCTCGATCGAGATAATCGATCGAGAGCGAAAATCTATGAAGATTGCCATGATCCCGCTGAAGGGCAGGAACAACTGAAGCAACGCCGCGGCCCTGTCGTCAAACGGGTTTGCTTAGCAAAAGACGTGATAGAGCAGCACAAAAATAGCTGCCCATCCGCGCAAGCCATCGAGAAACTTAAGCCGTGGCTCGTCGTCCCCCTGAAGGTGCCCGATTTACCATGCACGAGTCGGGCGAGAAAATCGGCTCACACTGGAGGCGCGGATCTTGCGCGAGCTAATGCCTGTCGGGGGTGTGGGGAAGTGAAGCTCCGGCTCTCGTTGGCGGCCCACCATCCCCGCCCTTTCCCTGGCTTGGTGGATTTATTCTTCCACTTCCGTGCACGCTAGCGTGCATTTAGTTCCCGGTAAGCGCCAGTAATAATAAGGAATTTTTGCTAGAGATCTGAGCTGAGTGTTGCGGCTTGGCTACATCAACCTGCGGGCGAACGGAATAGCATCGATCCCGCAGGGGAGCGTCATTGCCTTTTTTGGGGATGGTATGGTCAACGTATCTCTCAGATCTAGGTGCGTGTCGCTCGCTTGGATTGCGCTTCTGGCGTTTGTTGCCTACGAGATCGCTAAACTTCCCTGGTAACGCCTTAAGCAATGCAGGCGCTCAACCCAACGGCCTTTTCTTTGTGCTCAGCGTAGCCACCAGCACCGCTGCCAATAAAGCCCAGCCGACGATATCGACAGCACTCATAGAACCGTACTCTCAAGGTCATCAGGGTAGTGCCTTGGCTCCGAGAAAGGTTCAAAATCTTCGTGTCGTCGCTGGCGCGTGCGGTCGCTAGTTCGTGACTGGAATCAGAGCTTTTTTGCTTGATGACGCGCCTCCCCGGGGAATGTCGCGCCTCATAGGGCGATGTACGCAAGTCCCAATCGTAGGAGCTCCGAATGCGCGCGAGCTACTGCCCGTCGTGGGTGTGGAAAAGCAGCCGAAGTCGCAGGCGTGCCCGTCGGTTGGTCGCAAGGTCATCCGCGATTGTTGTGCCGAGCGTGTTGATCGCCATTTTTTTCGATTGGTCGTAGCGGGCGCTTCTGCCCCGAGCCGCTCGAGATACGCATTCATTAGCTGATCAACGAGGGAATGGCGGACCCGGGGCAGGTCAGTCCGAGCCATGATTTGGGCAGCGTCACCGTTCCGAACGGCCGAAACGAGTGCAGGCTGATGGCGCGATCAATTGCGACAGCAGCGAAACGCTCGTGTCCGTGTTCTGCCCGAGAGGGGGCGCCAAAGACGGCCCAAAATGTGGGACCTCGCCGACGGTGGGCTTATGCATGAAGAAGTGAGCCGTCGTTGCAGAATGAGCGCTCTTGCTGGTACAACCTAGCCGCGATTGGCGACGCCGGTCGTAATCTACAGTCCAAACTTCCCGCTGGCTCGCAAGGTCGGCGGGGTTTTTCTGTCTCGGTGGTTCACCCCCGTAGGGCTGCGGTGCAGGAAAACGAAGGGCGGGGCCCGGATCCATGACGTTGCAGATTGCTGCGGCGCAACAACCCGAAGTGACGGGGCAGCGGGACTTTGGTTGGCTTCTGGCCGGACTTGTGCCGGCCGCGTTCGTGTCCGCTTTCCTGGCGCTGATCCCACTGGCAGCGCCAGAGCATGACGATTACTGCTTCGCCTATGGTTATGCGGCAGCCGGCTTCCAGTCGACACTCGCTCAGTTCTACGCGGAGCTGACCGGCCGCGTCACGTCGCTGGCCCTGATACAGTTGCCGCAGGCGCTGGCCTCCGGCCTCTCGATCAGCATTCTCTCAGCATATCCACTGGTCCTCGCGATCCTCGTCGCGGCATTCATCGCTGGCAGCGCGGTTGCAATTGCATGGGCGTGGCGCGTTCGCGGCGCGCGGCTGTTTCTGATGACCGCAACCTTCGCCGCGAGCGTCATCTCTGTGGCGCCGAGTCCGCATGAGCTGCTGTATTGGCTGCCGGGCGTCGCCTGCTACGTTCCTCCTGCCGTCGTCGCGATAATGTTCCTGGCACTGCTGACGCGGCTGGAACGTCTTTCGCCGCTACAGGTCACGGGCCTGGCGCTCGCGGGGCTCGCCGCTGCCATGTGCAATGAATTCACCGCGGTCTGGCTCTGGCTGATCCTGGCGTTTTCCGTCGTTGCGCGTCAGCTCACTAGGGCGCCGCGCCAGCTGGTCGCGCATGCGGCTATCGCTGCATCCGTCCTGGCTGGCTTTGCCGTGATCGCCGTCGCGCCCGGCAATGCCGCCCGGCGCAGCGCCTTCCCGAATTCCGGCCAGCTCTGGCACTCGCTAAGCGATGGGCTCGTCTATGGAATCTCCCGTCTCGGCAAATTCATTGCGGAGCCGTCGGTGATCGCGTGCGTCACCGTGGCCGTCGCCGTTGCCCTGACCTGCGCGCCAATGCTGGCGCAAGACCGGCGCCGGACGACGCTGCTCGCGGTCGGCATCGTCGTGCTGTGCCTGACGTGTTGCTATGTCGAATTCTTCGCTCATGTATATTCGACCAGCATCCGCTTGGTTGAGCGCGCACAAAATCAGGCGCTCATCGTGTTGCTGTTTGGGGTAGCGCTCGCCGGCGCAATGCTGGTTCGCGCATGGCTTCCTGACTTCTCCCTCTCGTCGCCAATTGCCCAGCTGTTGCTGGCTGGGCTCGTCGGCGCAAGCCTCGGCATCAGTCCGAGCGGCCGACTGCTGCGCGCTGAGGCTGGGGCATTTGCAGACTTTCGGAGTGAGGCGATCGAACGCGACCGCGCGCTGCGCGAGAGTGTGGACGCGGTGCCAGCCGTTGCGCGGCACAGGTTTACCCCGTCGCTGCTGATGGGTGTCGACGCCGACGTTAACAAAGGCTGCCTTGCGCGCTATTACGGAAAGGCTGATCTGCGCGTCGAGACGCGGCAATGAGGCCGTCGCGAGGTAGGTGCGCGCGAAGTGATGCTTGCAGATCGTAGCCGGGGAGGCTGTCACATTACTTTGTCAGACAGGTGCCACTTTGGCAGGCGCTGGGATTTCAGAGCCCAGTCCGGAAGACGTGGCGAACGCTGCCAAGTGAATATATTCCGCTGGTGCAGCGTTCAGCATCCTCTCAATTTCGGGAGCTCGGCGTGTTTGATGCTGAAATGACTGCGCTCCTCAGGGCAGTGCTCGATGAAGTGTGCGAAAGTATTCCCGTAAGCGAGACGGGCGCAAGAGCGTACGTTGCTTCGAAGCTCCTCGATGCCGCGGCACATGGACAGCTCACAACCGACGCGTTGAAAGCGGCGGGTCGCAAGGCCCTGGCCCCACCAACGATGTGGCGCTGGTTATCCGCCCCACATCACTCGATCACATCGTATTCGAAGGCGACGCCCTCAGGATCGTGCTGCTCGAACCAGGCCTGAACGGACGCCAGTCGTGGCAAAGACCTTGATGTGATCGACGTCGCCGACCTATTTGGCGGTGTTCAGATACACGCCCGCAGTTGTGGTTCCTTTTCAAAACTCAAGCCGGCGCTGTCCGCATCTAACCCAGTGTCCGAACCTGATTTAAGGGGCCTAACATGGTAGAAGGGAAGCCAGCGGGGAAATGCGCTCCCACATCCCGCGCGGGCAACCAGAAGGCTGAGCAAGTGATCAACATTGCTGAGTGCCGAGAACATGCCAACCACTACAAGATGATTTCTGGCGCGAGCGGCATTTCCAAGGATCGCGCCGCCGTCCTGAAAAACATCGCCCGAACTTTTGTGGGGTTGGCCGGCCAACTGGATAGACTGGCGTCGCTCGCGAGGAACGAACAGAGGTAAGGCCACCGCCAATTAGCGGTCTATTTTTTAGTAGAGCGTTCTAATTCAGGTTTCGGCCGCCCCTTTCAGCTCAAGGAATTTGGTCCCATAGAACATGTCTCGAACGAGGTGTTCTGCTAGAGGAGCATCTGATGTAATGCTCCCAGATTGAACAGATGAAATCCCGAAAGAGTTGGTGTGCGGGAGGATGTTCAAATGAAACGCCACCGGTTCAAACAGGATAGAGCACTAGGCGAACGGCTCATCGAGGAAGCTAGGCAAGCACGGGCAACGGCAGAGCAGTTGCTCCCGGGCGCGGAACGTGAGGATCTTTTGAGGAAGGCCCGCGCAGTCGATATCACCACCCATATTGACGAATGGCTGAAATCACCGGGCTTGCAGCCACCGAAGTAGTGTCATGGAAGACATGAAGGCCAGCGCGGAGAAAATGCGCGCCGAAGCCAACTATGCAGAGCAGATCGCCAAAAGCGCGACCGACCTGCAGAAGCGCGAGCTTTATCAGCGGCTCGCCGCCCATTTCAGACAGCTCGCCGACGAAATCGAGAAGGCCATAGCTATCCGGCCGGAGGCGGAGTAAGGCGGCCTCAGTTGGCCTTGCGAGTCACCAGATCTTCACCGGGTGGCGTCAGCTTCACGTAGGTGCCGCTCTCGTGCTTCGATAATCAGCCGGATCGGCCGCGTTCTTGATGCCGGCGCCGAACTCCGGCGGGCCCGTTGCCTTGAACTTGCAGATATTGTCGCAGGCGATCGCAAACGCCTCTCCGAGCAAGAAGCTGGCACAACCTGCATAGACCTCTGATGCGAACAGGAGCATGCTCTTACCGGTCAGGCGTGGATGGGGAACACCATGATCGGCTTAACCCGTATCTTTGATGCGGCCGTGCTTGTGGTGGGTGCATTCAACATCGTTCTAATTGCAATGATTATTCTCGCAATCTGAGCCGCTCCAGTTGGCGGCCTCGGTTCATTACCAGCTCCTCGCTCGGTTAGCGTTGATGCGCAAATCTAGAGCTGAGATCATCCGTATGAGCTTGCAAGGCCGAATGAAGAGAGACCTTCGAGAGTTCCGGCGCCTAGAAAAAATATGCTCTGCCGCAGCCGAGGCGGAGCCAATGGATCTAACGCGGATCGGGCTTTTGAAGGTCGCGGAGGATTGTCGGCGGGCGGCGGACAGCCTTGAGGCTCATCTTCCTGCACGCCGGCAGATTTGGTTTCGGGCGAACTTGGGCGAGTGAGCCAAATGATCAAGCGAGCTTTCATCAACCCAATAGCCTAAGCGGTGATTTTCGCGGGCTTGGCGGCATTCATCGCGCTGTATCTGCCCTGGTA
The DNA here is from genome assembly GCF_055811795.1 of Bradyrhizobium sp. MI1.7. Classification (NCBI taxonomy): domain Bacteria; kingdom Pseudomonadati; phylum Pseudomonadota; class Alphaproteobacteria; order Hyphomicrobiales; family Nitrobacteraceae; genus Bradyrhizobium; species Bradyrhizobium sp. MI1.7. Next base: position 67,385 of record NZ_JBVVPO010000018.1, read on the forward strand.
GGCATCTCTCAGGATTATCGCTCGTCGCGCCGGGCTGAGACGGGTAGCTCGCCGATTCACGCTGGCGGGCCTAGCACTCCCGGCGCTCAAATCCGCAATTGGATCGGCAGCCGGGAGCATTGGGGCTGGAACTGCCATGCCGTGCCATGTCGGCCCTCCAAGCGACAATGCGTAGAAAACCGGAGTCCGGTAGTTGTCCGGACTCCATTTTCGGAACGGGGTGTTCTACTGAAGGAACACCGGCGCGATTTTTTGAGCACCAACTTTTTTCGTTATTCCGGGAATGCCGCAGTGGGGCTGGAACCACGCTGCGGCTTTTCCCATTGTACCCCGCCTCGCAGATCACGCTTCAGGCGGGCAGGCCCACCACATCCTACTCGAAGGCTACGCCCTCCGGATCGTTTTCATCGAGCCACACCTTGGCGGCTTCCTCAGTCGCGAACACCATGAGCTCTTTGCCTTGGTCGTAGATCCAGACGGTCATTGATCCCTCTTGAGCTTGCGCCGGCCCCAGTGGTGCTCCTTTCCCTTGGCGTTAAACTCCGGGACGTGGTGGCGGTTCAATGCCCGCATGACCCCGATGCGCGCGAACATCGTGGGGGCTCCATCTTCAGCGACCAGGATCAGCGCCTGCATTGCCGCTTGCCATTCCGGCGCGGCGTGCTCTTTCTTCGGCAGCGTGGCGATGTACTCGCCGGCGTCGAGTAGTGTCACCAGAGCGCGATCGCCAATCCTGATCGGATCCTCGAAAGGCCGACGCCCTCCTCGTTCGGTCATTCCTTCCGCTTCAACTCAGGTCCCGCGGAGCAATGGCGTGTTCAACCTCGTCGGCCAGAATTGTCAGATGCTCTGCCAGCCTTGTGAACAGTTCTCGCTTCTTGGGATCAGTTGCCAGATCGCGAATCAAGGCGCACTCGGCCGCATCTGTGCGGAGCTTTTCCAACTGAGCCTGCATGTCTTTCATTGCAATCGGTTCCGTTCCCGATCTGGAACTATACCGCTTTGTGCACAAGCGGACAGAACTGATTGCCGGTTTTTCCTATGCTCATGACCACCTGGCGACCCCATTACCGCCAAGGTAACCTCCAAACGGCCCCGGCAACTTAGTCTTTTGCTGGGGCCGCTTTTGCGCTGGTACCGATCAACCGGACATACGTCCCGCTCTCGTGCAGCTCGAGCCAGCCCTTCTCAACTGCATGCTTGATGCCGGCCCCAGATTCCGAGCCGCTGGCTTTGAGCGTGTAAAGGAAGGGCGCGTTGACCTTCTCAATGTGGATGCGGCCGTCCTGGACGGATTCAATAGTCTTCGCGAGTTCGATCAGCTTGCGGGCCGCGACTTCTGGGTTGGCGAAGGGACGTTCGGTGGCGAGTTTCATCGATAAGCCATAGCTTGCACTGGCGGCGTATTCCAATCGAAGTGCGGTCGGACATCGGCGCCTCTTCTACCGCAAGCCTGGCAGATGAATCGCGACTCAAGATCCGACAGCCGCACGTCGTCAGACCATCGATCTGCGCTCAAAGCAACGTTGTGGCCGCACCGATAGTCCGCGCAGTAGACCAGGATGCCGCGAACGCCCATTGCGCGCATCTGACCGAGCGGGATCTTGACGGGCCTGCCGTCGGCTTCGGTAGGTGTGTGGCGTCGGATAGGGCGAGGCATGCCGCGATCAAAGCCCAGTGCGAGCCGCCGTCAAACTATCGATTCCTAGCGGCGCGGAACGAGCGCGAGCTACTGCCTGTCGTGGGTGTGGAAAAGCAACCGAAGTCGCAGGCGTGCCCGTCGGTTGGTCGCAAGGTCATCCGCGATTGTTGTGCCGAGCGTGTTGATCGCCATTTTTTCGATTGGTCGTAGCGGGCGCTTCTGCCCGAGCCGCTCGAGATACGCATTCATTAGCTGATCGACGAGCGAATGGCGGAGCCGGGGCAGGTCGGTCCGAGCCATGATTTGAGCAGCGTCACCGTTCCGAACGGCCGAAACGAGGCCTGGCACAGAAACGAAAGCTGACTCGATATAGACTACCAGGCGCACCAGGACGGTCGCGACACGTCTGAGCCTCAGAAGCCGGCTCTGTCGCTCATGCGGCGCGCTCTCGTTCACGCCCCAGAGTAATATTTAAGAACCAAGACCGTGCTCGGCGCCACGGAACTCACAGGGGCAGGCGGACTGTCGATGCTTTTTCCAGACTCACGTTCTTGTTCGGTTTCTGTTGTTCTTCTTACTTGTCATTGGGGGCTCTGGCCACCAATCTGATAGTTGATTACCGCGAGAACGCCGTCGACGAAAGCCTGACATTCAGCGTGGGTCTTGAACGCGCCTCTATACTTCCCGAATAAGAAAACGATCCGCCCTCGGCCCTTTCCAAACAAGTACTGTCCGATCTGCCTGCCGTCCTCATCTCTAAGTTCAACACTGTCGAGGCTTTGGACTGATTTGAGGTCTGTCTCCGGAAGCTTGATCTGCACAAGTGGTCTCCGCGATCCATTCTTCATACCGGGCAGCTTCGGAGGGCAGGCTAGATGCCGAGGGCAAACTGCGCCATCATCCATTTTTCCGCTTCCCATGCTTCGCCAAATCTTACCCGCATCCGCCCAGTCTCCCAGCGCGGGCTGGTGGGATAACAAGCTCGCGCGGCCAAAAGATCAGTTCATGCATCTGTTTCAGAGCGTGCCCGACGAGCGAAAGCAACACCGGATCGGGGAAGCCTTGGAGGCCGCTGACAGTCACAAAGCCATCAGCGATGAGCTTAAGCGAAAGATCGGCTTCCGTGAAGCCGAAGACCATCTCAACGACGTCTACTTCAAGCAGGTCAGCTCTGGCCAGATCCTGCGCCGTTGGCGGTCTCCTGGTCAGCTCGGCCTGTAACAGCGCGCCGTAGGAAGGCCGCCCTGATCAGCAGATCTAATCCTTTTTGAACGGCAGGACTTTGACCGATAAGGAAATTACACAATGAACTCGGTCGACGACTGATAAAGAATGGTCGCAACTGGAGTCAGTTGGCGAACTGATAGAAAAATCACACGAACCTTATCGGTAGGCGAAAACTGCAAAAAGGCTTGTCAGTCTGAAAAATCAGTTGTCGCGGCACGCAACCTCTCCGTGCGCCTTCCTTGATGCGTGGATGATCATCCAAAAGTTGTGGAAAACTCGGCGTTCGCGACATGCGCCCGTCTGCACCTATGGTGCGGCCTGCGCAACTCTAACGGTCGTAGATTGATCGGTGCATTTTCATTTCTGCTGAGATTTTGCTTGGGGGAAGCTCAATCGATGAACATCAAAATCCGTATGCAACTGTTGCTGTTTTCTAAGCCGCGCTCCGTATCCCGGTGAAGCCGGTCGCATCACCGAGTGGATTGGCGCGTCGCGCGCACGGCGCTGGAACGATCGGATCCGCAACAATGGCGAGATTTCCGCTCGAAGGAGCAACGGTGCGCTCCGTTCGAGTGATGCATTTTCAATTTTGTTGTGCGGGCTTCCAGGTCACCGCAGAAAGGATGTCGTTGATCAATGGACGACGGGGAGAATGAGGGCGCGCCGGCGTCGTTCCACCATCGGGAGGCTGAAGGTCCATTTTCGCTGGATCGGCGAGAGGTGGTTGTCGGCTTGGCGGCAGGGGCGGTCGGACCTCTAGCCGTGTAGACTGCGACATCGTTGGCCTATCGACCAATTCCGCATTTCGCTCTCGGCGTGGACAACTGCTATCCTGCATTGGCCGTGAGGCCGGCGGTCAAGATGCCGGCCACGGCACAAGCCTCGTCATTGTCGGAGGTGTCGCCGGAGACGCCGACGGCGCCGAGCAGCGTTGCGCCATCCATGATCAGCACGCCGCCGGGGACCGGCACCAGCGCCCCCTTGGCGATGGTATTCACGGAATCGATGAAATAGGCCTGCTCCTGCGCACGCTGGTACAAGGCGCGCGAGCCCATGCCCATGGCGAGCGCACCATAGGCCTTGCCGTGGGCGATCTCGGCGCGCATCAGGCTGGTGCCGTCCTGCGCCGCGGCGATCTTGAGCACGCCGCGTGCGTCCAGGATGGTGACGACCAGCGGCTTGAGCTTCAGCTCGGTGGATTTTGCGAAGGCGGCGTCGAGGATCTTGCGAGCGGTGTCGAGCGTGAGGTCAGCCATGGCTGGTTCCCTTTTTAGTGTGAGAAGTGGAATTTGCTCCGGCGCGGTCGAGGCTCATCGCCAGCACGCGCGCGACGTGAAGCGCTTCGCGCTGGGCGCCGTCGTGGATCTGATGCCGGCAGGAGGTGCCGTCGGCAACGACCAGTGTAGCTTGGTCGGCGCGCCGCACCGCGGGCAGCAGCGACAGCTCGGCCATCTCGATCGAGGCATCATAGGTGTCCGCGCCGTAGCCGAAGGCGCCGGCCATGCCGCAGCAGCTCGATTCGATGGTCTCGACCTTCAGGTCCGGAATGAGGCGCAGCACCTGCTCGACCGGTTTGAAGGCGCCGAAGGATTTTTGGTGGCAATGGCCGTGCACGACGGCCTTGTCGGCGACGATGCCGAGCGGCAGTTGCAGCCGGCCGGCCTCGGCCTCGCGCACCAGGAATTCCTCGAAAGTCAGCGCGTGGGCGCCGACGGCCCTGGCGTCGTTGTCCTTGCGCAGCGAGGCGAGCTCGTCGCGCAGCGTCAGCAGGCAGCTCGGCTCGAGGCCGACGATCGGCACGCCGCGGGCGGCAAAGGGCGCGAACGCGGCCACGAGGCGGTCGAGCTCGGCCCTGGCTTCGTCGACGAGACCGGCTGAGAGGAATGTACGGCCGCAGCAGAGCGGGCGACTGCCGCTCGCCGGCTTGGGCAGGTGCACGCGATAACCGCCCGCCGCGAACACGCGGAGCGCGGCGTCGAGATTTTCGCGCTCGTAGATGCGATTGAAGGTGTCCGTGAACAGCACGACTTCGCGGCCGGTCTCCGGCCCGACCGCTCCCGCGGGCGGCACGAACACGTCGCTGCGGAAGGCGGGCAGGGCGCGGCGCGCGCTGATGCCGGCAAAGCGCTCGAACAGCTTTCGCAGCAGCGGGCTGCGGTTGCGCAAATTGGCGAGTGGCGCGAAGCGCGACGCGAGACCGGCATAGCGCGGGAGGTAGCCGACCAGGCGGTCACGCAGGGTCAGGCCATGGGACGCGGCGCGGGCGGCGAGCACCTCGATCTTCATCTTGGCCATGTCGACGCCGGTCGGGCATTCGTGGCGGCAGGCCTTGCAGGAGACGCAGAGTTTTAGGGTCTCCATCATTTCGTCGGAGGACAACGCGTCGGGACCGAGCTGGCCGGAGATGGCGAGCCGCAAGCTGTTGGCGCGGCCACGGGTAACGTCCTTCTCGTTGCGCGTCGCGCGATAGGATGGGCACATCACGCCGCCCTCAAGCTTGCGGCAGGCGCCGTTGTTGTTGCACATCTCGACCGCGCCCTGGAATCCGCCGCCGGCGCCGGGATAGGCGGACCAATCCAGCTTCGTCTTCAACTCGTTGACGCGGTAGTCGGGTTTGAAGCGGAACAGCGAGCGATCGTCCATCCGGGGCGCATCGACGATCTTGCCGGGATTGAGGACGCCCTCGGGATCGAAGCGGCTCTTCACCTCCCTGAAGTCGGCGACGAGACGCTCGCCGAACATGGTCTCGTGGAATTCGGACCGCACCAGGCCATCGCCATGCTCGCCGGAATGCGAGCCCTTGTACTCGCGCACCAGCGCGAAGGCCTCCTCGGCGATGGCCCGCATCGCCTTGACGTCCTTCTCCAGCTTCAGGTTCAGCACGGGCCGTACGTGCAGGCAGCCCTCGGAAGCATGCGCATACATCGTGCCGCTGGTGCCGTGCTTTGCGAAAACCTCGCTCAAGCGCGCGGTGTAGTCGGCCAGATGCGGCAACGGCACGGCGCAATCCTCGACGAACGAGACCGGCTTGCCCTCCTGCTTCATCGACATCATGACATTGAGGCCGGCGGCGCGGAAATCGGCAATGCCGCTTTGGAGTGCGGGCTCGGTGATCTCGACCACGCCGCCCCATTTGCGCTGCTCGTTGTTCCAGCCGAAGCCGAGATCGCCCATCAATTCGCCGAGCTGCTTGAGGCGCACCAGATTGTCCGCCTGGTCGTCTTCGGCGAATTCCACCACCAGAACGGCATCCGGATCGCCCTTGATGGCCGCGGAGATGATCGGCCTGAACATCGCGATGTCGCGGCCGAGCGCGAGCATGGTGCGGTCGACCAGTTCGACCGCGATCGGCTTGAGCTTGACCAGGTGCTGGGCGGCGTCCATCGCCTCGTAGAAACTGCCGAAATGACAGATGCCGAGCGCTTTGTTGCGGATGACGGGCCACAGCTTCAGCTCGACCTTGGTGGTGAAGGCGAGGGTGCCTTCGGAGCCGACCAGGAGATGTGCCATGTTGTTGCGCGCATTGCGCGGCGTCAGCGCATCGAGATTGTAGCCGCCGACACGGCGCTGCACCTTGGGAAAGCGCGCGGCGATCTCGTCGGCCTCGCGGGCGCCGAGATCGAGCATGTCGCGGAACAGGGCTCGCGCGCTGTCGTTCGCATCGAGATCGGAGAGATCGCGCGACACCTCGCCGTACCGGCCCAGCGTGCCGTCGGCGAGCGCCGCCTCCATCGACAGCGTGTTGTCGCGCATCGTGCCGTAGCGAAGCGAGCGGCCACCGCAGGAATTGTTGCCGGCCATGCCGCCGATCGTGGCACGCGAGGCCGTGGAGACGTCGACCGGAAACCACAGGCCGTGCTTCTTGAGCTGGCGGTTGAGGTCGTCGAGCACGATGCCGGGCTCGACCACGCAGGTGCGGCCGTCGACGTCGAGCGACAGGATCCGGTTGAGGTGTTTCGAGAGATCGACCACGAGGCCGTCATTGACGGTCTGGCCGCATTGCGAGGTGCCGCCGCCGCGCGGGGTGACCTTCAGGCCCTCGTCGCGGGCGATCGCCAGCGCCCGCAAGGCCTCGTCCATGGTCCTCGGGACCACCACGCCGGCGGGCACGATCTGGTAGAACGAGGCGTCGGTGGCGTAGCGGCCGCGGCTGAAGCCGTCGAACAGGACGTCGCCAGTCATGTCCGCGCGCAGGCGCCGTTCGAGCGAGGAGGCGATTGTCATCCCTGGTCCCGGATTGATCCAACGCGGCGCCTGTGGCTGGTTGGAGTATTCATTCTTGTTTCTGACCGATTATATTATGAATTCAAAATGAGCAAGCCAGCCACCCCTTAAGGGGCGGCCGGCGTGTCATCTTGGGGTTCGGTCAGGTGCTCGATCGCGGCCGCCCGCTTGTTGCGCAGGTGCTGGAACAGGATGTCGCTGAGCTCGCTGGCGGCGCGGCGGCGCAGTGCGTCGAGGATGGCCTCGTGCTCGCGCATCGCTTCCGCCCAGCGCTGGCGCTTGCGGGCGAAATTGGCGGAGTAGCGGACCCGGCGGATGCGCCCCGCGAAGTTGGCGTAGGCGGTCTTCAGCGTCTCGTTGCGCGCGGCCGCGACGATGCTCTCGTGGATGCGCTGGTTGGTCTGGAAATAGCCGTGCATGTCGCGATGCAGATAGTGCCCGTACATCTCGTAATGCAGCTGCTCGATCGCGGTGATTTCCTCATCCGTAATGGCCTCGCAGGCGAGGCGCCCGGCAAGGCTCTCCAGCCCCGCCATGACGTCGAACAGCTCTTCGAGGTCGCGCTGGCTGAGTTGGCGGACGCGCGCGCCGCGGTTGGGCAGGAGCTCGATCAGCCCCTCGGAGGCGAGCACTTTCAGGGCCTCGCGCAGCGGCGTGCGGGAGATCCCGAGCATCGCGCAGAGCTGCCGCTCGGGAACGCGTGCGCCGTCGGGAATATTGCCCTCGACCACGTAGTCGCGCAGCCGCAGCAGGATCTCGCCGTGAAGCGAGGCCTCCTGGCGGTCGCCGCCATTTGCGGCTGGTGGGGCGATCGGAACCCCAGTGTCGGGAATCGTGGATTTCATTTGCGACACAATAGTTTGCCTGTTTGATCGCGTCGATGTTCACAATCGAATACCAAAATTCAATTGAAATGACAAAAAATGAATGCAAAATGGCCTCCGAAGCCGGCTAGAGTCCGCCGACAGGGAGGTTTTCATGCACCAGGGACGCCATTTCCTTCAGATTCCAGGCCCGAGCCCGGTCCCCGAGCGCGTCCTCCGCGCCATGGACATGCCGGTCATTGACCACCGGAGCGCCGAGTTCGGCGAGCTCGGCCGCGCCGTGCTCGAAGGCAGCCAGAAGATTTTCCAGACCGCGGGTCCGGTCGTGATCTTCCCCTCGTCGGGAACGGGCGCCTGGGAGGCCGCGATCGTCAACACGCTGTCGCCTGGTGACCGGGTGCTGATGGTCGAGACCGGCCATTTCGCCACCCTGTGGCGGCAGATGGCGGGGCGATTCGGCATCGAGGTCGACTTCGTGCCCGGCGACTGGCGCCGCGGCGCCGATCCCGCATTGATCGAGGCGAAGCTCACCGAGGACAAGGCGCGCGCGATCAAGGCCGTCATGGTCGTGCACAACGAGACCTCGACCGGCGCGACCAGCCGCATCGCCGAGATCCGCGCCGCGATTGATCGCACTGGTCACCCGGCGCTGCTGATGGTCGACACCATCTCCTCGCTCGGCTCGGTCGACTACCGCCACGACGAGTGGAAGGTCGATGTCAGCGTGAGCTGCTCGCAGAAAGGTTTCATGCTGCCGCCCGGCCTCGGCTTCAATGCGATCTCGGAGAAGGCCCGCGCTGCTGCGAAGACCAACAAGATGCCGCGCTCCTATTTCGACTGGGAGGAGATGCTCAAGCCCAACGCCAACGGCTTCTTCCCCTACACGCCGGCAACCAATCTGCTCTATGGCCTGCGCGAGGCGATCGCGATGCTGCTCGAAGAGGGGCTCGACAACGTGTTCGCGCGCCATCAGCGGCTGGCTGCCGCGACGCGTGCCGCCGTCAGTCACTGGGGCCTCGAGATCCTCTGCCAGGAGCCCTCGGAGTTCTCGCCGGTGCTCACCGCGGTGTTGATGCCGCCGGGCCACGACGCCGATCAGTTCCGCAAGATCGCGCTTGACAATTACAACATGTCGCTCGGCTCGGGCCTGTCGAAGGTCGCCGGAAAAGTCTTCCGCATCGGCCATCTCGGCGAATGCAATGCGCTGACGCTGCTCGGTGCGCTCACCGGCGTGGAGATGGGCCTGTCGGTTGCGGGCGTGCCGCATCGCTCCGGCGGTGTCGACGCCGCGATGAAGCTGCTGGAGCAGCGCCCGCAGGGCAATGCCTCGCCGCATCTGAAAGTGGTCGGCACCTAGGTCGCGCGGGACACGCAAGGCCAATCATAAAAAACAGTCAGGGAGGGTGGAGATGGGAATTCGGTTCAAGGCCACGCATGTCGTCTTGGCGATGCTCTGCGCGATGTATTTCATCACCTATGTCGACCGGGTGAACATCGGCACCGCCGCGAGCGAGATCCAGAAAGAGCTGGGTCTGTCGAACACCCAGCTTGGCCTCGTCTTCTCCGCCTTCGCCTATCCCTATCTGCTGTTCCAGGTGATCGGCGGCTGGGTCGGCGATCGTTTCGGGCCGCGCAAGACGTTGTTCTGGTGCGGCATGATCTGGGCGGCGGCGACCATCTCGACCGGCTTCGTCAACGGTCTTGCCGCACTGTTCGTCGCGCGCTTCGCGCTCGGCTTCGGCGAGGGCGCGACCTTTCCGACGGCAACGCGCGCGATGCAATACTGGACGCCCGCGAACCGCCGCGGTTTTGCGCAGGGACTGACCCATTCCTTCGCCCGGCTCGGCAACGCCGTGACGCCGCCGGTGGTGGCGCTGCTCATCCTCTGGCTGACCTGGCGCGGCGCATTCGTCGTGCTCGGTCTCGTCAGCCTGGTCTGGGGCGTCGTCTGGGTCTGGTACTTCCGCAACGAGCCGAAGGAGCACGCCTCCATCACCGAGGCCGAGCTCGCCGTACTGCCGCCGCGCCCGACCGGCGAGCGGCCGCGCGTTCCGTGGGGGCCGTTGCTCGGACGCATGTGGCCAGTGACGCTGACCTATTTCTGCTACGGCTGGTGTCTGTGGCTCTATCTCAACTGGCTGCCGCTGTTCTTCAAGAACAACTATAATCTCGACATCAAGAACTCGGCGCTGTTCGCCTCCGGCGTCTTCTTCGCCGGCGTAGTCGGCGACAGTGTCGGCGGCGTGCTCTCGGACAAGATCCTCGACCGCACCGGCAATGTCCGGCTGGCGCGGCTGAGCGTCATCGTTGCGGGATTTACGGGCGCGCTGCTCTCGCTGTTTCCGATCCTGTTCGTCCACGACATCACGATCGTCGCGCTATGCCTGTCCGCCGGCTTCTTCTGCGCCGAGCTGGTGATCGGCCCGATGTGGTCGATCCCGATGGACATCGCCCCGAAATATTCCGGCACCGCCTCGGGCCTCATGAATACTGGCTCGGCCTTCGCCGCCATCGTGTCGCCGCTCGTTGCCGGCTTCGTGATCGACGCGACCGGCAACTGGTACCTGCCGTTCCTGATGTCGATGGGGCTGCTGCTGCTCGGTGGCTTCTCCGCCTTCCTGATGCATCCGGAGCGTCCGTTTACGGAGGCCGACGGGCGCCTGCCGGTCGGAAAGGTGGTGGCCGCGGAGTAGGGGAAGCGCGCTTGGGGCGAGGGCCGCCGGTAATGCATGGGAGGCGCCTTTAGGAGAGGGGACAAGCTGGTCAAATGGTGCTATTCGGCGGCCATCAAAACCAAGGCTAGACCGGGAAGGACGCCGATGACCGTGCACACTGGAAGGCATTTCTTACAGATTCCAGGACCGACCAACGTGCCCGACCGCGTGCTGCGGGCGATGGACATGCCGACGCTGGACCATCGCGGTCCGGAGTTCGCCGAGCTCGGTTTTGCGGTCCTGGCGTCGATGCAGCGGGTGTTCCGCACCAAGCAGCCCGTGATCATCTTCCCCTCGTCCGGGACGGGGGCCTGGGAAGCGGCGATGGTCAACGTGTTCGCGCCCGGCGACAAGGTGCTGATGTGCGAGACCGGCCAGTTCGCCGTGCTGTGGCGCGGCATCGCCGAGAAATTCAAGATCGATGTCGATTTCATCCCGAGCGACTGGCGCCATGGCGCCGACCTCGCCGAGATCGAGAAGCGCCTCAGCGCGGACAAGCAGCACGCGATCAAGGCGGTCTGTGTCGTCCACAACGAGACCTCGACCGGCTGCGTGACGCCGCCGCTCGACGTGCGCAAGCTGCTCGACCGGGTCAAGCATCCGGCGCTGCTCATGGTCGACACCATCTCCGGCCTCGGTTCGATGGAATACGAGCATGACGCCTGGGGCGTCGACGTCTCGGTCGCCGGCTCCCAGAAGGGCCTGATGCTGCCGCCCGGTCTCAGCTTCAACGCCGTATCGGAGAAGGCGCTCGCGGTGGCGAAGGCCAACCCCGGCATGCGCTCCTATTGGGACTGGCAAGAGGTCATCACCTTCAACAAGCTCGGCACCTTCCCCTACACGCCCGCCACCAATTTGCTCTACGGCCTGCGCGAAGCGGTCAAGATGCTTGAGGAGGAGGGGCTGGAGAACGTCTGGACCCGCCACAAGCGTCACAGCGCCGCGACGCGCGCCGCCACCAAGGTCTGGGGCCTCGAGACGCAGTGCGCCGATCCCGCCGCGCATTCGCCGGCGCTGACCGGCGTGCGCGTGCCTGATGGCCACGACGCCGACGCCTTCCGCAAGGTGGTGCTGGAAAACTTCGACATGTCGCTCGGCACCGGCCTGAACAAGGTCAAGGGCAAGGTGTTCCGCATCGGCCATATCGGCCATTTCAACGATCTGATGCTGATGGGTACGCTCGCCGGCGTCGAGATGGGCCTTGATCTTGCAAAGATTCCGCACCGCGGCGGCGGCGTATTGGCGGCCATGGACGTCCTGAAGGGACGCGACGCGGTGCCGATGGCCAAGGCTCAGGTGGCTTAAAGGCGCAGGTCGCCTGAAGGTTCAGGCGGCTTGAACTAATTTGGAAAGTGAGCGCGCGATGAACGCACCGACGACGACCAACGAAGACCTGCTCTACTCCGTCACGGACGGCATCGCGCGGATCACCTTCAACCGCCCCCAGGCGCGCAACGCCATGACCTTCGCCATGTATGACCGCATGGCGGAGATCTGCACCGAGATCAACGGCGACCGCTCGATCAAGGCGCTGATCCTGACCGGTGCCGGCGACAAGGCGTTCGCTTCCGGCACCGACATTTCCCAGTTCCGGGCGTTCAAGACCGCGCAGGACGCGCTCGACTACGAGGCCCGCATTGACCGCGTGCTCGGCACGCTCGAGCAGTGCCGCGTGCCCGTGATTGCGGCGATCGCCGGGGCCTGCACCGGTGGCGGCGCCGGCATCGCGGCCTGCTGCGATCTCCGCATTGGCACCGAGACGACGCGAATGGGCTTTCCGATCGCGCGGACGCTCGGCAACTGCCTGTCAATGTCGAACATCAGCCGCGTCGTCTCGCTGGTTGGTCCCGCGCGCACCAAGGATATGATCTTCAAGGCGCGACTGGTCGAAGCGCAGGAAGCGCTGGCGCTCGGCCTGCTCACCGAAATCGTCCCCGACGTCGAGACGCTGCAGCGCCGTGCCGACGAGACCGCAAAGCTCGTCGCAAGCCATGCGCCGCTCACGCTGGAAGCGACCAAGGAGGCGGTGCGCCGCATCCGCCGGACGCTGTCGCGCGAAGAGGGCGAGGACCTGATCCTCAAGGCCTATATGAGCGAAGATTTCCGCGAGGGCATGGACGCCTTCCTCAACAAGCGCACGCCGAACTGGAAGGGCAAGTAGCGCGGGACACTACGTCTCCGCGTCTCGATCACTCAACTGGCGGCCGCGAGACCGCCGAGGCACTGACCTTGCAAGCCGCAAGGTCAACCCGGCCAGAAATACCCCCAGCGCAAAAGCAATTGTTCGCTCAGCCAGCCGATCCAAATAGCTGGCGCCATAAAAAGTCCGAACGGCAGGAATGCCGTGCGTCGCAGCGGCTGTCGTCGCACGACAGCATTGGCGGTGTAGGCGGCAATCGCTGAAAGTGCTGCCAATTCGATCACCGCAGCCGCCGTTGGGAGTTCGAGCCAGGCACCGGCAACCGCGGCAAGCTTGACGTCTCCAAGCCCCAATCCGCTCCGGCCGCGCCAGTAGCGGTAGAACAACAAGAGAAAAAACAACGGCAGACTTACCGCGGAGGCGCGAAAAACCAGCCACAGCATGGATGTTACATCGGCATTGGTTAAGATTGCTCCGTGTAACAAGGCAATTCCGAAAGCCGCGGCGGTCAGCTCGTTTGGAATGAGGTAGTGGCGGGCGTCGTTGCAGGCGATGCCGAGCATTAGGGCGGCGAGGTATGCACCCAACAGCCCATCCGCGCCCGACGCGATCATGAGACTTGTGACAACGAGCACGAATACGACGACAGCGAATACCCAAGCGCTTTGAATTACCTTTGGTTTTCTTCCAGTGGAATTCCGATTGAAATAGACCATGCGCTCTCGGCATCTGCAAACTGAGGAAACGAGCGGCTGCTCTTCACTGAAGCAACTGGAGAACGGTGATCATAGGTTGCATCCGGCGTGCCGACCCATCCGCCCGATGGTCTCGCGGACTTTGTGGCACAAAGCTGTGACAAATTATCTCTCACTGCCAGACAGCAGGGAATTCCCGAACGATCGTAGGCGGCAACCCGAACTCCAACGTTGATTTGGGGACTCGCCTTCTATTCCAGTCCCGAGATTTCAGCGGTCGAGCTTGCAATCGATCTCATTCCAAAGTCATAAGCGGAGCGGCGCCGGGCCGGCTCGAACTGGCCGGCATTCGCCCGCACAATGCAATTCGCATTGCTTCGCGAATTGCCAATCCGAACAAGAACATAGGCGAAAAACTTGGGGAGACGCACGTGGGACATGGAATGAAGGCCGCGGTCGTGCTGGCCGCCGCGCTTTGTGGCGCGCCGGCTTTTGCCGGCTGGGAGCCGACCAAGCCCGTTGAGATCGTGGTGGCGGCAGGCGCGGGCGGCGCCTCCGACGAGATGGCGCGGATGATGCAGGCCGCCATTCAGAAGAACAATCTGATGAAGCAGCCGATGCTGAACGGGGCAGATAGTTCTAAGTACCCGAGCGCGACGGACTAATCGCATTTGACAGCTAAACTGGTGTTATTCTTCGGACGCATTGCGATCGAAAGGAGGTAGGCCGCGAACAGCCACAAAGGAAGCTGCACGAGGTAGGCCGGCCACCCCATCCAGGGTCCATAGTGAAGAAAGTACATCTGCTTCGGGAATTCAGTGAGATCGGCATAATCATTACCTTCCCACGGGGCGATATTGAACTTGAGCCACAATTGCGTGTTCAAGATCGTCAGGGTGGCAAAGAGATATTTGAAGAGATTTGATACGCCCGACCGGTTGAGTGCGAGAGCCAGTCCCAACACCAAGCTTGGCCAAGCACCGAGTATGAAGCGGGACTCAGTGACTAACACTAGCGGTAGAGTGGCGGCAACGATGCCAAGCGGCCCAAGCCCTAGTTTCCGCAGTTCGGCACTCACGTCTGTCCACCTGAGGATCACGAGCAGCACAGCCGGTCCCCAAAGAAGCGTTGCCGACAGGAAGGGCATTAGAAACTTTCCCCTGCCAGTCATTGGAAAGATGATCAGTTTTAATACGTAGAATATGCCACTCGGGTTCGCGACATCCGGGTTTGATATGGCCGTAAAAGCAATATGAGGAATTAGCAGTCCGGCAGCTGCAAGCAGAAAGAAGCGCAGGGGTACATCGGCGAGCATGGCCAGGGTAGAGCGGCTCAATAAGACGGGGCCGATCAAGATCCAGAGCGCAAGCACGACGATCATCAAGGAAGGCGCGCCGGTCAGAAAAATACCAAGCTCATGGAACTGGGAGCCCGTCTTGATTGCTCGCGTAAGCGACGCAAGCACGAAGATCGAGATCGCCGCCGCCACTATCGCAACGAACAGCCGGAAGGTGCGCATTTGATGATCGTTTCGCATCCCATCTGACGGCGTCAAGGGTAACTGTACACTTTGGACGTCCGGCAATTTTAGGTTTAGAGAGATCAACAATATTGCGCCGTAAACTCCTGTGAGCTGCCACGCAAATGATCCTGCAATCGTAACGATGAGGATCAGCAGTGCGCGTCGTTCCAGATAAAGCAAGAGCAGGAGCAGGTTGACAAAAAGCGCAACACCATCGGTCAATACCGGGTAATACATCAAATTCTTGGTAGCAAAGTAATTCAGGAAGAGGCTGGCGAACCCGATCCACTGCCCGCTTGGGCCGATCGAAAGCAGATCCGCCATTCTCTTCCAAATGATGACACCTAAGAGCAGCGCCAGCAAATTCAGCAGCTCAAAACCACGAATGATGTTTTGATTGGAAAGATCGTTCCCCGAGACAGTGAGCATCGACCTGACGATCACGGAGGGAAGGATACGCTGTGAATAGTAATGACTCAGCTGCCCGTTGCTGATCATCGAGCCAAGTCTGCGTACCATGTCGGCGTAGGTGACGCCGTCCCAGCCGAACCCGCCTCCGGCAGGAACAATCTCGCCAAAAAGGAGATTGGAAACGCCCAAGACGAGAACGATGGCGATCATAAGGAGCAGTGTCGTCGACGCGCCTAATCCCGAAGAAAGCCTGTGCATTTTGCCTTTTCTTTAAAAAAAGAGGGCTGCGTTGCGTTTGCCGGCCAATCGCATTCGGCGGCACTTTGGAGCATGTCTCACAATCGTGGGTTCATAACAAGATGTGTCTTAGCCCGCGTAGAAGAGGCCGTCCCCGATCAGACTGGGGCGAATGCGATGTACGGGAGGTCGGCATCGAAGTACCTGGCCTCCCTCGCGACCCACGGTCTTTCGACGGTCGGGCTAGATTGCAGTCAGGCCATATGCGAACAATCTCATTCCAAAGTCATAAGCTGGGCAGTGCCGGGCGACTTGAACTGGCTGGCGTTCGCCCGCACAATGTAGCCCGCCTTACTTCGCGAATTGCCAATCCGAATAAGAACATAGGGAAGATGCGCGTGGGACATGGAATGAAGGCCACAATCACGCTGGCGGCAGCGCTTTGCGCCACGCCGGCTTATGCCGGCTGGGAACCGACCAAACCAGTCGAGATCGTGGTGGCGGCAGGCGCGGGCGGCGCCTCCGACCAGATGGCGCGGATGATGCAGGCCGCCATTCAGAAGAACAATCTGATGAAGCAGCCGATCGTAGTCTCGCTCAAGGGCGGCGCCTCGGGCGCGGAAGCGCTGATGTACATGAAATCCAGCGAAGGCGACCCGAACAAGGTGCTGATCGCCTATTCGCTGATCTACATGCTGCCGCTGTCGGCGAAGATCCCGTTCAACTGGCGCGAGCTGACGCCGGTCTCGGTGATCGCGCTCGACCAGTTCGTGCTGTGGGACAACAGCGCAGGTCCGAAGACGGTGAAGGAATTCGTCGCGGCCGCGAAGGCGGCGAGTTCGCCGTTCAAGATGGGCGGCACCGGCTCCAAGCGCGAGGATCACGTGCTGACCGTCTTCCTCGAGCAGAAGACCGGCGCGAAATTCTCCTATCTGCCCTACAAGTCCGGCGGCGAGGCCGCGACCCAGCTCGTCGGCAACCACACCGAATCCAACGTCAACAACCCGAGCGAAAATCTCGAAGTCTGGCGTGCCGGCCAGGTGCGCCCGCTCTGCGTGTTCGACAAGGAGCGCATCTCCTACACCAGCAAGGTGACGGACACGCAATCCTGGGCCGACATCCCGACCTGCAAGGAGGAGGGCGTCGACGTCCAGTATCTGATGCTGCGCGCGATGTTCCTGCCCGGCAAGGTCACGCCGGAGCAGCAGGCGTTCTATGTCGATCTGTTCCACAAGGTGACGCAGACCGCGGAATACAAGGACTACATGGAAAAGCAGGCGCTGAAGCCGATCTTCCTCACCGGCAAGGACATGGTGCAATTCCTCGAGGAGGACGACGCCACCAACAAGTCGCTCATGACGGAAGCCGGATTCGTCGCGAAGTAGCCGTCTCTCTTCTCCCTCTCCCCGTTCTTACGGGGAGAGGGAAGGGGTGAGGGGCTCCCTCCCCGAAGAGAGTGGCAGACGGATTCGCGGAGAGTCCCCCTCACCCGGCGCTTCGGCGTTCTAGAAAACGGCCGCGGACGCGGCCTCTGCCTCTCCCCGCAAGCGGGGCGAGGTGACATCACTCCCGGCTTTTGCAAAGCAGCTCATGTCCCAAACCGATCTTGAAATCGTCGTCGACGATCCGACCGCGCCTGAAGACGACTCACCCTCCGTCGTCTCCTCCGGCACGATCGAGATATTCGTCTGCCTGCTGTTGCTCGCGTTGGCCGCAACGCTTGGCTATGACAATTGGCGCACCGGCGCTTCCTGGGATTCGACCGGGCCGGAGCCCGGCTATTTCCCGTTCTATCTCTCCGTCATCCTCGGTGGTGGCAGCCTCTATGGCCTGATTGCGGCCTTCGTGGCGCACCGCGCGGCATCCGAAAGCTTCGTCACGCGTGCGCAAGCGCGCCGTGTGATGGCGGTGTTTGTGCCGACGCTGCTGTTCTGCCTGGTGATGCAGTTCCTCGGCCTCTACGTCGCGAGCTTCCTCCTGATCGCGGGCTTCATGCGGCTCGTCGGCAAGATCGCGCTGTGGAAGTCGCTGCTCACTTCCTTCCTGTTCACGGCGATCATGTTCGTCACCTTCGACATCGCCTTCGACGTCATCATGCCGAAAGGGCCGCTCGAAGCGGCCTTCGGCTACTAGGCGCTCACGATGGAAGCTTTCGGTCTCTTGCTTCATGGCTTCGCCGTCCTGCTGACGTGGAAGACGCTCGTGCTGATGATGGTCGGGCTGGTGCTCGGCATCTT
Organism: Bradyrhizobium sp. MI1.7; assembly: GCF_055811795.1. Taxonomy (NCBI): domain Bacteria; kingdom Pseudomonadati; phylum Pseudomonadota; class Alphaproteobacteria; order Hyphomicrobiales; family Nitrobacteraceae; genus Bradyrhizobium; species Bradyrhizobium sp. MI1.7. The sequence goes on from NZ_JBVVPO010000018.1 coordinate 85,258, forward strand.
CGTCGGCGTGCTGCCCGGGCTCGGCGGCCCCAACGGCGTTGCGATCCTGCTGCCGCTCACCTTCACGATGGATCCGACCTCGGCGATCGTGATGCTGTCCTGCATCTACTGGGGCGCGCTGTTCGGCGGCGCCATCACCTCGATCCTGTTCAACATCCCCGGCGAGGCATGGTCGGTCGCGACCACGTTTGACGGCTATCCGATGGCGCAGCAGGGCAGGGCGGCGGAGGCGCTGACCGCGGCGTTCACGTCCTCCTTCATCGGCTCGCTGGTCGCGGTGCTGCTGATCACCTTCCTCGCGCCGATGATCTCGTCCTTTGCGTTGAAGTTCGGCCCGCCCGAGTTCTTCGCTGTCTATCTGCTGACCTTCTGCTCCTTCGTCGGATTGGGGCGCGAGGCCAAGCACAAGACGGTCATCTCGATGTCGCTCGGCCTTCTGCTCGCCGGCGTCGGCATGGACACGGTGTCGGGCAACCTGCGCATGACCTTCGGCTCGGCCGAGCTCTTGCGCGGCATCAACTTCCTCGTTGCCGTCATCGGCCTGTTCGGCATCAGCGAGATCCTGCTGACGATGGAGGAGCGGCTCGCGCTGCGCGGACACGCGGCGAGCATTTCGCTCCGCGTCGTGCTCAGCGTCTGGAAGGACCTGCCGAAATACTGGGCGACGCTGCTGCGTTCCTCCTTCATCGGCTGCTGGCTCGGCATCACCCCGGGCGGCGCGATCGCGGCCTCCTTCATGGGTTACAACCTCGCAAAACGCTTCGCCAAGGATCCCGAGAGCTTTGGCAAGGGCCGCATCGAGGGCGTGTTCGCACCGGAGACGGCGGCGCATGCCTCCGGCACCTCGGCGCTGCTGCCGATGCTGGCGCTCGGTATTCCCGGTTCCGGCACGGCCGCGATCCTGCTCGGCGGGTTGATGGTGTGGGGACTCAATCCGGGTCCGCTGCTGTTCGTGGAACACAAGGACTTCGTCTGGGGCCTGATCGCCTCGATGTATCTCGGCAATGTCGTCGGTCTCGTGCTAGTGCTGACGACGGTGCCAATCTTCGCCTCAATCCTGCGGGTGCCGTTCGCCGCGGTGGCGCCGATGATCGTGGTGTCCTGCGCGATCGGCGCCTATGCGATCCAGAACGCGATGTTCGACATCTGGCTGATGCTGGGCTTCGGCGTCGTCGGCTACGTTTTCAAGAAGATCGGCATCCCGCTCGCGCCGTTCACCCTGGCGCTCGTGCTCGGCAACCGCGCCGAGGATGCCTTCCGCTTGTCGATGATTGGGTCCGGCGGCAACCTCAAGGTGTTCTGGTCGAACAGCCTGGTCGGCTCGATCACAACCTTGGCGATCGTGCTGCTATTTTGGCCTGTGATCGACCGCTTGCTGCGCTGCGTCGGATGGCCGCGGCGGGCGAAGCCTGCCGCTTGACCCAAGCGGATTGGAAACTGGAGCGCTGAACGTCGTGAACACCACGGGATATGGGAGGCAGCGGCTTTACGATTGCCAGCGCGGCTGCGGGCTTGATCAAGGCGACGCTCAGCAACGTCAAGGTGATCAACGCGGCCAGCGGTATCGGCGTGGGTGCCGGCGCCGCCGTTCACCTCAGCAATTCGGTCGTGTCAAGCAACTCGGTTGCCGGCATTGCCATCTCGGGCGGCGGCATCAACATTGACGCCACGACGATCTCCTTCAACACGATCGGCGTCAAGCAAGTCGGCGGATCGGTCGACCTGTCCAACAACGACCTTTCTCCGCTATGTCGGCACGCGCTTCGACGGTTTGCGTAAGATCTAGATGGTTGCTTAAGCCGTCAATGCGCGGCCGATGGTGATCACCGCGGCGGCTCGGATCCGAAAGGCCGGCTGTCGCGACGCGGCCGTTCTTTCACACCACCTTGGCGTTCCGGAGCGTCGCGATCTCGTCTGCACTGAGGCCGAACTCCTTCAAGATCTCGTCGGTCTGCTCGCCGAATTCCGGCGGCCGCGCCACCATCTTGCTCGGCGTGCGCGACAGCGTGACGGGTTGGCCGACCAGTCGAATGTGGCGGTCCTCGTCGTTCGGCACGTCCTGAGCGCAGGTCTTTGCGTGGGGTAATGGCTGAGAGAGGTCGGAGAATTCTCGCCAAACGGATGATCTTGCACGCAGATCTCGCAGCTCTTCTAGGCAGCGTCGAGAGTCTTCTCAGCCATGGCATTCATATGGAGCCGGGATTCAGATTACCGTCCGGCCCGCGCGCTGATTCCTATTGGAGCGACGTGATCACGCACCGCCAGAAATCCTGTTTGACCCCAACTTCGCCCTCGAAATCGGTGTTGCCGATGATGTCTCAGAAGTGGATGATTGGGCCGTGAGGATGCAATTCATCTGCGACGTCTTAGAGAAAGGCATCCTGACAAAATCGAACGCCGCAAAAAGCAGATGAAAAAAGGGAGTAAGGCTGTTCTGCAGCGATGGCCGTGCAGCTGACACCTCCGCGAGGCCAAGGCGCTTTAATTCGTTAATGGCGCTTACGGTCCAGAATGGGGCGCCCTGCGTATACGAGCAATTCAAGACATGAAGGCCCGCGGATTCACAGTGACGAATGAAGCTAGGTTTGGTGAAGAGAACAAAATGTCGAGGCGTGTGATATCCTCCCCAGGAACGATATCTAAAAATACGAGCGTCTAGCGAGTCGTAGTTGGGCGTTTTAATCCAAATGAGACCACCAGGAGAAAGCAGGCTCTTTGCCTTTTTCAGTATCTGGATCGGATCTGGAACGTGCTCGATCAGGTTTAGCATCAAAATCAAGTCAAACGTTTTTTCAGTCTCGAAGCCTTCAATAGGCGTGAGGTGAAAGTTGTGACCTTTGGCGCGGGCGACATCAGCCGCTCCAGCATCAATGTCTACGACGGTTGTATCAGCAATTCTGGAATCGGCTCTCTTCAGCCCGTCGAGGAGCCAACCGATTCCGCCTCCAACGTCTAATGCAGACAGGCGTTCTCCATTGAGTTGTTTAGTGATTGCTTGGAAAGCCCTGTCGTCAAGACGCTTCTTGAAGCGTAGTGCCAAGGTATCGGCTGCATTGGCGTGAAACGAATAATAGTTGGATGGATAGATTTCATTCAGCCGATCCGACAGCATCGGGTAAATGAACAGAATATCGCAGCCGTCACAGCGGTAGAAATCGAAGAGCCTGCCGGATGTAAAATACTCAACGTCGTTGGCTTTCGCGAAATGACGCACAGAACCATCGGCACAAATCGGGCACGTTATTTTGGTCATGTGAACCTGAAGAGACTGAGGAACGTTTTCAAATATGTGGAGCGACGCTGCTCGATAACCGATGCTAACTCCGTCTTGAGGAGATATGCCTCCATTTCATGCAAGTTGGTATAGGAAACCTGCGGCTCCCAGTGGTGCAGTAGGTGGCGATTGAATCCCGCGGCTCCGAATACCGAAGAGAATATGCCGGGTCCAAACACCCTCGTATAGGCGCCATGATCATGCTCATTGTAATCGACACATGGATCCGCAGAGGGGTCTCTATGTTCCAGCAACTGGCGAAGAGCGCCGAAGAGGGGGAAAAACATCACAGTCCCCAGGACCCACGCGGCGCAAAAAAGTAGCTCGCGAGAAAAGAAGGAAATCGTGACGATTGCAATGTGCGCAAGGAGACCCATGGGCCTGACCCATGTGCCTCGATCGACCCTCTTGGCTTTAGCTTCGAGTTCGGTGCGCGACCGAAGCACTTCCATCACTCGGACGCCAAACAGAGCCTTGATCAGAAATGCCAGATTAAGCGAGGAGAAATAAGTCGATTCGCTGTCGTCGACTTTGCCGAGCGCGCGATGATGCTGAAAATGGGTGATGCGGTACTGCTGAACAGATGTGCCTATCATCCAAGCAACCAGAATGTTGCATAGAAAATCACTCTGTCCTCTATCAGGGGCGAAATTGAAGTGAGCGCCTTCATGAAGGAACAGTTGCAGGTAGGCGATCCAGAAGCCAATAGAGATTGCACCAGCAAACACAGTAAATAGCAGTCCATAGTCCATTTCCACGGGCACGGCGCGGACAAACGCAAAAGTAACAATCAGTGCAAAGTAGCCGAGCGCAATATCCAGATAGAGCCTCGTATAGTTGGGCGTCAGCGTCTTGATGAAGTCCGCGTATCTGAGACCTTCGTCATTTACGAGAAATGGCCTTAGTTCCTGAAACCTTCGCGAATAGTCATCATTACTATCGATCATTTGCCGTCACCCCGGAGATGGTGCGCCGCCTGAGCGTGCGCCGAGCGTCATTGGTTTCGCCCCCTTCTGGCTCAAGTTGAAGAGGTCAGGTTAATATTTCCATTCCCGGTCCATCCTCCGATAGACGCGTTGAGCGAGAACGGACAGCGAACGGCAGCCGGGCGCAACAAACCTTGATGCGACACTGCTTGATCTGGACACGCCGGGGGTGACGGTGCTCCACTGCCCGCCGGACTGGCAATGCATCTTCAGCGACAATGTGGCGGTCGCCCATCCGCGGTTGGATGTGTTGTAGAAATAGTTCAGGCGGTACCAAAGGCGGCGTATTGGGCGCCGAGCGGAATACGCCTCAAGGCGCCCTCGACGCGGCGTGCCGGCTCTGCCTCCCAGGGCAACAGTAGGAAATGATGCGCGCCGATCTTCTGCAAACCGCTAGCCGCCATCAATCTCCGTGCCTTGCGAGCGCTGAGCAACACGGCGTCGCGATCGAATTCGCAGCGCGCAACGGCAAGGCGGGTAAGCGGATTGAGGGGATTGTGCTCGATGATGCAGATAAGGCCCCCCGGGCGCGCCACGCGCCGCATCTCATTGATGAAGTTGGTCCATTGGGCAGGCGCGACGTGGTGCAGCACGCAAATCGCAGTCACGATATCGAAACTGTCGTCGTCGAAGGGAAAGCTCCTGCCGTCGAAGGCGCGGTACTCGCCGCCGGGATTGTCGGCGCGCGCCTGCTCGATACTCTCCGATGAAACATCGATGCCGGTCAGGCTGCCGACCATGCCGCGCAGCAACGGATGAAAGCTGCCGACGCCGCAACCGACGTCGAGCATCGCGGGATTTGCCGATCCGAGACGCCGCGCGGTCAGGTCGCGCAGGAGGTCGGCTTTGGAGCGCATGAAGAAGCTGTGGGGCAGGCCCGAGAAGTCGATCGATGATTGGACGACGTCCCGGTAATTGCTGCGGTACTGGTCGAAGAGCTCGCTCATGTGGGCTCACTATTCGTGCATGGCGTGAGCTGCGGCGCCCGCCGGCGCAGCCTGGGCGCGATCGAAGCCCAACCGCTTCTGCACGACGTAGAGTGGACGGTGTTTCACCTCGGCATGAATGCGGCCGATGTAGAGCCCGACGATGCCCGTCATCAGCATGTTAAGTCCGCATAGGAGCGATATGACGACCATGGTCGAGGACCAGCCGGCAACCAGGTGGCTGTCCTTGCTCATCCACAGTACAAGCACCCAGCCGCCGTAGAGGAGGGCCAGACACGACACCACGAGCCCACACCAGATTGCCAGGCGTAAGGGCACATCGGAAAAGCCGAGCGCTGCAGCCAACGCAAGACGGGTCATCTTGAGCAGAGGATATTTTGTTTCGCCGGCCGCGCGCTCAAGGCGATGGAAGGTCACTTCAGTCTGCCGGAAGCCGAGCCAGGCGATCATGCCGCGCACGAAGCGGTCCCGGTCCGGCATCTGGCGCAGCGCGTCGAGCACCTTGCGATCGATCAGGCGGAAGTCACCGACGTCGGCCGGAATCCGAACCGAGGTCATGCGCCCGAGTATCCGGTAGAACAGATGGGCCGTCGAGCGCTTAAACCGGCTTTCGCCAGCGCGCGACAGCCGCCGCGCATAGACGACTTCGTAACCTTCTTCCCATTTGGCGATGAGTTGCTCCACGACCTCAGGCGGGTCCTGCAGATCGGCATCCATAACCACAATCGCTTGGCCCTGCGCCGCGTCCATGCCGGCAGTAATAGCGACTTGGTGGCCGAAATTGCGCGACAGGCCGATCAAGCGATAGCGCGGATCGCGTTTGACGAGTGCTTCCAGCACGATGGTGCCGGAATCGCTGCTGCCATCGTCGACGATAATGACCTCCGCCGGCCCGTTGAGCCGGGTCAGCAGCAGGTCGAGCCGGCGCAGCAATATCGGGAGAACGGCCTCCTCATTGAAGACCGGGACAATGATGCTGTAGCTAACCGTCCGGGAATCGATCGCCATTGGGGTTCATTCCGCTTTGAATGAGCTGAAATCTAGAGCACCTGTGGTTAAAGCAGCCTTGCATGAGCAACTAGGAACGGCTCGAACGGAGGCTCTTTTTTCGTGAAAACCGGGATGGAGGGTCAATAAGGCTTATCCGGTCGGGCCGGGCGGCCCCGAACGGACAGGCATCCAACGTTTTACCCAATGCGAGACTGTCCCTGTCGTGAGCGGACTCAGACGACGCCCGCCTCCCTAGTCTTCGTGCTCAGCAACCGCGCCGAGGATGCCTTCCACCTGTCGATGATCGAGTCCGGCGGCACCTCAAGGTGTTCTGGTCGAACGGTCTGGTCGGCCCGATCACGAACGCCGGCCATCCTGTTGCTATTTTGGCCGGTGATCGACGGTCTTCTTGGGCGCGCCGGATGGACGGGGCGGGCGAAACCCGCGTCGAACTAGCAAAGAGGGTCGTAGGCGCAGATCGTCGGCGAGGCGAATCCGCTGTCTAAAGCCGCGCGTCAAGGGCGGTCACCTGTTCTGACGGGCTGCGGCGGCCAAGGCCGAAGAAGGCCGAGCGCTGCTTCTCGACGGATCTTGCGGTGGCGCGAATGCGCAGGAGATCCTTGCGGGCAACCAGGCCGACGAGATGCCCGCTCGCGCGTTCGACGATCGGCACGCGCCCGACGTCGGCCAGAACCATCCGATCCGCAAGATGTGACACCGGTTCGTCGGGAAAACCGAGTGTAAGCGAGCGGTCCGAGGCGCAGTCGAACAGGGTGTCGCGACCGTCGGCGCTTTCCGCTCGCCAGCGCAGGACGTCCGAGCGGCCGACGAGACCCGAGACCTGACCGTCCGCATCGATCAGCGGATAGGACTTGTGGCGCCGCCCGTTCCCCGAGAAGAACGTCACCGCTTCGCCGACTGTCATCGTTGCCGGCAGCGTATCGACGTCCGTCACCATCACTTCGTTGACGCGGAGCAGTTCGAAGGGATCGATGCCGTATTCGCGCACCACGTGCTGGCCGCGCCGCGCGATTTTCTCCGTGAGGATCGAGCGCTTGAGCAGCAATACGGTGAGCGCATAGGAGGCGCTCGTGGCAATCAGAAGCGATCCGAGCAGCGGAAAGTCGCCGGTCAGTTCGACGGCGAACAGGATACCGGTCAGCGGCGAGCGCATGGTGCCACCCATCATCGCGGCCATGCCCACGAGCGCCCAGGCCCCATGCGACCCCGGCAGCAATTGTCCTTCGAGCCAGCCGACGCAGCCGCCGAAAATGAGAAGCGGCGCGAGGACGCCCCCGGATGTGCCCGACGCCAGGGCGACGATCCAAGTCGCGGACTTTACCAGCAGGATCAGGACCGCGGCCGATACCACGATGTTGTCGTTGAGCAGGTCGCCGATGATGTCGTAGCCGACACCGAGCGCCCGCGGTTCGATCAAGCCGCCGGCGCCGACGAACAGTCCGCCGATCGCTGGCCACCACATCCAGTGGATCGGCAGGTGACTGAAATAATCCTCGGCCTTGTATAGCAGTGTGGTCAGCAATCCCGATTGCAGTCCCGCGACCACGCCGACACTCACGCAGGCAAGCGGCCCCCACCAGGGCAGATCGAGCTGGCCGGCGAACGGAAACAGTGCGCCGCTGCCGATCAGCCAGGGGCGCAGCGACGACGAGACCACGCAGGCGGCGATCACGGGGATCAGGCTGCGCGGCTTCAGCTCGAACAGGAGAAGCTCTACGGCGAGCATGACGGCGGCCATCGGTGTTCCGAAGATGGCCGTCATTCCCGCGGCGGCACCGGCCACCAGCAACGCCTTGCGCTCGGCCGCGCTGAGATGGAAGCATTGCGCGAAGAGAGAGCCCACCGCACCGCCGGTCATGATGATCGGGCCCTCTGCGCCGAACGGCCCACCGGTGCCGATCGAGATCGCCGACGACAGTGGCTTGAGGACGGCAACTTTCGGCTGCAAACGGCTGCCGCCGATCAGGATCGCCTCGATCGCCTCGGGAATGCCGTGGCCGCGAATTTTTTCGGACCCGAAGCGCGCCATTAGGCCGATGACGAGGCCGCCAATGGCCGGGGCCGCAACCATCCAGGCGTCGGGATTCAGATTGGTTGTCGAGAGGGTCTGCGTGCTCAGCGTGTGCAGCCACACGGCATTGGTGACGAGTGCGATGGCGCGCAGCAACAGCCACGCCGTACCGGCGCCACCCGCGCCGACGAAGACCGCCATGGCGACCAGCATGAGAACGCGCCGGTCTGTCGTGAAGTCGCCGAGGCGCGGCAGGGAATTGGCGGGGATGGGGCGGGGCATCTTGATCCGATCGGGATAACGCGATTGTGAGGATGATGAAGCGGCGCCGATCACATCGGCCGGCGCTGGAAATATATCGTAGAGCGATATAAATCAACGGATCATTGCTGGCAGGAAGGCCCCGTTTCGCAGATCAGGCGAGAAGGCAGCTTAGCGCGGCAGCTCGGGAATCCGCGTGATGCAGGCATGGGCTCGGCACCGCTTCAGATGCGCGCCGGAGCAGACCGCCAGGTACGATTTGAGCTGGACGACAACGATGACCCGCGGTTCTGCTCCCCTGGAGCATGATATTCTTCGGTCCGAGATCGCCTTGGCAGATCGCTTCAGGCAGGCCCGCGAGACGATCCCCGAGCCTTGCGCGGGCCCTAGCGGGCCGTGCGCGTTAGCGCTGCACGACGTCAAACGACATTCGCTCGTCTCAGTTCGGCGATTTCCTCCTGGCCGAAGCCGAGCTCCTTCAGCACCTCTTCGGTCTGCTCACCGAATTCCGGCGGCCGCGCCACCATCTTGCTCGGCGTGCGCGACAGCGTGACGGGCTGCCCGACCAGGCGGATTGCGCGATTCTCGTCGTTCGGCACGTCCTGCGCGATGCCGAGATGTTTGACCTGCGCGTCCTCGAACATCTGGTCGATGGCGTAGATCGGTCCGCAGGGCACGCCGGCGTCGTTGAACTCGCGTACCCAGGTCTCGGTTGACTTCGTGACCGTGCGCTCCTCGATCTTGGCGTTGAGCGCGTCTCGGTTCTTGGAACGGGCCGGCGCGGTCGCATAGTCGGGATGGCTGTAGAGCTCGGGGGCGCCGATCGCCTGCGCGCAACGCTCCCAGATCCGCCCGCCGGTCGTGGCGATGTTGATATAGCCGTTCGAGGTCTTGAACACGCCGGTCGGGATGCTGGTCGGGTGATTGTTGCCGGCCTGCTTGGCGACCTCCTTCTCCATCAGCCAGCGCGCGGCCTGGAAGTCGAGCATGAAGATCTGGGCCTGGAGCAGCGAGGTTTGCACCCACTGTCCCTTGCCGGAGACCTCGCGCTCGAGCAGCGCGGTGAGGATGCCCATGGCGCAGAACAGGCCGGCCGTGAGGTCGGCGACGGGAATGCCGACCCGCATCGGCCCTTCGCCCGGCGCGCCGGTGATCGACATCAGCCCGCCCATGCCCTGGGCGATCTGATCGAACCCGGGGCGCTTGTGGTAGGGTCCGTCCTGGCCGAAGCCGGAGATGCTGCCATAGACGATGCGCGGGTTGATCTCGCGCAGGCTCTCATAGTCGATGCCGAGCTTCTTCTTCACGTCGGGACGGAAATTCTCGACCACGACGTCGGCCTTGGCGGCGAGGCGCTTGAACGCAGCAGCCAAAGTCCTCGTCCCACTAGCTGGAGCGAGAGAAGGCCGGCTAGTGCCACACCCCAGACGCTTAGCCTGGGGCCGTATCTAAGCGTCACCATCTCGCGCTGATCTCATCGGTTCTTCAGAGCGGACCATTCTCTGACGAGGGAGGCGAACGTCGATCTACTCGAAGTATTAAGTTGGTTTGTATTGAGGCCGCCACGACCGCTCAACGAAATCACTGCATTCAGGTGCAGGGTCCAAAATTTCGACGAATATCGCTGCAAGATTGGGCTTTCCAATATGAGTGCGCGTTAAAGGCTTTGCGGTGCCAAGCTTTGAGCGGGCTTCGAGCAACGTATAAATCGGCAAGTACCGAGTGTACCATTGGGCCAACAGCTCGCCGCAACCGGCACATTGGAATTGTCCGGCTTCCGCTAAGGGGAGGGCATTGAACGTTCGTAAACAGACCCGCATGTTGGGCAGGACATTCGGTCATGAATCTTAGAGGCCATCCGAAGAGCTCACCATGAGCGCTATTTTGCTGATCTGAGCGGCTCTTTCCGCGGTGTCGATTTGGCTACTTCCAAGCCGATAGCTATATCCGAAAACTTGTCTATATTGACAGAATCGGCAGAGGGAAACCTCAATACGAATTTGCCTGACCGAGCCCGTGCCAAACGTCTTACTCTTGATGAATGGTTCTCAAATGGCCAAGCAAGTAAGGACGTCGGGGCGGATCACAGAGGCGATTTTGGTCAGCCTTGTTGTCTCGTCCTGCGCGAGCTCCGATCAGGCTTCCTCGGTGGCGCCCGTTAGAACCGGTGCACCCTGGGCTCGAGACCTCAATGAGCCCCCGCCTAGCCGAGAGCCGGTAATGAGCCCTGCGCAGACGTCAGCTGATCTACGGGCGGCACGGGAGAAAGCATTGCGCTAACGCTTGCGGAACTCCCACTGCTTCTTCGTTATCCCACGCTCGCCTGGTTGTTTTGTCATTCACACGACCTTGGCGGCCTTTAGAACTGCGATTTCCTCCTGGCCGAAGCCGAGCTCCTTCAGCACCTCTTCGGTCTGCTCACCGAATTCCGGCGGCCGCGCCACCATCTTGCTCGGCGTGCGCGACAGCGTGACGGGCTGCCCGACCAGGCGGATTGCGCGATTCTCGTCGTTCGGCACGTCCTGCGCGATGCCGAGATGTTTGACCTGCGCGTCCTCGAACATCTGGTCGATGGCGTAGATCGGTCCGCAGGGCACGCCGGCGTCGTTGAACTCGCGTACCCAGGTCTCGGTTGACTTCGTGACCGTGCGCTCCTCGATCTTGGCGTTGAGCGCGTCTCGGTTCTTGGAACGGGCCGGCGCGGTCGCATAGTCGGGATGGCTGTAGAGCTCGGGGGCGCCGATCGCCTGCGCGCAACGCTCCCAGATCCGCCCGCCGGTCGTGGCGATGTTGATATAGCCGTTCGAGGTCTTGAACACGCCGGTCGGGATGCTGGTCGGGTGATTGTTGCCGGCCTGCTTGGCGACCTCCTTCTCCATCAGCCAGCGCGCGGCCTGGAAGTCGAGCATGAAGATCTGGGCCTGGAGCAGCGAGGTTTGCACCCACTGTCCCTTGCCGGAGACCTCGCGCTCGAGCAGCGCGGTGAGGATGCCCATGGCGCAGAACAGGCCGGCCGTGAGGTCGGCGACGGGAATGCCGACCCGCATCGGCCCTTCGCCCGGCGCGCCGGTGATCGACATCAGCCCGCCCATGCCCTGGGCGATCTGATCGAACCCGGGGCGCTTGTGGTAGGGTCCGTCCTGGCCGAAGCCGGAGATGCTGCCATAGACGATGCGCGGGTTGATCTCGCGCAGGCTCTCATAGTCGATGCCGAGCTTCTTCTTCACGTCGGGACGGAAATTCTCGACCACGACGTCGGCCTTGGCGGCGAGGCGCTTGAACACGGCGAGCCCGCGCTCGTCCTTCAGGTTCAGCGTCATCGCCCGCTTGTTGCGATGCAAATTCTGGAAATCGGACCCCCGCCGCGGCCCGCCCGGCTGCTCGCCGCCGGAATCCTCGGTCAGCGCGTCGATCTTGACGACATTGGCGCCCCAGTCCGCGAGCTGCCGCACGCAGGTGGGCCCGGACCGGACACGGGTCAGATCGAGCACGGTGAAGCGCGACAGGGCTTCCGAGGCATGCGGAAAGGGCATCGTGAAAGGCTCCGGGTCAGATTACGGAGTCACCATAGTGCCGAAACATCATGCGGCAAGTCTGCGCCAGCGCGGACGGCGCCTGTCAAAATGCAGTGCTTGGTGCGGTTTGCTGCGCTGCATGAAGGGATCAGCGCGACAGGCGCTTCAGCTCGTCGCGTGCCTGCTCGGCCAGAGGGTCATCGCCGTGGCGCGCAATGAAGAGCTCGAACGCCTCCCTGGTTCCCTTCTGACGCGCGGTCTCGTATTCCCGGGTGACCGTCGCCGCGGGGTCGCGGGCCATAGGCATGGAGGGGGCGCGTCCCGCCTTACCGCTTTCATTGCCTTTGTCCTTGCCGCCGTCGTCTGCATTGGCTTTCCCGACCATGGCAGGCTGTTCTCCGATGAGCAGACGATCCGGCCCGGCGAACACCGCCAGGACCCCGATGAGACTGACTGAAAATGGGCCTGGTTTCATGATTTCCTTTACAGATCATACCCGCCGGCGGGACCTGAATCCTTGCCCTCGGCCCGTACCGCTACTTGATTTGATGGCTAATACGGCCTTATGAAAGGGGACCCGGAGGCCGCTGCCGAATTTTAACCGAACGTATAACTCTCAAGCTAGAATCTCGCGCCTTCGTCCGCGAATCGCGTGATCCGTTGCTCCGGAGAGTCCATTGGCTAATTCTGTTACCGTTGGTGCAACCAACAACGCCGATATTGACGGCTTGCTGTCGGGCTACAAGTGGACCGGCACGATCACCTATAGCTTTCCCGACTCGGCCAGCGACTATTCCAATCCTTATTACAACGGCAACAGTGAGCCGACATCGTCTGGCTTCGCCGCGGCGCCAGGCGCGATGCAGGCGGCGATCAACTACGCGATCGGACTGATCCTCGGCTACACCAACGCCAGCATCCAGTACCTGGGGACCGACGGCGCGGACATCATGATCGCGCAGTCGTCGAAGCCCCCAACCTCCTACGCCTACTACCCCGGCGACTATGCGGCCGGCGGCGACGTCTGGTTCGGGACCCATTACGATTACTCGCAGGCCAAGCTCGGCAACTATTATTTCACGACCGCGATGCACGAACTGGGCCACGCTCTCGGTCTCAAGCACAGCCAGGAGACCGGCGGCCCCGCCAATGTCGCGGTGCCGAGTGCGCATGACGACAGCGAATACACCATCATGAGCTATCGCAGCTATGTCGGCGCCTCGACGACCGCCGGCTACAGCAACGAGGCTTACGGATATCCGCAGACCTACATGGCCAACGATATCCTCGCGCTCCAGACGATGTACGGCGCGAACTATGCGACCCAGGGCGGGAACACCGTCTACTCCTGGAATCCCACCACGGGTCAAGAGTTCATCAACGGTGTCGGGCAACTCGCGCCGGGCGGCGGCACCGGCAACTCGGCCAACCGCATCTACGCGACGATCTGGGACGGCGGCGGCATCGATACCTACGATCTGTCCAACTATGCGACGAATCTGAGCATCAATCTCAATCCCGGCGCGACGTCGCTGTTCTCCACCGTGCAACGGGCCAATCTCGGCGACAACCAAAATCTCGGCTACGACCACTACGCCTCAGGCAACGTCTACAACGCCTATCTCTATAACAACGACGCGCGCTCCTACATCGACAACGCCACCGGCGGGTCCGGCAACGACACGATCATCGGCAACGCCATCGCCAACGTGCTGAACGGCGGCGGCGGCAACGATACGATCACCGGTGGCGGCGGCAACGACACCATTGTTGGCGGCTCCGGAACTGATACAGTGGTGTATTCCGGCAATAGGGCGAACTACGCGGTCAGCTACGATTCAGCTAACCAGGCCTTTACCGTTAGCGACCGGCGGGCCAGTTCGCCCGACGGTATCGATACCGTGTCGGGAATGGAGAACTTTCAATTTTCCGACGGAGCGGTCACGAGCGCGACGCTTGTGAGCCTCCTTGATCCTGTTGTAATCGAGGCGGCGGGTTCGACCAGCCTGGTCCAGGCCGGTTCGAACTATTATCTCGACAGCATCAGCACCGGCACGGGGCCAACGTTGAAGTACGGCGGCTCGGCGGTGACGGTTGGCATTTTTGGTACTTGGTCACCAGTCGGCGCTGAGCAGGTCTCTGGCGGTTACGACATCGTCTGGAAGAACTCCGCCAACGGGGCATTCTCGTTCTGGATCACGGACAGCAACGGCAACTTCGTTACGTACTTGGCTCCTGATGCGGCTGGCAACAGCACGGCGGTGGCGTCGCTGGAGACGACGTTCCATCAGGATCTCAACGGTGACGGCGTGATCAGTGCTAGCTCCGTCACCATTGAATCGGTCGGGTCGACCAGCCTGGTCCAGGTTGTTTCGAACTATTACCTCGACAGTATCAGCATCGGCACCGGGCCAACGTTGAAGTACGGCGGCGCGGCGGTGACGGTCGGCATGTTCGGGACGTGGTCGCCGGTCGGCGCCGAGCAGGTCTCTGGCGGTTATGACGTCGCCTGGAAGAACTCCGCCAACGGGGCATTCTCGTTCTGGAGCACGGACAGCAACGGCAACTTCGTTACGCACCTGGCCCCTGACGCGGCTGGCAACAGCACGACGGTAACGTCGCTGGAGGCGACGTTCCAGCAGGACCTCAACGGTGACGGCGTGATCGGCGCTGGCTCCGTCACCATTGAATCGGCCGGGTCGACCAGCCTAGTTCAGGTTGGTTCGAATTATTATCTCGACAGCATCAGCACCGGCACCGGGCCGACGTTGAAGTATGGCGGCTCAGCGGGGACGTGGTCGCCGGTCGGCGCCGAGCAGGTCTCTGGCGGTTACGACGTCGCCTGGAAGGACTCCGCCACCGAGGCGTTCTCGTTCTGGATCACGGACAGCAACGGCTACTTCGTTACGCACCTGGCCCCTGATGCGGCTGGCAACAGCACGACGGTAACGTCGCTGGAGTCGACGTTCCAGCAAGACCTCAACGGTGACGGCATGATCGGCGCCGCTGGCCCGGTTTCAATCGAGGCGGCGGGTTCGACCAGCCTGGTCCAGGCCGGTTCGAACTATTACCTCGACAACATCAGCACCGGCACCGGGCCGACGTTGAAGTACGGCGGCGCGGCGGTGACGGTCGGCATGTTCGGGACGTGGTCGCCGGTCGGCGCCGAGCAGGTCTC
>NZ_JBVVPO010000018.1:100540-133059 GCF_055811795.1 Bradyrhizobium sp. MI1.7
CGGCCGGGTCGACCAGCCTAGTTCAGGTTGGTTCGAATTATTATCTCGACAGCATCAGCACCGGCACCGGGCCGACGCTGAAGTACGGGGGCTCGGCGGTGACGGTCGGCATTTTCGGGACGTGGTCACCGGTCGGCGCCGAGCAGGTCTCTGGCGGTTACGACGTCGTCTGGAAGAACGCCGCCAACGGGGCATTCTCGTTCTGGAGCACGGACAGCAACGGCAACTTCGTTACGTACTTGGCTCCTGATGCGGCTGGCAACAGCACGACGGTGACGTCGCTGGAGTCGACATTCCACCAGGACCTCAACGGTGACGGGGTGATCGCCAGTCAGGCTTCAGCCGGCACAGGACTGCACGCGGGGACGGTCCTGGATCAATCAGTAGTTTCCGAAATTCATGCAAACGATGGTGTGGATCTTCTGTTGTTCGGCCCGCACGACGGAGGGTTCATTATCCACTGATGGTGCGACCCATCCCGCGCGGCCTTCGCTTCCGTGGTTTTCTCGGGGTATCTCGCTTTCCGACGGCCGTAACTGTCCGGTCTGCGAGGCTTTTCAGCTTCTGCACGATCTCCGGCCGAGCCGCCGAGCAATTCAATGAGCAACATCGCGGGGCGAGCGGCAGACGCCAGCTTTCTTTAGGTAAGTTCTGGTTGGAGATACCCTGACGCTTGCACACGAGCTTTCGCGATGATCTAGTTATCCGTGAAATTGCAGCCGTCGCTCAGCGGAATCCCTAGTGAAGACAATAACCATCGTTACACCCTGTTATAACGAAGAGCTCAACGTCCGAGATTGCTACGAAGCTGTCCGCCAGGTTTTCAGCGAGCATCTGCCGGGGTATCAACGCGAGCATATCTTTTGCGATAATGCCTCCGAAGACCGCACGGTGGAGATCCTGCGCAATATCGCCACCACCGACAAGTCGGTGCGTATCATCGTCAATGCGCGCAACTTCGGGCCGCTGCGCAACACCTTCAATGGTGTGATGGCCTCGAGCGGTGATGCCGTGCTTCTGTTCATGCCGGCCGACCTCCAGGATCCACCGGAGTTGATCCCCGACTTCGTCAAGCTATGGGAAGCGGGCAACGAGATCGTCTACGGCATCCGTGCGGTGCGCGAGGAAGGGCGGCTGATGCGCAGCATCCGCAATGGCTATTACCAGTTGCTCACCCGTTTCTCCGAGATCAAGGTGCCGCCGGGCGTGGGTGACTTTCAGCTCGTCGACCGCAATGTGGTCGAACGGATGCGGCAGGTACGTGACGGATATCCGTTCATGCGGATGATGACTTTCGAATGTGGCGGCCGCGCTGTCGGTGTGCCTTATGCTTGGCGCGCGCGCAAGAAAGGGCTGTCGAAAAATCGTGCGGCGGCGCTCATCGACCAGGGGCTCAACGGGCTGGTCTCCTTCACCTCGGCGCCGCTGCGGTTCGGCCTTTATGCCGGCTTCGCGCTGTCCTTCGCGAGCATCGCCTATGCCGTCATAAACCTGCTGCTCGGCCTGCTCCTCTATCAACGCCTTGCCGAGCCCGGCATCCTGACCCTCATCGTCGCGATGTTCTTTTTCGGCGGCGTCCAGCTCTTCTTCATGGGAATGATCGGCGAATACATTCTGGCGATCTACGGCCAGGTCCGTGAAAAGCCCGTCGTGTTCGAGCGCGAGCGCGTCAATTTCGAAGGGCCATCGCCCTCGTAGGGCTCACTTTGCGGTCCGTTCCGCGACATCGTACCAGGCAAGCGTTTCGCGCAGTCCCTGATCGAGCCCTATTGCGGGATGCCAGCCCAAAGCTCCCAGCCGCGTCATGTCGGCCGCAAGGACCATGATCTGGTCTGGCCGATACGGTACCTCGCCAAAGCCCAGTTCGCCGGTGCCGATCAGGTCGCGCAGCCGCTCCACGGTATCGCGGAGCTGCGGCGCATCGGGACTGCCCAGATTGTAGGTGCCTTGCGCTGCCGGGCTTGCGAGCACGAGGCGGACGGCGGCCGCAGCATCGCGGGCATGGAGAAGGCCCCAGCGCTGCTCGCAGGCGGTCAGCGCCATACGACCGTTGGCGCGCAGGGTCCGGATCAGGCTCGGAATCAGCCACGACTCGCCATCCTTCGGACCGTACGTCGAGAATATGCGTAGCCAGGCGAAGCGCAGCTTGCGTTCGGCGCAACGGCACTCGACCATCATCCCGCTCGCGAGCTTGGCGATGCCGTAGAACGTTGTCGGGTGCGGTGCATCGCTCTCGGCGATTGCATGATCGTAAGGACCGTATTCGGCCTGCGACCCTGCACCGACGAAGGTCGTTGCGCCCGCGTCTGCTGCGAGGTCAGCCAGCTCCACGGCGTCGGCGATGTTGCGCACCTGGTCCTTGCTGTTTCGTTCGCTGTTGCCCACCCCGCGCCAGGCCATGTGGACGACGGCATCCGGCGCAAAGGAACGAAGCCCGTTCCCGACTGCGGTCGGATCATCCAGTGTGCCTTCGATAGCGGCGAGACGGTCCAGGATGGCGGCCAGACGCCAGGGCTTGGTGCCCGGCCGCAACAGCACCGCGACGTCGTGTCCCCGCGCGACCAGGTCTTCTGCGACGTAAGACCCCAGAAAGCCCGTGGCCCCCGTCACGAATATGCGCATCGCGATCCCGCCAATGCTCTTGAGTGACTTACCGCCAAGGTCATCCTACGCGGTGCGCAGCGAAGCCGGCCTCGGATAGTCCACGAAGCGGTTGCCTTCCGCGTATTCGCTCTCGCCGAGATAGGGAAACTGATCGTTGATGGGGCGTCCCATCTCGAGCTTGGGCTCGATCAGCGTGTGTTCGCTCAGCATCACATCGATCACGATCGGGCCGCCAGTGAAGAGCCCCGGCTCGATCTGCTCTAGACGCTCGATGCGAGCGTAGCGCAAGCCGTAGGCCGTCGCCAGCGCGCCGAAATCCGGGAAGCTCAGGCCGTCGCGCGAAGCGCTGTAGCGGCTCTGCATGTAGCTGTCCTGGAACTGCTTGATGATGCCGTACGACCCATTGTTCATGACGATGATAGCGATGTCGAGATTGTTGTGCCGGACGGTCTGAAGCTCCTGGATGTTGACGTGAAAACCGCCGTCGCCATTGTAGGAAATGACCTGCCGGTCCGGGCGGTCGATCTTGGCTCCAATCGCGGCCGGCAGCGCGTATCCCATCGGCGAGTTGCCGCCCGGATTGAACAGCGTGTGCTGCTTCACCTTGAACGCCTGGTAGAGCCAGCAGACGGCGGCGCCGGTGTCGCCGATGACGATCGCATCCTCCGCGATGATCCCGTTGACCCGGCGGATCACGTCGTAGGGCGACAGCGAGTTCAACCGCGCCGCCGACGTGCTGACTTCCTTGTGGTAGTAGCGCTGCTTCATCCCGGCGACATAGTCGCCCCACTCGCGGCTCGGCGGCCGAGTATCGAGCTGGCGCAACACTTCGGGCATCTCGGCAAAATCGAGGTGACTGACGCGGTAGCCGTCGTTGCGATATTTGGCGAGTTCCTCCTTGTCAACATCGACGACATGGACGGTGGCGCCGGTCGCGAACTGCTTGGTGTTGCCGGAGCGCTGGCGGTTGTCCAGCCGGCTGCCGAGCACGATCACAGCGTCGGCGTTCTGCAATACGAAGTTCGCGCCGCGATTGCCGTAAACGCCCATCTGCCCGACGAAGCCCGGGTGATCGTGGTTGAAATAGCTGAGCCCGGCCCAGCTCGAGACGAACGGCAGACCGCTGCGCTGCAGCCAGTCCGCAACGTCCCGCTCGACACCGGCAAGCCCCACGCCCGCGCCCCAGAGCACCACCGCACGCTTTGCCTCGGCCAGCGTCCGCTTCAGGTCCGCCAGCACTTGCGCCGGCGCTTCCGTCGTCGCAGGCAGCCTCGACGGAAGCAGGATATCGTCCCCCACCTCGGCCTGCTGGATGTCCATGGGGATGTCGACCAGCACCGGACCCATACGGCCTGACGTTGCGATCGAGTAGGCCTTGGCCAGCTCTTCGCGCAGCTCGGCCGCGCTCTTGACCATCACTGCGTATTTGGTGACCGGCCGGACCATCTCCACGATCCTGGTTTCCTGGAACCCGGCCTGGCGCACATTGGCCCCTTGGAATGCGCTGCTCTCGCGCTGGTTCACCTGACCGGTGATGTGCAGGGACGGAATGGAATCGAAATGTGAGGTGGCGATCCCGGTGATGAGGTTGGTCGCTCCCGGACCGGAAGTCGCCAGGGTCACGCCGACCTTGTGACTGACGCGCCACAACGCGTCCGCAGCCATCGCCGCGCCCTGCTCGTGCTGGAAGCAGGTGTAGTGGAGCTTCGGATGCTGCGCGATCGCATCGATCATGAACGCGCAGGCGCCTCCGGTCAGGAGAAAGACGCGATCGCTTCCGACCCGCGCGAGGAATTCCGCAATGTACTGTGCTCCGTTCATCGCGTCATTCCCACCCCTAGGCGCCGCGGGTCTGGGCGGCGCAAAAATCCTGGATCACCTCCAGCACGTAACCGATGTGCTCGTCGCCTAGCCCCGGATAGACGCCGATCCAGAAGGTCTGGTTCATGATCGTATCGCTGTTGGCGAGCGAGCCGTGTACGCGGAAATTCCGTCCGATCATGTAGGGCTGCCGCACCAGATTGCCGCCGAACAGCAGCCTTGTGCCGATCCCGCGTTCGTTCAGATGCCGCACGATCGCGTCACGCTTGAACGGCGCACCCTCGCGGACCGTCAACACGAAGCCGAACCACGAGGGTTCGCTGTTCGGCGTCGGCTCGGGCAGGATGAAGAATTCCTGGAGCGGCTTGAGCCCGTGCTTCAACAGATCGAAATTCAGCCGCCGGGCGGCGATGAAGCCTTCGAGATGGTCGAGCTGCGAAACGCCGACTGCCGCCTGCATGTCGGTGATCTTCAGATTGAAGCCGAGATGGCTGTAGATGTACTTGTGATCATAGCCATAGGGCAGCTCACCGAGTTGCCAGTCGAAGCGGCGCTGGCAGGTGTTGTCCTTGCCGGGATCGCAATAGCAGTCGCGTCCCCAGTCGCGGAACGTCTCCATCGCGCGACGCAGGGCGGGGTGGCTGGTGAACACCGCGCCGCCTTCGCCCATCGTGATGTGGTGAGCCGGATAGAAACTGAGCGTGCCGATGTCGCCGAACGTGCCGACATGACGCCCCGAAAACGTCGCACCGAGCGCGTCGCAACAATCTTCGATCAGCCAGAGCTTATGCCGCTTGGCGATGTCGGCGATCTTGCCGACGTCGAACGGGTTGCCGAGCGTGTGCGCCACCATGATCGCTCGCGTGTTCGGCGTGATCGCCTCTTCCACGAGTTCCGGAATGATGTTGTAGGTGGGAATGTCGACGTCGACGAAGACCGGCACCATGCCCTGCGTCATCGCGGGATTGACGGTCGTCGGAAATCCGGTCGCCGCCGTGATCACCTCGCTTCCGGCCGGAACCGGCCGGTCGCGGAGCAGGGGCGAGGTCAGAGCCGAGAAAGCGACAAGATTGGCCGACGAGCCGGAGTTGACGGTCATGGCGTAGCGGGCGCCGACGCGCTTGGCGAGCTTCTGCTGGAACTCCTCGTTGAAGCGGCCGGCGGTCAGCCAGAAATCCAGCGCCGAATCGACCAGCGACTTGACGTCGCTCGCATCGAAGACTCGGCCCGATACGGGCACCGACGACTGCCCGGCGACGAACGGTTTCGACGCATGCGCGATGGCGGAGTATTCCTCCACCAGTTCCATGATCGATGCCCTGATCTCTTCGGAGCTTCGTTGACCTGTCCGCGCGGGTGCTGACGCCGATTTCATGTGAATGACTTTGCGTTGACCGCGTCGGCTTGGCCGCGAGATGGTTCGGATACTGACGGTGGGACGCCGTGCGAAACGGCACCATCCAGGACGAGTTCGAGCTGTTCGAGAGAGAGGCGACGAAGGTCCTGGCCGCGTTGGAGCGCCTTGTACCAGTCAACGGTAAGGCCCAGCCCTCGCAAGAGGTCGAGACGCTGCGTCCAGTTCAGTCGCGACCGGGCTCGCTCGCAATCAAGCCTCAGAAAGGCGGCTTCATGGGGATGCAGGCCGTCATCGCTGGTCCAGCTGGCGCCATCAGCCCACAGCGTCTGCAAATGCTCAACGACCGTCCTCACCGGCTGCTCGCTGTCGGCGTTCGGGCCGAAGTTCCAGCCATCGGCAAAACTCTCGTCGGCGACCAGCTTCTCCACCAGGCTGAAATAACCCAGAACAGGGTCGAGAACGTGCTGCCAGGGACGCACCGAATTGGGATTGCGGATGCGCAGCGGCTGCCGGTCCAAGAACGACTGCATCGCATCCGGGACCAAGCGGTCGCGCGCCCAGTCGCCGCCACCAAACACGTTGCCTGCCCGTGCGCTGGCAATGCGAGCCGTTCCCCTTTCGGCAAAGAAGCTTCGCCGATAGGAATCGGTCACGAGTTCCGCACAGGCTTTGCTGTTGCTATAGGGATCGTTGCCGCCGAGACGGTCGTTCTCGCGGAAGGCGGTTTGGCCGCCATTGTTCTCGTAACATTTGTCGCTGGTGACGATCAGGACGGCCTTTACGGTCGGCAGATGCCGCGCGGCCTCCAGCACATGCACCGTTCCCATCACGTTGGTCGCGAAGGTCTCGACCGGTTCGGCATAGGAGGGTCGCACCAGCGCCTGCGCCGCCATATGAATGATCACGTCGGGCTGGGCTTCCGAGAGCGCCGCACGCAGCTTGCCGAGATCACGAACGTCGGCAAGGCAATGGTTGATATCGTCCGCGACCCGCGCAGCGACGAACAGCGACGATGGATGGGTCGGCGGCAAGGAGTAGCCATAGATAGTGGCACCGAAGCGTCGCAGCAGCAGCGAAGCCCATGCGCCCTTGAAGCCCGTATGCCCAGTCAGAAAGACCTTCTTGCCCCGCCAGAACGCCGGATCCGTCACCAAACCCTCCACCGGGCTCGGTTGTTTGCCCACTCATCCTCGAGGTAGTTGCGATCGCGCAACGTATCCATAGGATGCCAGAAGCCAGGATGCACAAAAGCCCGTAGCTCATCTCTGCGGGCAAGCTGCTCCATGGGGTCGCGTTCCCACACGGTCTGGTCGCCAGTAATCAGGTCGCCGATCGAAGGGGATAACAGGAAGAAGCCACCATTGATCCAGCCGCCATCATTGTGCGGCTTCTCTTCGAAATTGACGACCCTGTCGCCTTCGATTGCAACCGCGCCGAAGCGTCGCGCAGGCCGTACCACCGAAACGGTAGCCTTGCGACCGTGCTTTCTGTGGAAGGCGATCTGGGCCTCGAGATCGATATCGGCGACGCCGTCGCCATAGGTCAGGGCAAAAAACGGCTCATCGGCGACGTAGGAAAGCACGCGCTTGAGCCGACCGCCGGTCTGGCTTTCTTCGCCGGTATCGACCAGGGTGACCCTCCACGGCTCTGCGGTTTCACGGTGCACTTCCATCCGATTTTCGGCGAGGTGAAACGTGACGTCGGACATGTGAAGGAAGTAGTTCGCGAAATACTCCTTGATCATGTAGCCCTTGTAGCCGAGGCAGATCACGAAATCATTGAAGCCGTAACGGCTGTAGATCTTCATGATATGCCAGAGGATGGGGCGGCCGCCGATTTCAACCATCGGCTTTGGGCGAGTCGTTGTCTCCTCGGCTATTCGGGTTCCCAAACCACCCGCAAGGATTACAGCTTTCATCAACCAGCTCCGAACGGGGAAGTCCGTTCCTTCGTATTGCGCTGCTTCTATACGAGGCTTTGCACTTGGAAAACTATTCAAGAGGAAGCCTTATGCGGATGAGGTAATATAATACCATATTTGAGCTGCGCATCTGCTCCGCTGCTATAGTGCTCGGTGTGCGATGACGGGCTGGGGGATGTGGCGGTCATTTTCGTTCGATACGTCCTGCGCGATTTGATATCGGCGTTGCGCGCGTCCCGGTTCTTGGAGCGGACACGAATCGGATCGGGCCCTGTGAGGCGCGACAGGCGTTTCAGCTCGGCACGCGCCTTCTCGGTCTGCGGATCGTCGCCGTGGCGCTCGCCGAGGAGGTCGAATGCCCCCGGCGTTCCCTTCCGGCGGGCGAGCCATGTCCTTCGGCGACCGCTTCGAAGTTGAAGGCGGTCATCGCATCGTATAAACGTTCGATCCTGATGGCCGGAAGAGCCTGTTGCCAGAGTAGGAGCAGCGGTCGGTCGGGCTCGCGTTAGAGCTTGCGGCGAACCCTTTAATGATGTCGCGACAGCATCGATACTTCGCTCGCGAACCGGTTCACTCCACTCGGATCCCAGAGGCTCAGTCTTGACCGATGCGCCACATGGGCAGGAGAATGCGGCGGATACGGCTGTGCCCGGCCGCGTGGGGCGCCTACAGCGGCTTATCCACGGTTGGTCGGCAAATCTGGTGCAGCTTCTGCTCGGTCTAACCCAGCAGCTTGTCCTCATTCCGGCATTCCTGCATTTCTGGACGGGCGACGTTCTGGCGGCATGGCTCGCGATCTATGCGACTGGAAGTCTCATGGTTGTTGCCGATGCGGGATTGCAATTGCGCGCCGTCAACCGCTTTCTCGCTTTCAAGTCCTGCTCTGACTGCGATGGAAGGACGGCAAGCTTCTATGCCGGCATACTGCAGATCTATTTCTCGCTCGTCGTAGCGCTATCCATCTTGCTGGTCGGCGCCGCACTGCTCTGGCCGCCCTCCCTGATACTCGGTTTTCACGCGACTGCGACCTTCGATTCAGCTCTGCTTGTGATGGGCGTGGGCACGCTCCTGACCGTGCCCGCCAACCTGGCCTCCGGCCTCTACCGCGCGCACGGTCGATACGGCCGCACGGTCTGGCTGCAAAACGTAGCGCTTCTGCTCGGCCAGATTACCCAAGTGATTGCGATTATCGTTTTCGGCAGCCTGCTTGCGGTGGCTGTTGCTTTTGTTTCAACGCAGGTGGTTCTGGCGGCTTTTCTCGTTGCGATCGATGCACCGCGCCTGTTTCCCTTTCTCCGCCGCAGCGGCCGACGGCGGCCTCGGAGCCGATCATGGCGGTGGGGTATTGGACAACTCGGCCTTGCGCTGCCTTTTGCGGCCGGCAGCTTCACCGAATTGGCGCTCGTCAACTTGCCTGTGCTGCTGGTGAGCTCCCTCGTCGTCGACCGCGTCGCGGTGGCGCAGTGGGGCTTGACCCGGGTGATCGCGAGCTTGGTGCGGGGGCTCTGCCAGCAGGCGAGCATGCCGCTCGCTGCCGAGCTTGGCCACGATTACGCGATCGGTGACCAGGAGCGGCTGCGCCGGCTCTATGCCCGTGGATCAGTCTTCGTGACGATGATCGCCTGCCTGGTTGTCGCGGGGTTACTGCCCTTTTGGGCCGACTTCTTCACGCTGTGGACACACGGCAGCATTCCCTACGATGCGCCACTCGCCATCACGCTCTTGCTCGGCTCCGCCGCGGTCGCACCCTCGCTGTTGGCGCTGGTCTTCGCCTATCACAGCAATCGTGGCGCTCTGTTGGCCCGCACCAAGCTGCTGCAACTCGCCGTCTTCCTGGCGCTGTCATTCGTTCTGATCCCGAGGCTCGGACCGTTGGGAGCCGCGCTCGCCATTGTTGCAAGCGATCTTGGCGTGCAATTCGGCCTGCTCGGGCTCGTTATTATGGGCCAGACTTTGCAACGCCCGCTGCGGCACGTTGCCTTCCTCGTCGCGCTCGCGCTCGCGATCGTGCTGACGGGATGGGGCATCGGCATCGTGGTCACCTCGCTGCTAGGAGGAGGGGGGATTGCGCATTTCATTGCCGAATGCGCGATCTGGCTGATAGTCGTTAGCGTCATTGCGAGCCCACTTGCGAGCAGGAAGCTCCGCGCCCGTCTGACGGCGGTCATTCCGACGTGACGACCGTCCAGAGAAACGTCAGCGGGGCGCGAGCGCCAAGCGGTGCTTCAACCGTTGCATATGCCGTGCGAACTGCTGTCGCCCGGCCGCCGTCTCCTTCGCAAGCTGCTCGAGCTGGAGCTGGCCGGCGGCGCGCAGCCGATCACGCGTGCCTTCCGCGCGGAGGGTGACGATCGCATCCGCGAGTGAGCACGGATCGTCATAGTCGAACAGGAGCGCGGCGTCGCCGGCCTGGGCCTTGAAGGCTTCGGGATAGATCACGGGCGTGCCGACCGCCCAGGCTTCCAGCGGCGGAAGATTGGTCGGGCCGAAATAGCTCGGCATCACCAGCGCTGCGGCGCCACGATAGAGCGCGCCGAGCTCGGCGGACTCGACGAAGCCGATGATAGAGACCTGGTCCGACAGACCGTAGGTGCGGATCGCGGCGTTGATCTTGTCGCGGCCGCCGCGATCCGAACCGCACAGCACCAGCCGTTCGGTGATGCCCCGTTCGCGCAAGCTTGCGAGGGCCGCGAGCAGCGTCATGTGGTTCTTGTGCGGCCAGAACTGCGCCGGATAGAACAGATAGCCGGGCTCGAGCCGGTATTTCGCGAGCACCGCCGCATCATCGGTGGCGTCGGGCGCACCCTGGCTGACATAGGCCGAGGGCGAGAACGGGATGCAGACCGCACGATCGCGTTCCATGGCGTAGCGGCGGGAGAGGTCGTCGATCAGCTCGGGCGCATTCACGATCACCACCGCCGCCTTGGTGCTGGCGAGACCGAACAGGATCTCGCGGCGCTCGAATTCGCCGAAGGTCCTCACCTCCGGAAACTCCGGCGCGTCACGATGGCAGCCGTCGAAGATCGTGATGATGAAGGGCAGCTCGTAGAGCAGCAGGTACCGCTTCGAGGTCGAGGTGAAGTGCACGACGTCGATGCCGTCGCGGATCAGCGCGCGTTCGAACGGCGATTTCAGCTTCAGCGCGATCTGGACGAGATCGAACGGTCCGCAATATTTGAGGAACAGGAAGAAGTGGTCAGACGCGCCGAACTTGAGGAGGCGGGCGGTGACGTTGAACTCCTTCAGAATCTCCAGCGTTTTCGGATAGGGCGAGTAGACCACGATCTCGTTGCCGGACTTCGCCGCCCAGTCGCGCAGCCAGAGCAGATCGTTGAGCGGCTGCTGGAAACCGCCGCCGACCTCGAGCGCCTGCTCCAGCATGACGGCGAGTCGCAGCGGCCTCACGGCGTGCCGCTCTTTCTGGCGACAGCGTAGGCCGCCCAACTCTTCGAACTCGGCGCGTCCTGCGTCAGCCATGCAGCGTGAGCGGCGGGCTGGAAGCCGCTCGCCTCAAGCGCGGCGTCGATCTCGAACGGAAACCAGTAGCGCATGTGGTGCGCTTCATCGACGCGCCGGATCGTGGCGCGCTCCGTGTCTTCGCAGAACAGCGTGTAGTTCACGGTGACGGTCGCGGCCTGCTCGTCATGATCGGATTGCGCGATGCGGGTGAGGCGCAGCGGCTTCTGCTCGATCACCTTGACCCGGGTTTCGACGCCCTGCGCGAGCACCGCGCCACCATACCAATAATCGAAGAAGAACGTGCCGCCCGGCTTCAGCGCGGCGTGCGCGGTACGGAACATGGCCGCCAGCGCATCGCGGCTGGTCTGGTAGCTAGCGACGTGAAACAGCGACACCACCGCATCGAAGTCGCGTTCGGGGCCCGTCTCGCAGGCATTGCCCTGGCGGAACGGAATCGATAGCCCGGCCCGCTCGGCGCGCGCCTTGGCACTCGCGATCATCTCATGGCTCAGATCGATGCCGGCAACGCTCCACCCCTGGCGTGCGAAGGCGAGCGCATGCAGGCCGGTGCCGCAGCCGAGATCGAGCAGCCTGCCCGAGGAAACGCCGTGGTCGCGCAGGCGCGCTTCGACGAACGCCGTCTCCGCGCCGTAATCCTTGTCCTGATAGAGGAGGTCGTACCAGGGCGCGTATTCGGCGAACACCGTCACGCCAGAATCTCCTTCAGCGCCTGCGCCGAGCGAGCGATCTCGTCATCGGTCAAGGCAAGGCCGCTCGGCAGGTAAAACCCGCGGCGCGCGATGTATTCCGCGTTCGGATGGCTTTCGTCGAGCATCAGGCCCATCCGGCGCAGCACCGGCTGTTCGTGCATGCACCAGAAGAACGGCCGCGTTCCGATGCCCTTCTCGCCGAGGCGGCGCATCGCCTCCTTGGCGTCGAATGGCACATCGTCGTTCAGCACGATGCCGTAGACCCAGTAGATGTTGTCGGCATAGCTGGTTCGGGCAACCGGGCGGCGGATGCTGTTGAGGCCACCGAGATGCTCGTCATAGAGCCGGCCGATCCGACGTTTGATCTCGACCGTGCGCGGCAGGCGCTCGACCTGGGCGACGCCGAGCGCGGCCTGGAGATTGGTCATGCGCGCGTTCCAGCCGAGCTCCTCGTGGACGAAGCGCTGCTGCGGCTGGAAGCAGAGGTTGCGATAGCCTTGCAGGCGATCGGCGAGGGCGTTGTCGTCGGTGAGGATCATACCGCCTTCACCGGTCGTGACGTGCTTGTTGGGATAGAAGCTGAAGGTCGAGACGTCGCCGAAGCTGCCGCAGGGCTTGCCGCGATAGGTCTGGCCGTGCATCTCGGCGGCGTCCTCGATCACCTTCAGATCGTGCTTGTGCGCCAGCGCCAGGATCGGATCGAGATCGACGGGCAGACCGTAGATGTGAACCAGCATGATCGCGCGGGTGCGCGGCGTGATCGCGGCTTCGACGCCCTCGGCCGTCATGTTCCAGGTCGCGGGGTCGCAATCGACCCCGACGGGGACGAGGCCGGCGCGCACGATCGCGGCGGCGCAGCTGATGATCGTGAAGGTCGGGATGATGACCTCCGCGCCTTGCTCGAGCCCGAGCGCATGAACGGCGATGTCAAGCGCGACCGAGCCATTGGTCACGGCGATGCCGTGGCGCCGTCCCGCAGCCTCGGCCATCGCCTGCTCGAAGCGCTTGATGAACGGTCCCTCGGAGGAGATCCATCCGGTGCGGATGCATTCGGCAAGATAGTCGGCCTCGTTGCCGTCGAGCAGCGGAGTGTTGACGGGAATGAACGGCGCACTCACTGGTTCGGGCCTTTGATCCGGATTTCGGACGGAGAGGCTTCGGCAAACCGGGTCTTGTCGGCCTCGCCGGAATACGGACCTTGCTTGACCTCGAACATCTCGAGCGGTTCGAGCACGTGGAAGCCATGGGCGCCGCTGCAGAGCAGGATGATGTCGCCGGCGCCGAGCACGCGGCTTTCGAGATATTTTTCCTCGACGGTGTAGAAGTCGACCTGGAGCTTACCCTTCTGGATCAACAGGACCTCCTGGGTGTAGTGCACTTCGCGCGTCACCTTGTTGTGGCGATGCGGCTCGATGCTCTTGCCCTTCGGATGGCTCATATAGGCGAGCTGCTGCGACAGTTCGGGCGTCGAAAAGAAATGGATACCCGGCTCGCAGAACGAGGCGCGCACGATGATCGCATACAGCTGGTCGCCGAATCGAACATGTTCGACGTGTTCCATCGTAGGCCTCGATAAAAAGCGATGCAATTAGAATGAGATAGCTATCTCGCTGCGCACTTTGGCTACTTTGGCCGGGACCGTCAAGGGCAGACCGAATATGACAAACGCCTTGCCCGCGAGCGGGATTCAGCCGACGAAAGCCAGGATCTCTTCGACGCGTCGACGGAAGGTGTGGGCGGCAAATGTCCTTGCCTGTCCCTCCGTTGCGATGGACCTACGCGCCGCGTCGTCGCCGAGATAGCGTTCGATCTGCGCAAGGCAGTCTTCGACCGTGCGCCAGGTCGCGACCTCGCGCTCGGGCTCGAACAGCGTGTGGAGATTGTCCTTGAAGTCGGTGAGCAGGAATGCGCCGACGCCAGTCGCTTCGAACAGCCGTGCATTGCCGGCCTCGCGGCCGGCCATGTCGATGTGCGAGTTGAGCGTGACGCGCGAGGCGCGCAGCGCCTGGTACATCTCCACGCCCCACACCTCGCCCTGGTAGCAGCGATGCAGGGGCGAGGAGGCGGGAAGGGATTGGAGGCCGCTGCCGAACAGCTTGAGATCGTAGCGCCGTGCCACCGCTTCGAGCTGCGCGACGCGGAGCTGGTGATCCGCCGACACCGCACCGACGAAGGTGACGTCGAAATTCTGCGCCGGCGGTGGCGGCAGGATGTCGAGAATGCCGGGCTCGAAGGCGAGATGGACCACCTCGGCGCGCGCGCCGTGGGCGCGGAAGAAATCCACCACCGCGGCCATCTGCGAGATCATGAGGTCGTAGACCGACCAGTCCTCGCCGCGCGAGGGCGAGATGCCGACCTGGCCGATCAGGATCGGACGGCCGATCTGTTTGATCCGGCGAGCGAGGCGGGTGTCGACGTGAAACAGATCCTGGTTGAGGACGAGATCGGGTTTGAAGTCCTCGATCTGCGCCAGCAGGATCTTTTCAGCCTCCTCATCGAGCCGCGGGCTGAGCCCGACCTTGCGCGCGAGCGGTCTCAGCATCGGCTTGAATGGCGCGACCGCGCGTTGCAGCCAGCCGGGAATGACATCGCGCGCGGCCGGCGCGCCGGGCGGTGCCGGCTCGGTGACGGCAAGGCCGTGCTCGCGCGCCCAGGCCGCGCGCATCCAGGGATTGTTGACATGGATGTCGGCGGCGGCATGCCCGAGGCCGGCGAAATTGCGCGAGTAGAAATCGGCGACGCCGAACAAGCTGGCATTCCGCGCCGCCATCTGCGCCGCGTAGGTTTCATTCTCGAGGCCCGGATGGCGCCGGTAGAGCCAGGAGAGGAAGCGCGGATAGTCAGCATTGAGGAGCAGGATGCGCATCGAGCTGTGTTGCACCGCGAGGACATAGGCCACTCTTGGAACGGACGGTGTTTCCTAGTCCAAGAGGAGCTTAATGATGATCGTAAGCACGCCTTGTTCGAAAGGTGGTCGACAAGTTCAGCCATCCGAAAAGGAACAAGGTCTGCTCTGCATCTGCCGCTCGAAGATGCCGCAATGTGGATAGAAAGTTTCCCTCCCCGGGGCAAGGCCCGGTTGACGGCAATTCGGCACGCTCGGATGATCAGTCTGAGGTGGCATTCCTTTGACCCGACGCCGGCGTGAAGAAATACTCACCAGGTCCATCATTGATGACGCCGGCGCGGGTTTTTCGACCGACGCCAATTCCCAAAATACTGGCCAGCGTGAGCTTCACGAGCTTACCCACGTGACGGCCGACGGCCGGCATCATAGGCGGCTTTTCCCAGTTGACTGGTTGACCCCGGGGGCCTCTCAATCGTATTGATCGTTCCTTTCATACGTTGCAGCGCACAGGCATTGGTTGCTCGTTCATGGATGGTGGTTATGAACTGGATGCTGAGAAAGCCAGTTGCTACCGGAATTGCGACAACTCCATCGCGTCCGGTGTCGCACAGAGGCTTGCTCAATCCAGTGAGTACGCGAGGAGAGCTTTGGATGAAAGTCCCATTCTTGGACCTGCAGGCAATCAATGGCCAGTTGCGGTTGGAACTTGCTCGTGCACAAGACCGGGTTCTATCATCTGGCTGGTATATCCTCGGCCCCGAGGTAGAAGCCTTTGAGAAGGAATTTGCCGCGTACTGCGAAACAGCACACGCGGTTGGAGTAGGAAATGGGCTCGATGCCCTTCACCTTATTCTCAGGGGCTACGACATTGGTGCCGGTCACGAGGTGATCGTTCCTGCAAACACCTTCATTGCGACCTGGCTCGCAGTTACACATGCGGGGGCTACGCCGGTTCCGGTCGAGCCTAGGCCCGACACATACAACATCGACGTCTCTAAGATCGAGGAGAAGATTACCTCCAGGACGCGAGCTATTATCGTCGTCCATCTTTACGGTCAGCCTGCAGAGATGGAAGCCATCAACGAGATCGGTAGAAGGCATTCAATAAAGGTCATTGAAGATGCGGCCCAAGCTCACGGTGCCACCTACCGGAACCGCCGCGCCGGGGCATTGGCAGACGCGGCCGGATTTAGCTTCTATCCGGGAAAAAACCTGGGAGCTCTCGGCGATGGCGGGGCTATCGTAACGAACGACCCCATACTAGCGAAGCGTACTCGCGAGCTGTCGAACTATGGATCTTCTCGAAAGTACCACCACGATGTAATCGGGTTTAACACGAGACTGGATGAGCTTCAGGCCGCATATCTGCGGGTTAAGCTCAAGGCCTTGGATCGGATGAACGAAATTCGGAGTGCTCAAGCTGCTCGATACATGCAGCTTCTGGCGGGCTCTCCAATAGTGCTACCCGGTGTGATCGATTCGGTACGGCCATCCTGGCATCTATTTGTTGTTCAGGTAGCCGAGAGAAGCAGGGTCATCGAATACTTGACCGAGAAAGGTATCGCGACCCTGATCCACTACCCCATCAGCCCGGCAGACTCAAACGCCTATCAAGGTCTCGTTGCAGGTTGTACTATTACATCGTTGTTCAGCTCAAAGGTGCTCAGTTTACCGATAGGGCCGCATCTTGAGCTCGGTCAGATCGATTACGTGAGCGAGCATCTTATCGATGCCATTTCGCCGGTTGATAAGCACTTTGCGGCGAAAACATGACATCTGCTTTCATTCATCCCCTGTCTGATGTTCAGAGCAAGCGGATCGGAGATCGATCCCGTATATGGCAGTTCGTTGTCATCCTTCCCGAAGCAATAATAGGCGAAGACTGCAATATTTGCTCCCATTGCTTTATCGAAAACGATGTGCGCGTAGGAAATAGAGTCACGCTCAAGTGCGGCGTGCAACTTTGGGACGGAATAGTAGTCGAGGACGACGTCTTCATAGGACCCAACGTTACGTTCTCAAATGATCGCTTTCCCCGCAGCCGGAACCGAGAGGCTTGCCTCGAGACAACTATCATCGAAAGCGGCGCATCCATAGGTGCCGGCGCCGTGTTGCTTCCCGGTGTTCGAGTGGGAAGAAATGCGATGATCGGCGCAGGCGCAGTGGTTGTGAGCGATGTTGCGGAGGAAACAGTAGTGGTCGGAAATCCCGCGCGAGTGATTTCAACGGTCAAGTCGGGGCTTGCAAAGTGAGCATCGAGGGCTGCAAGATCGTTGATTTGCCAAAGATAAGCGATCCCCGCGGAAACTTGACGTTTATAGAGTCAAATCGACACGTCCCGTTTGATATCAAGCGCGTATACTATCTTTACGATGTGCCGGGCGGATCGGAACGAGGGGGACATGCGCACAAAGCCCTTACCCAATTGATCGTGGCCATGGCGGGCAGCTTCGATGTTCGCATCGATGATGGAAATCAAAAACGTGTATTTCACTTAAATCGATCTTATTATGGCCTGCTGCTAACTCCAATGATCTGGCGCGAACTGGACAATTTTTCATCGGGCTCGGTCTGCATGGTCTTGGCTTCAAACCTATACGACGAGGAGGATTACTACCGCGACTATACCTCCTATTTGGCAGATGTGCGCCGGGGTGAGGATTCGGGCTGACCTTGTAGTGCTTGCGCCGTCAAACCTTACATAGTATGCAACGCGGCGCTCTATGTCGGGGCTCGCCCACCTCGCCGCGAGGGCGGTGATGATCGAGGTTTGATCGCCAAATCGGATTGGTGAGGGGGCTACATTAGTGTAACCGACGTGAATATAGTCCGCGCTTCAGCATTTACGTCCATTGCCACCTTGGCAAGACTTCTGTCGAGTCTCGTGATAGTCAAGCTTGTTGCTTGGTTTGCTGGTCCCGAAGGTGTAGGCAAGCTGGGGCAATTGCTCAGCCTCATATCGTTGCTCGCTGTGTTCGGAGGCGGCGGTATCGGCAGCGGGATTGTGAAATACGTCGCTGAGCTTCGTAACTCCGTTGCCAGCCTCAAGAGGTTCCTGGGGACGGCCGCCTTTTTTGCAATCATCAGCAGTTTCTTGATTACGGTGGGAGCTTTGCTCTTTAGGCAGCCGCTCACCTTGTACCTTTTGCAGGATAGTCAATATCAAGCCCTGATCACGATTCTCGCGGTAGTCCAGCCTTTCATCGCCGCGAACAGCTTCTTTATTTCGGTTCTGACCGGTTGCGGCGACTTGCGGCGCGTGTCGCTTGGCTACACTCTTTCGGCTGTAATGAGCGTTGTCCTGGCCGGAGCCTTGGGGGGGGTTCTGCACGCGTACGGCGCCTTGTTGGCGTTGATCGGGAGCCAGGCGCTCGCGCTCGCGGTAACGCTTTTCCTAGTCGCCCGAAGTCCGCATCGTGAGCTGTTTCGATTCAGTATTTCGATCGATAGAGCGATCGCAACCAAGCTCTTCCAGTTCTCACTGATGTCCGTTGCTTCGGCAATTCTTCCTCATTTGGTGGGTCTATGGATAAGAGGCCACTTGGCCGAGCAGTTGTCGTGGCAAGAGGTGGGCTATTGGCAGGCGGTCGGCAAGATTTCGGAAGCGTATCTACTGTTTTTCACTGTTCCGATTGCCTCGTATTATGTCCCGAGAGTGTCAGCGATTACGGACTATCGTTCGTTCAAGCGGGAAATCACCAGCGCCTTCGTTCATATCGTCCCGACGGTTATCTTGATCGCGTCGCTGGTGTATGTACTCCGGAGTTTGCTGCTCCGAGTTCTGTTTAGTGAGGACTTTGCGCCGGCGGAATCGTTGTTCCTTCCGCAACTAGTTGGAGATGTGATCAAGGTAACCTCGTTCATCTTCTCCTATGTGATGGTGGCTCGCGCCATGACGATGTCCTTGATTGTTGCGGAGGTGCTTTTCAGCGCCAATTACATTCTTCTGGTTGCTGTCTTCACGCCTCAATTTGGTTTGATGGGTGCGATGTATGCGTTCGCAATCAGCTACGCCTGCTATCTCGCTTGCGTCGGGTGGTTCACTTGGCGGTACGTGCGAACAGCGTCTTGGTCGGATTCGGCAGGCGCTGAACAGCAGGTCGTTCGAACGGGTGGCGTATGACCGCGGTGCCTTTAGTCTCAGTCTTGGTTCCAGCCTACAATCACGCACGCTACATACGTAGATGCTTGGATAGCATTCTGGAGGATGCATATCCGCGGAAGGAGTTGGTCGTAATTGACGACGGTTCGACGGACGGTACAGCCGACATCATATCGGATTGGATCAGTCGCAACTCAAGCAGTCTCGATGTTCGGTTTCGTTACCAGGAAAATAGGGGCATTTCTCGAACTCTCAATGAACTGGGCAGACTTGCAAACGGTGAATTCTTGAGGGTTGTTGCAAGCGATGATTTTCTGTTGCCAGCGGGCATCACCACTCAAGTCGATTACCTGCAGCAAGCTCCTTCGAGGCTCGCGGTTTTCGGGGATGCAATTGTTGTGGACGGGCAAGATCACAGAGTCCACGACAGCCTCATTTCGGATGTTTATGGAGCCGACAAGTCTGAATACCTGACGCCTGAATCTCTCAGTAGGCAGATAATCTGTCGTTGGTCTGTTGGTGGACCAGTTCTGATGATTCGAAAGACCGCATTTGAAGCGCTAGAAGGCTGGAACGAAGAGCTCTCAGTCGAAGACTGGGACATCTACTTGCGCCTCCTTGCCGTGGGTGGCTTGGGCTTCGTCGACATGCCGGTAGGCGCTTATCGGCTCCATGGGTCAAATACCAGCCGCACGCAGATCGTTGAGAAAAGAATACGTAATCTCCAGGATATGAAAAAGACGGCTAGGCGCTGTAGCCATTTGTTTGGAAGTCCTTATTCTACTCTCTTGCGCGCGCAAGAGAGCTTGGCTTCAGCGAAGATCAGTTTTTTGCAGCGGCGCTACTTACACTTGGCCCTCGATATAGTGAAATTCATGGGTCTAAGATCTTTAGTCGCATTCAGGTAGTTGATAAGACAGCATGCTACTGACGCTACTAAGATATCCATCCTCCTATCTGGCGTTCCCGATGCTGATCGCGTCAACGGGAATGGCATTAACTTTCGAATTTTCTGTCGATGTGCTTGGAGGTGTGTTGTTTTTCGCGATCGCCGCAGTCGCGGTCGTCATGCTCGACTTCATCCTCAACATTCGTCTGCCTCCGCTACGGTCCTTTCAGGGCATGGACTTCTCGGGAACGCGTCAGGGAATTGTCGCCGCGGGGCTTTGCTGCTTGGTGGCAGCGTTCTGCATCGTCGACCTGACAGCTTTTCCAATCCCGCTGATCGTAGATCCGACATCTTACGCAACGTTCGATGGCGGTCGCAATCACGTGCGACATATTTCAAATTTAAGCTGGATAATGCCGCCTATTGCTTTGCTTTGCTTCAAATGCAGGATCGCGCGCATTGTCCTGATCGCGATCGGACTGATCTTCCCGATTCTTGTTATCGATCGGAACCGTCTGTTCGCGGCGTTGTTTTCTTTGCTGCTCACGGTCATTCTTCAGCAGCAGAAGTCGCCGCTGCTTTCCCGAAACGTCATTCTGCCTCTACTGCTGGGAGGGCTGGGGGTCTTTTCACTGTTGGGAGCTATTCGCTCGGGGGCGTTGGACGGGCTGACCTTGCCGTTGAGCGGATTGTTCCTGAACTCGCCGCAAGGCGTGAAGTGGTTGTTGCTATATGTGAGTGCCGGCGTCTACAACTTTTCCTCCATCATGGCGAAGGACTATCATAATGCCGGCGTGCTGGTCGCCCAACTTCTCCCGTTCCACGGTTCGGTGGCGACGCTCGGGATGGACATACCGTTCGATGCGCCAACCATCAATGTCGGGACAGAGTTCTTTCCATTCTTGATCGCGCTCGGGTGGGGTGGCGCGATGATCAGCGTCTTTGCCCTCTATGGCATGCTGCTGTGGAGTATTGTGCTTTTGCACAAGGGCGTAGCGGTCTGGCGGTTTCTTATTTTTCTGCGCATCGCATACGTGTCCGTTATGTCTCCGTTTGCTCCACAGGCTTTTACCTGGACGAATTTCGGTTTCGTGGCGATCTGTTTGATGATTCCGATCATGGCGCATTTTCTTCCTGAGCGAAGGGCCGAAGGGGGGCTGATTAGGGATGACCGAAGATAGAACTTCGATGTCAGCGGAGCTCGATGCAGGAAGGGACGGCTTCGCACCGGCGGAGTTTGTGTCTCTCTTAACGCGCCAGTGGCGATGGGCCGCGGTGACGTTCGTGATCGTCGCCTTAATAGCGATCACGGCTCTGAGCCTGGCGAAGCCGAGGTGGGAAGCCTCGGCGACGGTCAGGATCGGACAGGTCTATGATGCGCTATCTGGTGCGGTCCGGCCAATCGAGCCGCTTCAAGATGTCCTAGAGCGAATGCGTGTAAATTCGTTCCAGCGAGATGCCTTGAGAAGCAAAGGAGCGTCGTCGGAGGACGCTACTCTGGACGAACTTCTCGGGACTGCCAGAGTCGATTTAATCCCCTCGACTGGGCTGATCCGCATTAAAGCGCGCGGTTCAAGCGCAGACGAAGCGACGTATATCGCAACGGCTCTGTTCGATCACTTGTCGTCCATGCATGGAGAGCTGGTGCGGGAGGCGCGCGCGGGAGCCGAGCTACTGGCGAAGCAATATACACAGGAGCTTGCTAGCCTGAGCGAGACCCAATCGAATCTGGAGAAGGCATTTTCGGCTGCTAGCAGTCCGGGCGCCATCGACGGCGCAGTGGCTTCAGCCACGATTGCATCGGCCATGGAAAGAAACGCCAGGGAGATGAGAGAGCTCGATCGCCAAAGATTTCTTTTGCTCCAGCGCAATCAACGCCAGTCGATCTTCACCGAGATGATAGGCCAGGTTTCATCGGCGCGAATTGCGTCGGTGAGTAGAAGTCTCGTCATCGTGTTCGGCTTGGTCATTGGACTGGCTGCAGGACTTGTGGTCGCCTTGCTACGTGACTATTTCGCTAGATCGCGATCTCAGCGGCTATAGTTCCGGCACCTTCCGGTTTCGGAAGCGCGATAACTTAGCTTGGGCCGGCCTCTACGAAGGGCATGGAAAGCGTCTCAGCGATTTGATACGTGGTACGTCGGATCTCGGCGCGGGACCAATTAAACTTCAGAGGGCCGCACGTGAGCGGAAGTCAATTGCCGAAGCATCCCAAGGTGTCGATCCTGCTCGCGGCCAGAAATGGCGCCGAGTTTATCCACCAGCAGCTCGATTCCTATCGCGCGCAGACTTACACGAATTGGGAGCTCGTCGTGTCCGATGACGGATCGAGTGATGACACGCTGGCGTTGGTCGCAGAATTCGCTAAATGCGTATCGCAGCAGGTAATTGTCCTTCACGGTCCAAGACAGGGCTTCTGGCAGAATTTCGCCTCGCTCGTCCGAAGCCCCGAAGTTTCGGGCGATTTGATGGGCTACAGCGACCAGGACGACATCTGGTTCGCTCACAAATTGGCGGATGCCGTCGCCTGGTTTGAGCGAATTTCGGAACACCGGCCGGCGCTGTTTTGCACGCGGACGCAGCTCGTCGACGAGCGGGGGCGGGCGATGGGTTTCTCGCGAGAGTTCGGGCGTGCACCGGGGTTTGCCAATGCGCTTGTCCAAAACCTCGGCGGTGGCAATACCATGATTTTCAACAAGGCGGCGCAACTGGCCCTTCAGAAAACTCCGCCGGACGCGGCGATGGTCGCGCACGATTGGTGGACGTACCAAGTCATCACGGGTGTTGGAGGGCTCGTGCATTACGACACCAAGCCCAGCCTGGCCTACCGTCAGCACGGAGAAAACGTGTTCGGAAAGAACGTCGGTCTTCAGGCGCGCCTCACAAGGGCGCTTGGGCTGGCTTCCGGGCAAATGGCTGGATGGAATGAAATCAACCTAAGATTGCTGAATCGACTCCGCGGCGAGCTCCTTCCGGAGAACGTTACTATTCTCGATCTGTTCGCGAGGGCACGAACGGCTTGGCTGCCTGTTCGATTATGGTTACTTTGGAGATCGAGGGTTCACCGGCAGACGGCAATAGAAAATTTTGCGCTCTATCTTGCTGCGATCTTCGGCCGGATTTGAACGAACTGAAGCTGGGAACCGGCCCTGAGTGAACGCGCTCAATTCTACTGGACGGGACTTCATGAAAATCGAACGATTGAGAATTCCGGACGTGTTGCTAATTACGCCGCTCCGGCATGCCGATGAGCGTGGTTCGTTCTCTGAGACGTTTCGGGCAGATCTCCTCGGCGCCTATGGCGTAGACGTGGACTTCGTGCAGGATAATCACGTCACCTCGAAGAACCGCGGTGTCGTGCGCGGCCTGCACTACCAGTTGGCGCCTCGCGCACAGGGAAAGCTCGTGAGGTGCTCAAGGGGGGCCATTCTCGACGTTGCGGTGGACGTTCGCGAAGGGTCACCGACCTTCGCGAAGCATGTCGCCGTCGAGCTGTCCGGGGACAATTGGCAGCAGATCTGGGTCCCGCCCGGTTTCGCGCATGGTTATGTTACGCTGGACGACAATTGTGAGGTCATTTATAAGACTACCGACTATTATTCGCCGGGTCATGAGCGGGGGATCGCGTGGGACGATCCCGCGCTCCAAATTGATTGGCATATCGCCCCGACCAAGGCCACTTTGTCGGACAAGGATCGCAATCTCCCCCGCCTGGGCGAGCCGGCACGGCGCTCCAACCAAAAGTTGTAGGACGATCATGCGGGTACTTGTGACTGGAGGCGCAGGGTTCATCGGATCGGAAGTCTGCCGTCATTTCGTTTCCGGTCTCGGTCTCGATGTTATCGTGCTGGATAACCTAAGTTACGCTGGCAATCTAGCGTCGCTCGATCCCGTCTCGAGCAGCCCGAGATACGCCTTCGAAAAGGGCGATATCTGCGACCGGGAAGCTGTCGATTCCATTTTCAGGAAATATGAGCCGGGGGCGATCGTTCACCTTGCGGCTGAAACCCATGTTGACCGTTCGATCGCCCAGTCGGACATTTTTATACGAACGAACCTCCTCGGGACGTTTACTCTCCTCGACGTGTCGCGTCGCTATCTCGAGCGCAGCCCGGCGAGCATTGCCCAGTCGTTTCGTTTCGTGCACGTCTCGACCGATGAGGTCTACGGATCTTTGGGGGCTGAGGGTGCCTTCACCGAGACGACGGCCTATGACCCGAGCTCTCCCTATTCCGCCAGCAAGGCCGGGTCCGACCATTTGGCCAAGGCATGGCACCGCACCTATGGCCTGCCCGTGATCGTCTCGAACTGTTCGAACAATTACGGGCCTTACCAGTTTCCGGAAAAGCTCATTCCCTTGATGATTCTGAATGCGCTCGAGGGCAAGGCGCTGCCGGTCTACGGAAATGGCCTGAACATCCGCGATTGGCTCTATGTGGAGGATCACGCACGCGCGCTCGCCACAATTCTAGCCAAGGGCCGGCCGGGGCACACCTACAATGTCGGCGGACGCAACGAGAAAACCAACTTGGACGTGGTGCGGCAGATCTCCACCCTGCTGGACCAGCTGCGGCCGACCGGCACGTCACATCATGAGCTGATCTCGTTCGTGACGGATCGCCCAGGGCACGATCTCCGTTATGCCATCGACGCCACGAAGCTGGAGGGCGAGCTAGGCTGGCGGGCCAAGGAGACGTTCGAGACGGGTATCGAGAAAACGGTGCGCTGGTACATGGATCGTGCCGATTGGTGGCGACCCTTGCGGGAGGGTGTCTACGGTG
This sequence comes from Bradyrhizobium sp. MI1.7, assembly GCF_055811795.1. Lineage (NCBI taxonomy): Bacteria > Pseudomonadati > Pseudomonadota > Alphaproteobacteria > Hyphomicrobiales > Nitrobacteraceae > Bradyrhizobium > Bradyrhizobium sp. MI1.7. Next base: position 125,033 of record NZ_JBVVPO010000018.1, read on the forward strand.
GCAAGCGGCTTGGTCTTATCGGGCAAGACGCTTCATGAGGCTTCTAGTCGTTGGTCGCGAAGGCCAGATCGCCCGATCGTTGCGCGAAGCGGCTAGGGGGGAGGATGGCCTCATTCTCCAATGCGTAGGACGTCCCAACGCAGACCTATTGCGGCCCGGAACGGTAGCTGCAGCCATTTCTCAATTCGGCCCGGACATCGTCGTTAACGCGGCGGCCTACACGGCCGTTGACAGGGCTGAAGACGAACCGGATCGCGCTTTCGCGATCAACCGGGACGGCGCGCGGGAAGTTGCAGCCGCTGCAGCAAGCGAGAGCGTCCCTGTCATCCACTTCTCGACCGACTACGTCTTCGACGGGAGTAAATCCGGCTCTTACGAAGAGCAAGATGCTCCGAACCCACAGAGCGTCTACGGACGTTCGAAGGTGGAAGGAGAGCTAGCTGTGATGGCAGCCAACGCTCAAAACATCGTGCTGCGGACGTCTTGGGTGTACGCGCCGTTTGGGGCCAATTTCGTGCGGACGATATGGCGCAAGCTCGTTGAGGGGCAAAGCCTCCGGATCGTCAATGACCAGACTGGTTGTCCGACCTATGCGCCGGACCTCGCCCAGGCCACGATCACGCTCGCGCGCCGGCTGTTCCAGACAGGCTGGCGATCCGACTATTCCGGAATAACGCATATCGCCGGTCCCGACGCTCTCACCTGGTACGACTTCGCGCGCATGATCGCAGAAAGGCGCGCGGCCGAGTCCGCAGGATTGAGTAGGATCGTTCCGGTTTCCGCTTCCGAATATTCGGCAAGCGCCATTCGTCCGGCGAACTCGCGTCTATCGACGAAGCGACTGCAATCGGTTTTCGACATCCGGCTGCCAGCGCTCGCGGCGTCGCTGGACGACTGCCTCGATCGTATCTCAAAGGAGTAGGGAGGCTTATCTTGAGAGGAATCATTCTTGCCGGCGGCAGCGGCACGCGGCTGTACCCGATGACCCTGGTGACCTCGAAGCAGCTGTTGCCGGTCTACGACAAGCCGATGATCTATTATCCGCTCACGACCCTAATGCTCGCAGGGATCCGTGAGATCCTGATCATCTCGACGCCCCACGACCTGCCGCAATTCCAGGCCCTCCTTGGCGATGGGAACCGATGGGGCCTGTCGCTTTCCTATGCGCAGCAGCCGAAGCCGGGCGGTCTTGCGCAGGCTTTCATCATTGGCACGGATTTTGTCGAGGGCGAGCGCTCGGCCCTCATCCTCGGCGACAATATATTCTTCGGCCAAGGGCTCCATCAGTTGTTGGCCAACGCCACGGGCCGGACGAGTGGCGCGACGATCTTCGCTTATCGAGTCGCCGATCCAAACCGCTATGGCGTGGTGGAATTCGATGAAGGGGGCAAAGCTCGCTCGATCGAGGAGAAGCCGCTGAAGCCGAAATCGAACTTCGCGGTCACGGGTCTTTATTTTTACGACGAGCAAGTGGCAAGGCTGGCTTCGAGCATCAGGCCATCGGCGCGCGGCGAATTGGAGATAACCGATTTGAACAGGCTCTATCTCGAGCGTGGGGACCTGCACGTCGAGCGATTGGGTCGCGGCTTCGCCTGGCTCGATGCGGGGACACCCGAAAGCCTGCTTGATGCCGCGGAGTTCGTCGCGACAGTCGAGAAGAGGCAGGGCTTTCGCATAGCCTGCCCGGAGGAGGTCGCCTTCAACGAAGGTTATATCGACCGCGCTCAACTCGAGCGGCTGGCAGCCGATATGGGCAAGGGCGATTACGCGACCTACCTACGCAATCTGGCGAATGCTTGAGCACGTGTGACTTGCGGGGCAAATCGGCCCGTCCGACGGGCCAGTAGGAGACTCCGCTAGTTCGGCTGTTTCTCGCTGATTAGCCGTGGCGTCACGCACCATAGTGCGATCATGATCACCACCCCGTGCGTCAGCAGCGATGTAGTCAATGGCGTGTTGGTCAGTATTTGCGGCATCAACCCGCTCGACAACAGAACGAACCGGGACGGCAAGCCGGACGAGACATAGTTGGCAAAGGCGAAAACGGCGCCGCATGTCAGTGCCGATATTGGGGCCAACCACAGGCCCACCGATGCCACGCCTTCGGTCGCGAACAGCGACGAGTTCATGTATCCCATCGTGTAGGTATTCTGCATCACCACCGAAAGGGGCGCGTCGTAGGGGCACGCCATCACGCGCTTGAGGAACGATATTTGACAGAAGTAGGTGTGCGGGTGAGCTGAAAAGAATGAATTGTAGATGTCCAGGGCGCTCGATTGGATGGCGAACATGCGGATGTTGACCACCTTGAAAAAGGCTTCGGACAATCCGGCGTGTCCCGGCGGAGCCAGGTTGGTCAGGACAAGGCCGATTGCAAGAGGCAGCAAAAGGGACAGGATTGAGGCGATCCTGGCCTCGAAGAGTGAGACCAGGATCAGGAGCCATAGCAAAAACGCAGGCGCAAACAGGGCAGCCTTGCTCAACGTGATCGGATAGAAGGCTAGCATCAGCAGGAGGGTGAACGCGGCTCGCTTCGCTTGGCGGCGCTCCAAGTGGGACGCGAAGGCGAACGGCAGCAATGCACTCTGCGCGATGCCGATCGCGTAGCGTATCGGCGCCGGAAAATCGATGCCCTGACGGAAATCGTAGATGCGCTCGAGCGACACGAGCCGGAAATTGTATTTCGATGCAGCCAGAAGCGTGATGAGCGCCAGGATCTCGATGCCCAACAGCAGCCTCCCCAAGGCGCATTCTGAGAGCTCAAATCTTCGCTTGGGTAGAGCGGGCGATACGATCGCCACAGCGAGAAAGGCAAGGAAGGACGCCATTGCAGAGAAGCTTGCGAGCCGGTGATCGTAGGGATATCTCGAAAACGTGTTGATCCAGAGGAATCCCGCCATCATGGTGAAAAGGCTAAGTGCGGTCACATAGCCGAAGCTGAACCTTGCGGCCGCAAACAGCGCGATCGCCGCACATGAGAAGGCCGTGACGATCGCAGCCGCCTCGAAGAGGTGCTCCTGATGAAAGGGGATGTAGTCGAGCCGCTTGGAGACCTCGAAAAGCGACAGGCAGCAGAGCGCCGCGAGCAGACCCAAGAGACATATGATGGTTGCTCGTCCCGCGAGGAAGGACTCTTCCAATTTCTGCACAGTCATCGCGTGCTGCTTCTTTCCGTCGACAAAAGCTCTCGAATGAATGTCCATCCAGTCGTGGAGCTCGGAGACGTGGCTCTCATTTTTCTCCGGCGCGCGCGGCTGTGCCAGTTGGCTCTTTCTGGCTTTCGACATTGGCGCGCTGGTGTATACATAGTTTCCGCTGGGGTCCTATGCTGGCTCGCAAGTAGAAAAGTGGGCGCAATGTATTTTGTTCTCTCGAAGACCGTTGGCGAGCTACTCACCCCATCAACGTTCATTGTAGTGCTTGCGTTGATCGGCATCTTCCTTGTGTTGTGCCGTCTGCGCGTTCTTGGCAGCCGTTTGTTGATTCTTTCGGCTATTCTTCTGGTGTTATGCGGGTTATCGCCAATCGGTTTTTGGCTACTGGACCCGTTGGAGAGTCGCTTCCCTGTCTGGGATGGATCTCAAGGGAGTCCGACCGGGGTTATCGTGCTAGGGGGTAGTATCGACGCCGACCTTTCGTATGCGCGAGGAGTGGCCGTCTTTCCAACGGGGGCCGATCGCCTGATTGCGGCAGCCGAGCTCGCCCGGCGTTATCCAGCGATTCCCGTTATTTTTACTGGTGGGAGTGCGAACCTAACAAATGGCGCGCGCGAAGCGGATTTCGCCGCGGATGTTTTCTCAAGATTAGGATTGCCTATGGATCGTGTGACCATCGAGAGAGAGTCTCGCAATACCTTTGAGAATGCAAGTTTCACGAAGGCTATTGCGCTTCCGAGACCAGGGGATCGTTGGTTGCTTGTTACGTCTGCTTATCATATGCCGCGATCGGTCGCATTATTTCGAGCTGCCGGTTTTTCCGTCGAGCCGTATCCGGTGGATTGGCTGACGCCTGGATCGTCGGGTAGCGATTTGACTGATCGTCCCCTCTACGGATTGCGTCGCACCGATCGAGGATTTCACGAATGGTTGGGGCTGCTCGCAGATTGGATGTCAGGGAGAAGCAAAGAGCTCTTGCCGTCCTACCATCCGCCGGAGAGCAACTGAACAATCATTGGTGGATCCAGCGGGCCATCGGAGAAGGTCAGTATACTGAGGATGAGCCATGCGCTGAAGATGGCCGCCGCGCTACCTAATGTCCGACCCAAGTTGCCCCCTCCCTTCGATCCTGAGCGACTGACTGTGTCTGCATCCAAAGTAATTTGAATGATATCGCCGAAGCTAAGTAACCGCAAGCGAGAGCTAATACCAGGGCAAATCGAGCAAAGCTACGCCCTTGTTTGCGCTAATCTTTCTTTCTATAGATGCCGTCTAGAGGTTGCTCCAAATGTACGTGATCGGAATTAGCTCGGGGATCAAGCACGGCCACCATGATGGCGCGGCCGTGTTGTTGCGCGACGGCGAGCTGATTGCTGCCGCGGAAGAGGAAAGGTTCACGCTGGCCAAGCATGCGCGCGGAGAGCTTCCGCGCGGTGCCATCGGCTACTGCCTGAAGCAGGCCGGCATCACCATGCGCGACGTCGACTGGATCTGCTCGCCGCTGAAGACCTACACGAACTACACGCAGCGCCTCACCGAATATTTCAAATACCAGTTTGGCCACAGCCCGAAGATCGAGCTCTACGACCATCACCTCTGTCACGCCGCGAGCTCGTTCTACGGATCCGGTTTTTCCGAGGCGACCGTCGCCTGCTTCGACTTCTCCGGCGATTCCAGCTCCGGCCTCGTCGCGCATGCGCGCGGTAACGACTTCCGCGTGCTAACGCGGTTCGGCCGCAACAATAGTCTCGGGCTCTATTACGGGATGCTGACCCAGTATCTCGGCTATCAGATGACCAATGACGAGTACAAGGTCATGGGCTTGTCGTCCTATGGCAGCCCCGACTATGTCGACAAGTTTGCGAAGTTATTGCGCCCGGCCGGCATCAATTACGAGCTCGATCCCGAACTCGACAAGCGCCGGCGCGACACAGAGATCTTCACCAGCGATTTCTCGACGCGGCAGGAGCGAATCTTCACCGAGAAGATGGAGGAGATTCTGGGGCCGCGGCGCCTGCGTGGTGCGCCGCTCGACCAGCGGCTGACCAACATCGCCGCGAGCGGCCAGAAGCAGCTCGAGATCGTCACCACCGAGGTGATCCGCTCCGCGATCGCCGAGACCGGTTGCGGCGACGTCTGCATCGCCGGTGGCGTCGGCCTGAACTGCAAGATGAACATGGAGATCGCGGCCGAGCTGTCCGTGAAGCGTCTCTACGTTCCGCCGGTGCCGCATGATGCGGGTGTGGCGCTGGGCGCTGCGATGATGAAATGCGCGGAGGCTGGCCACACGATCGCGCCGCTGACCCATGCCTATTGGGGACCGGAATACTCCAACGACACGATCAGGGAGACGCTGGACAAGATCGGCGCACGGTTCGAGCTGCTCGACGATCCCGTGTCGCGCTGCGTCACCGACCTGACGGAGCAAAAGACTGTCGGCTGGTTCCAGGGGCGGATGGAGTATGGTCCGCGCGCGCTCGGCAACCGTTCGATCCTGGCCGATCCCAGGCATGCGGGCATGAAGGACCGCATTAATCTCACCATCAAATATCGCGAGGAATTCCGTCCATTCTGCCCGTCGGTGCTGTACAAGCACCAGGCCGAGTATTTCGAGGACACGTTCGACGCGCCCTTCATGGTGGTGACGTTTCCGGTCAATGAAAAAGTCGCCGAGACCATGCCCGCGGTGGTCCATGTCGATAACACGGCGCGCATCCAGAGCGTCCATGCGGACAGCAACCCGCTCTATAGCCGCCTGATCGGCGAGTTCGCGAAAGCGACCTCGTTGCCGGTCCTGATCAACACCAGCCTCAACATCAACGAGCAGCCGACAGTGAATGCTCCGTTGGAAGCGTTGCACACCTACTTCTGTTCGGGCCTCGATGTCCTCTATCTCGGAAATTACAGGTTATCGAAGTCATCTCACTCGGCCGCATAAGTTTCCGGTCCTATCGCATGCTTTTGTCTCGTTGGTCCGGTGCGGTGCTTTGCCGGGTTCAACGTGAGCGACCGTGGGAAAGGGCTAGCAATTGACAAGTCAGCGGCGTTTTGCCTTTTTAGGTTTGAATCGTTGCCGCCGCTTTTTTGGTTTGCTAGATTATTGTGCAGATTGGGCGTTTCCAAGCGGGTTGCACGAGTGGATAGGGACCTAAAGGAGTTTAGGAGGTTGGAGCGCATCTGCTTGCAGCAAGCGGATCTCGCGACGACTGACCTTGAGCGAGATTCCTATCTGAAGGTGGCCGAGGATTGCCGGCGAGCCGCAGAGGCTATCGAGGCGAAAGCCAAGTCGGACCAAGGTCGCCGGTAAACCGTGTGAGGTCACCAGCCGACCTAGGCCAAGTGTCAATGACAATCCGAGGGGAAACCTCCCGCATTCTGGACCGACAACGCAAGTAGTAAGCCGGTGTCGAGGGAAATCTGCTGTTTCCATCCAGTTGCAATGGCCTTGGAGATGTTAAGCTCGAGCGAGCAGAGCAGGCTGTCATGCGTGTCCTGCTGGCCGATCATTCTAAAGAGCGAGCTCAACAACTGGGGTTGTACGCGGAAGAGCCGCGGGCTTTTTCCGGATGCCCTTCCCAGACGCTCAATGAAATCGGGCGTGGAGATTTGTTGGCTGTCGGCCACCAGGAAGATCTCGAAATTGCTCATCGAATCGGGGTGGGCTAGCCGGTGCAGGATGAACGACGAGAGGTTCTGCACGGCCAGGAAGGCGCGCTGGTTGCGGATCGCGGCAAAGGGCAGCGGCAATCCCAGATTGACCGCTCGTGTCAGTAGGGCAAAGTTCCCTTTAGCGCCGGCACCATACACTAATGGCGGCCTGATTACCGAAATCTTCATAGCGCTGTCGCGTGCGAGCGTCCTGAGTTCTGCCTCGGCCACAGCCTTGGACATTCCGTAAAGACCGCGTGGCGTGAGGACGTCATCCTCGCTGAAGGGGGCGCGGCCCTCATTACTGCGACCATGCACGAGAACGGTGCTTACGAAGATGAAGTGACGCACTCCGGCCCTCGCCGCGCTGCGCGCGAGGTGTAAGGTGCCTTCGATATTGATTTTGCGATAAAGGTTGACCGCGTGCTCCTCGTGCTTGTGATGTACGCGCGCGGCGAGATGGACGATGGCGCTGACACCGGCAAGCGCAGCCCGCCAGTCAGTTTCCGGGCCGATCGATTCGATGACGACCGCGTCCCCTATTGCCTCCGGCCTGCGGACCGCTCCGCGCATCGCCCATCCCCCACCCAGAAGCGCGGATGCAAGATGACGGCCGATGAAACCGTTGGCTCCCGTCACCAGCACGACCGGTTTACTCTCGCTCATCATTGCTCATCGTTGCTCATCTAAGACCTGTGAGGCATGTCAGGCCGCGGTCGATCCGAATTCCGGAACCGCATCCTTCAGGATCGTCTTGATCGTGGCCCGATCGTCCCGCGCGATCGCCTGCTCCAGCGCCGCGATCCATTTGCGCAGCGTCTGCATCGGCGGCTCGTTCGGCTGCGCGGCCATGATGCCGGCGACACCGATCTCGCGGGTCGGCTCCTCGGAGGCGAACAGGATCTCGTGCAGGCGCTCGCCCGGCCGCATCCCGGTGAACACGATCTCGATGTCGTAGCCGGGCTGGAGCCCCGAGAGGCGGATCATGCGCTCGGCGAGATCGACGATCTTCACCGGCTGGCCCATGTTGAGCACGTAGACCGAGACATCGGGGCGCTGCGTTCCGAGCGCATGCGTTGCCGCCGTGATGACGAGATCGCAGGCCTCGCGGATGGTCATGAAGTAGCGGACCATGTCGGGATGCGTCACCGTCACGGGGCCGCCGGCCTCGATCTGGGCCTTGAACTTCGGCACCACCGAGCCGTTCGACGCCAGCACGTTGCC
>NZ_JBVVPO010000019.1:0-132557 GCF_055811795.1 Bradyrhizobium sp. MI1.7
GCGCGCGCTGCGGTCCGTCATAACGCCGGTGGCAATGCAAATGGCGGCGTCAATCGCGTTGGGGCGGGGCGGTAAAGACTTGTTTCGCGGTCACGAGCGAGAAAGAAGCCGTCACCGCTTCGTCCCGGTGGCGGCTTTTTTATCGCCCCCGGCGCGGGCGCAGGCGACCGATACCGGGGGCGGCATCACGGCATGAAACACACTTGGTACGTCACTTTTGAAGTGCCGCCGGATGGCACGCTGTTAAGACGGCGACATCCGCGCTTAACCAAGACGTTTGAAACCGAAGCAGAAGCGAAGGATTTTGCGCGAACCAAATTCAACGAGGGATTGGTCGTCACCGCGGGGACCATGATCCCCCACCTGCCGAGAACGTCAATCCCGTCGCCGGAAATTCCAGCGTGGCTTGAAGCTGACGAAGTAAATGAGAGCAGCGGGCCGACCAAAAAGTAATCTTTGACGACGTTGGCACGCTGCCGGGTGCAACTGCGCCTATTTGATCTAGATCAAGCGCCGGCTCTCGACCTCAGGTGCCATGCTCTGGGGCAACAGCAACCGGGAGCCTGACGATGAGTGAACGTTCGGAGCCGAAACAGGTCTGTCGTCGCAACGCACTCACTTTCCTTGGATACGCGGCCGTGTTTGGGCTTATGGCCTCGCCCGCAATTTTGGCGGTGTCAGAGGCGGAAGCTCAGACCACCACGGCGCCCGCCACGCCCACGACGCCGCCCGCAGACGCGCCGATGTCTGGGACAGAGCGCCGTCAGGAGCGGCGAAGCGGGCGAACAGAAAGGCGCCAGGAACGCCGGACCGGACGCACAGAACGGCGTCAAGACCGGCGCACAGGACGCGACGAGCGACGGGACGCGCGCGACGGCACCCCGACCACTACAACCACCACCGAGCAGAAAAAGTAGTCCGTTCATTCGGGCCAACCACGGCAACCGGGCCGCAGCGCAGGCCCGGGAAGGCCGTACAGCGCGCGCGGATCGCAGGGCCACCGCATGGGGCGCGCCGCGATCCTCAGGCCGTTCGAGCGGCTTAAGCTTCCCGAACTCCAACTCGCGCCCAACGGCAGGATGTGAAACTAGGGCCTGATAGGGCCCGGCAGGTTCGGGCGGGCCTTTCGTTAGTGCGACTAAAACCGAAATATACCTTTAGTTTCAGGTACTTTCACCGCTTTTAACCGGCCGAAAACAGCGCTTGCGGAAAGGACCACACGGTTTTGCCGTACGCACGGCCCGCCATTTCGCCGCAGTTTTTCCAGCCCTGTCGACGGAGCCGGAAACTTACAGACGAGACGAACCTGACAGCGCCGCTCATCCGGCACGAAGTTCTGGGCTCACGGAGAGCAATCCGCCCTGCCCTTAACCTCTCGCGCCCGACGCTGTCGCGTCCACCGCAAGCCCGGCTCGCGACACATGACACGTGACGACACAAGATCGCCCCTCTTGGTGAGCCGGGATGGGCGACACATACGCCATTTCCGAATTTCGGTAAAGTGGAATATTCTTGCAAGCGCGGCTTGACACCGGCGCAGCTCGGAATGACCCGGTGTTTTGCCCGACGGCCGGGCCCGGCGGCGCGCTCGCGAATCCGGCGGCGCGCTTACGAATATCGTCCCGAACGCAACACGCTTCGGAACCTAGGTTGACGTCGCGCCGTTGTTGAGCACAGTCTGCGACAATTCGAGCATGCCTCGGACATAAAGGCGCGGCAATCTCAGGGCTTGTCGATCGCCCCGCCACTGCTTCCCCGGAGTTCCCATGCATTCTGCCGACCGGCCGGCAACGCGCCTCGCGACGCGGCTCGCCTTTCTCGTCGCGGGCTTCGGCATCGCGTGCTGGGCGCCGCTGGTGCCGTTCGCAAAGACGCGGCTCGGCGTCGATGACGGCGTTCTTGGATTGCTCCTGCTCAGCCTCGGCATCGGCTCGGTCGTCGCGATGCTTCTGACCGGAGTCATGAGCGCGCGCTACGGCAGCAAGCCGATCATCATTGCGGGCGGGCTCGGTCTGGCGCTGGTGCTGCCCCTGCTGGCGATCGCGAGCTCGCCGGCAACGCTGGCGCTGGCCCTGTTCGCCTTCGGCGCCGCGCTCGGCTCCATCGACGTCGCCATGAACATCCACGCGGTCGAGGTGGAGCGCGACGCGGGCCGCCCGCTGATGTCCGGCTTCCACGCGCTGTTCAGCATCGGCGGCTTCGCGGGATCAGCCTTGATGACTGCGCTGCTTTCGCTGCAACTCGGCGCGCTCGCCTGCACGCTGATCTGCTCCGTGCTGATGCTGGTCGCGATGCTGGCGGCCTGGCCGCGCCTGCTTCGTTCGGTGCAGGTGCTGGACGGACCGCTCTTCGTGCTGCCGCATGGCTCCGTGCTCCTGCTAGCGCTGCTCGGCGCCATCACTTTCCTCGTCGAGGGCGCGATGCTCGATTGGGGGGCGCTGCTCGTCATCGGCGCGGGCCTCGTCTCGGAGACGCAAGGCGGGATCGGCTACATCGTGTTCTCGATCGCGATGACCGCGGGGCGGCTCGGCGGCGACGCTGTCGTTGCACGCATCGGGGATCGCACGACATTGTTCTGGGGCAGCATCATTGCAATCGCGGGCTTCGTAGTCCTACTCATGGCGCCCGTAGCGGCGGTCGCCATCGGCGGCTTCCTGCTGATCGGCCTCGGTGCATCGAATCTCGTGCCGGTGCTGTTCCGCCGGGCGGCGCGGCAAACGGTGATGCCGACGGGGCTCGCCGTCGCCGCAATCACGACAGCCGGCTATGCCGGCATCCTGATCGGCCCCGCCGGCGTCGGCTTCGTCGCACGCCTTGGCGGATTGCCGACTGCATTCTGGCTTCTGGCCGCGCTGATGGGTCTCGTCACGCTGTCGGCCCGCATCGTCACGGCGGAGGGCCGGCAGACGTCGCGCGTGGAGGCCTGAGCGGCCTCACAAATTGCTCAGCCCGATCGACTTGATCACGGGCGCCAGGCTTGCCGTCGTCGCATCGACAATACGCTGGAATTTGTCCGGGCTCGAATCGCCGTCCGGCTCCATGCCCTGCGCGCGGTAGCTTGCCTGAAGCGCCGGATCGGCCATGGCGAGACGTGTCGCTTGCGCGATCTTGTCGATGACCGCATCGTCCGTGTCCTTGGGCGCGAACAGGCCGAACCATCCCCCGTAGCGGATGTCGGGCATGCCGGATTCAACGGCGGTCGGAATCTCCGGCGCCCCGCTCAGCCGCGTTTCGGTGGTGACCGCCAGCAGCCTCACTTTCCCGGTTTGAGCCAGTTGCTGCAATTGAACGGACATGACGGCAATGATCAGCGAGATCTGACCGCTGACGAGGTCGTTGGTTGCCTGCGAGATGCCCCGATACGGAACGTGGACGATATCCAGCCCGCCGGCCTGCTGCTTGAAGGATTCGCCAACCAGATGATTGCCGGTGCCGATGCCGGGTGTCCCGTAGGACAGCTTTCCCGGATTGGCCTTCGCGTAGGCGATCAGCTCACGCAGATCCGTGGCAGGCACCGACGGATGGACCGCGAAAACCAGTGCACTGCTGATCAAGCGATAGATGGCGCGAAAATCGTCGACGGAATAGCCGGGATTTTTCGAGGTCAGGGGAATGATGACCTGGGTGCTACCATTGCCGAGCAGCAGCGAATAGCCGTCGGGCTCCTCGCGCGCGACCGTCGCAGCCCCGATCGCGCCGCCCGCACCGCCGATATACTCCACGAAGGTCGGCCCAAGCAGCGACGACATCTTGTCCACCCAGGGACGCCCGATCTGGTCCCCCGCTCCGCCGGCTCCGTACGGAAGCACCAGGCGAATGGGACGAGACGGATAATCAGCGGCTTGTCCGCTGCGCGGGATCGCCGCCAGCGCCGCTGCGCCCGATAGCGCATGGACGAATCGTCGCCGCGAGAAGGAAGCCATGTTCGAATTCCGGAAGTCGATGTCGAGGCGGGACCGGCTCCCGAACCATCCAGTCTCAGCAATCTGCTACCGCCGTCAATGCGCCATCCGGGTGAGGGCACCGGTGTCATCGCCCTGTCATGTCACCATAACCCTTTACTTCTTAAGGGTTATTTCGGCGGACCGACCGATCGAAGCCATGCGCGCAGGGCTACCAGCTCTGCCCACTGCTTTCGGCCAGTTTACTGTACGCCTCGTTCTGATAGACCAAAAAGTAATACATTTTGACTCCCGTTGCGGGGGCAATGGCGCGTGCCAGATCGTACCGAAGACTCGGCCATTTCCTTTGGGCCATTTCGACTATTTCCGAAGTCGCGGCTCTTGGAGAAGGAGGGCTCGCCGCTTCACGTCGGCGGCCGCGCGCTCGATATTCTGATCTTCCTCGCCGAGCGCCCCGGCGAAGTCATCGACAAGAGAGAGCTGGTCAAGCGCATCTGGGCCGACGTCAATGTCGACGAGGGCAGCCTGCGCTTCCACGTCGCGGCACTGCGCAAGGCGCTGGGCGATACCGGCAAGTCGGCCCGTTATGTCGTCAATGTGCCCGGCCGCGGCTACTGCTTTGTCGCCTCGCTCGCTCACGCGGCCCCGCCGGCCGCTCAGCCCGCCGTGAACATCGCACCTCCCCGTTCCCTTCCCTCGCCGCTCTCGAAAATGGTCGGACGGGAGGAGATCGTCGAGAAGATATCGAACGGGCTTTCGCTGCATCGCTTCATGACGGTGGTCGGCCCCGGCGGCATCGGCAAGACCGCCGTCGCCGTCACCGTCGGGCATCGCAGATCGGCGGATTTCGGCGGGCGCGTATTCTTCGTCGACTTCGGTCCGCTGAGGGACGCCAGCCATATCGCGACCACCATCGCCTCCGCACTGGGACTGACCATCAGCGCGGAGGATCCGACGCCGGCCCTGCTGACATTTCTGAAGACCGGCCCAGCCTTGCTGATCTTCGACAGCTGCGAGCATGTGCTGGATGCGTTGGCGCCGCTCGTCGAGCGCATCGTTCGCGACACACCGCAGCTTCGCGTTCTCGCAACCAGCCGCGAGTCGTTCCGGAGCGACGGCGAACGGATTTTCCGCCTGTTCCCGCTGGATTGCCCGCCGGAGCGCGAGGACCTGGGTGTCGCCGAGGTCCTCGCTTACCCCGCGGCCCAGCTCTTCGTCGAGCGCATTGCGCAGAGCTCGGGTCCGTTCCAGCTCAGTGCGGAAGAAGCGCCGCTCGTCGCGAGCATTTGCCGGCGCCTCGACGGCATTGCGCTCGCGATCGAGCTCGCGGCCGGCCGTGTCAATGCGTACGGTATTGCCGGCACGGCGTCGCTGCTCGACAGCCGCTTCTCGTTGCAGTGGCGGGGTCGGCGCACCGCCGTACCACGACATCAGACGCTCGCCGCGGCGCTCGACTGGAGCTACGATCTGCTACCTCCCGCCGAGAGTGCCACGCTGCGACGCCTGTCGGTCTTTGCCGGGCCCTTCGCGCCGGAGGCGGCTGCCGCGGTAGCCGCCGGCGACGGCCTCGGCGCGTCCGAAACGCTGGAGGCGATCGACAGCCTCGTCACCAAATCGCTGATCTCGCCATCCGGCTCGCGAACGTTGCGCTATCGCCTGCTCGACACCACACGCACCTATGCGCATGGAAAGCTGAACGAGCTCGGCGAGACCGGTCAGTTCGCGCGCCGTCATGCAGAGCATTTTCGCGACTTCTTCGAGCGCGCGGAGGCCGATACATCGACGCCGCTGCCGGAATGGCTGAGCATCTATGGCGCGGAGCTAGACAATGTGCGCGCCGCATTGAACTGGGCCTTCGGGCCCGACGGTGACGCCGCACTCGGGATCGCGCTGACGGCGGCTGCCGTCACGCTGTGGGTCCGCCTGTCCCTGTTCGCCGAATGCCGCGAGCGCGCCAAGACGGCGCTCACCGCGCTCGGCGACAGCGGCGGCGACGATCGCATTCGCATGCAACTCCTGTCGGCGCTCGGCTGGTCGCTGATGTATGGCGAGGGCCGCGCCCGCGAGGCGCGTCCGATCCTCGAGACGACCCTGGAGCTGGCTGACAGGCTCGACGACAAGGACTTCCGGCTGCGCGCGCTCTGGGGCTTGTGCATCGACCAGTTCAACAACGGACAGTTCGGCAAGGCCCGTGCGCTCGCCGACCGGTTTGCGAATGCAGCGGCGAACTCGCCGGACAGGACCGATCTCATGCTGGGCGACCGGCTGATGGCGGTGGCGCTGCATTATCTCGGCGATCAGAACGACGCACGGCTGCGCATCGACCGCGTGAACGCGTCGCTGCATGTGCTGGCGGAGAAGCCGAAGATCTTCCCGCTCGACCTCAGGATATCGACGCAATATTTCCGGGCCCGCATCCTGTGGCTTCAGGGCCTCGCCGATCAGGCTCAGGCGCTCGCCACCCGAAACATCGAGGAAGGTCGTGCCAACGGCCACGCGCTGACTTTCTGTAGCGTGCTGGGGCAAGCCGCCTGCCCGATCGCCTTCTGGTCCGGCGATTTCGAGGCCGCGGAGCGCCACGGCAGCGAGCTGCTCGAACACACCGAGCGCCACGCCATCCGGCTGTGGGGCCTGTGGGCACGGGCCTTCAACGCGGCGGTCATCGTAAGGCGTGGCGACGTCGCAACCGGCCTGCCGCTGCTGCGCGAAGAGCTCAATCGCGCCGGCGATGCGCGTTTCCTGCCGCGCTTTCTTCCGCTGCTCGGCGAACTCGCCGCGTGCTCCGGCGAGGCCCACCAGGTCGACCGTGGCCTCGACGTGATCGAGGACGTCCTGACCCGCTGCAACGACCGGCAGGAGCTGTGGTATCTGCCGGAACTGATCCGCATCAAGGGCGAATTGTTGCTCAACAGCCCGCGGCATGCGGGGGGCGCCGAGGCGCGCTTTCGCGAGGCCATGGACATTGCCAACCAGCAGGGCGCGCGATTCTGGGAGCTGCGCGGGGCGATCAGCCTCGCGCGGTTCATGATCGGAGCCGGCCAGAATGCAGAAGCCCTGGTAATTCTCGAACGTGCATGCGGGCCGTTCAGCGAGGGCGCCGGCATCGCCGATATCCGCAGCGCGCGCGATTTGATCGCGCAACTCCGGACTTGACGAGGCCGGCCGAAGGCCTTCGGCCTTCGTACCACACCGCTCGCTCATCCTGCCCGCGGAATGAATCCGGGCACGCCGGTCTCGACCACTGTGTTGAAGCGGACATTCGTCGTGATGTGGTCCCGCATCTCCCGCATGGCGTCTTCAGGCAGCGTCGAAATATCGAAGTTTTCCTCGATCCGCCGAGGATTGGTTGAGGTCGTCAGGAAAGCCGTGCCGCGCTGGACGGCCCAGGCCAGGGCGACTTGAGCCGACGTCTTGTGCAGGCGTTCCGCGATGGCGGTGATCACGGGGTCAGCGAGGAGGTTCGGCTTCATGGCGTGTCCCAGCGCGGCAAACGCCTGCAGCACAATTCCATGCTCCCGACAGAAGTCGAGCAGGTCCCATTCGGGCAGGTACGGATGCGATTCGACCTGCACCATGGCAGGCCTGATCCGCGCGACCTCGACGATCTCGCGCAGCTTCGCCAAGGTGATGTCCGACAGCCCGATCGACTTGCAGTGCCCCTCGTCGACGAGGCGCTCTAGCGCCCCCCATGTCTCCGCCAACGTCACGCCTGAATCATAGATCACATGGCCACTCGCGTCCCTCGGGTCCTGCTCGTCACCGGGTTGAAAGGCGAAGGGGGTATGGATGATGTAGCAATCGATCTCGTCGAGTTGCAGCCGTCTGCGACTGGCGTCGAAGGCAGGCCTGACCCGCTCCGGCCGATGATTGGTGTTCCATAGCTTCGTCGTAACGAACAGGTCCTGGCGCCGAAGCGTGCCCGCCTTGAACGCATCCTGCATCGCCTCGCCGACGGCCGCTTCGTTGCGATAGCGCTCGGCACAATCGAGATGTCGAAATCCGGCCTCCAATGCAGCCCTGGTGGCCTGCCGGGTCACGTGCGGATCGGGAATGAGCGTGCCAAATCCGACTGCGGGAATCGTCACGGCCTCATGCGTGGGAATTCTCGTGTAACGAAGTGAATCGGAGGTCGTCATGGTGATACTCCTTGTTGACTGCTGGCCGCGCGATGCGGACCAAGCGATCGAGGTTGCGGACACTTTTTCACGACTCTCCGGCGTTAGCCGACGGGACGCGGCCTACGAAGAAAGAACACCAGCGGGATCACGACGAGCATGGCGAACATCAGGATCTCGAACTGATCGATGACCGCGACCGTGGCCGCCTGGCGCGTGACCATGCCGTTGAGGGCGGCAAGGCCTGGCTTCCCGATCGGGCCCGTGACATTCGCCGCGACACGATAAGGCGTGAGATGCTTGGCGAGCGCGATATGCACGGCCTGAGTGTTGGCATAGAAGAACAGCTGGACCACCGCGATGCCGATGGTGCTGCCGTAAAGGCGCGACAGGTTGATCAGCGCACTGCCTTCAGGGCGAAGCTTCGGATCGAGCGTTCCGAACGCGGCCCTCACCAGCGCCGGCAACAACATGCCGAGACCTGCGCCCTGGAGGAAACCTGCTTCGACGACCGGCCGCCAATCCATCGCCGGCGAATAGCCGAGCATCAGCCAGTTGGCATAGACCACCAGCGCCATTCCACCCATGAGGAACGGCCGGTAGTCGACCTGTCCCGGAACCAGGCTCGTCAGCACGAGCGCTCCCACCAGCGCCACGCCGCGTGGCATACTCATGTAGCCGGTGGTATCGACAGGGTAGTTGAGCAACTCCTCCAGCATCGGGGACGTCAATGCCAATGTCGGCAGCAGGACGAAGCCGAGCGCAAAGGAGATCACCGTCGAGAGGACGAGATTGCGATCCCTGAACAGCGCCGTGCGGAGAAAATGTTCCTTCTTCGTCAGAACGTGCACGATGAAGAGATAGAATCCCAGGACCGAGGCGATCGCTTCAACCCAGATCTCCGTCGAGGCGAACCATTCGAGGCGCTCGCCGCGATCCAGCAGCATCTGCAGCCCGATCATGCCGGCGGAGAAGGTCGTCAGGCCGAAGACGTCGAAGGGCTGGCTCCGCTCTGCCCGCTTCTCGCCCAGCAACAGCGCCATCGTCAAGGCGATGAAGGCCGTCATGGGCAGGCTGACATAGAAGATCGACGGCCAGCCGTAATATTCGCTGAGCCAGCCACCAAGAGCGGGGCCGGTGCTGATGCCGAGCAGCGAGCAGACCGTCAATGCCAGGCCCATGCGCGCTTGTCGCGCCGCCGGCGTCGCCTCTAGCAGAATCGCCAATGAGAGCGGCGCAAGTGGTCCGCTGGCCGCGCCCTGAAGAATCCGCGCCAGCACGAACTGGATCGACGTCGTCGCCAGCGTGTCGAGGACAAGACCAAGCGTGAAGACGGCAAGGGCTGCTTGATAGACCGCCTTGCGGCCATAGCGTCCCGCGAGCCATTGGGTGATCGACATGGTCACGGCGCTTGCAGCGATATACGAGGAGAACACCCAGCCGACCTCGTCATTGGCCATCGAGAGCGTGGCCTGGATGTGCGGCAGCGCGGCGTTCGGGATCGAAATGTTGACGGCCTGCATGTAGGTCGCCATCAGGGCGGCCGCCGAGATTGCATGATGACCGCCGGTCGCGGTCGATGGGAGGGTCGTACTCATTTGACCTCCGTCGCAAGCGCAGGCTGGAGCAGATGCAGCCAGTTGCGACGATGGCCGGTGTCGACCCGCGCCGTCACGCTGATGCCGGAGAACAGCGGCCGGGTCGGATCGGAATCGTCGAGCTCGAGGCGCACCGGCAGCCGCTGCACGACCTTGACCCAATTCCCGGTCGCATTCTCCGGCGGCAGGATCGAGAAGTCCGACCCGGTGCCGGGACTCATGCTGACGATATGCGCCTTGAATTTTCCATCCGGATAGGCGTCGACGTCGATCCTCGCCTCCTGGCCCGGCCGCATGTGGGTCAGGCCCGTCTCACGAAAATTCGCCTCGATCCAGACGTCCCGGCTCGACATCAGTGAGAACGTGGGCGCGCCCGCGTTGACGAAACCGCCGATCTGCAGATCGTCGACCTTGGTCACGATACCGTCGTCGGGCGCCTTCACCGTGGCGTAGGAGAGGTCGAGCCGCGCGCGATCGAGCTGCGCCCTGGCCGCGCGGACCGTCGGGTGGCGGTCGACATCGATGTCGGGGTCACCGTTGAGCGCGACGACCGTATTGGCGATCTGCTGTTCGATCGATGCCACCCGATGGCGCGCGACCTTGAGATCGGTCTCGGCCCGCTCGTAGACCGCGCGCGGCGTGAAGTCGGAGGCGACCAGCATCCTCTTGCGGTCGAACTCGCGCTCGTCGAAAGAGGCCGAGTCCTTCGCCGATTGCAGCTCCGCCTGCTGTTGGCGGTAGGTCGCCTTGAGGGAGTCGATCTGGAGCCGCGCGCTGCCGAGCCGGGCTTCGGCTTGATCGACGGCGATCTGGTAGGGCTCCGGGTCAATTCGAAACAGCACCTGGCCCTGCCGGACGCGCTCGTTGTCGCGCACGGCGATCTCGACCGCCTGGCCGGACACCCGCGCGTTGATGGTGACTTTCGCGGCGCGCACGAACGCATCGTCGGTCGAGACAAATTGTTCCTGCGCCAGATACATGAAGGCGCCGAACACGGCAGCCGCGGCGGGCACCACGAGCATCAGGGGCCGGCGCAGCCGCCTGGCAAGATCCGCTCCGAACCACAGCGCGGCGGCCTCGCTCCCGCGGAAGCTGCGATCGCCCAGCCAGCCGGCGATTGGCGCAAAGTTCAAACCCATCGTCCTCGTCCCTATCTCATTTACTAACGTTCGTTACAAATATTGTACCCCGATGCAGCGATCAAGCCGCGCGGCCATTGATTTTTATAACGATCCATACAAATATACGTGTGGAACATGGCAACCAGGTTCGAACGACATGGCACGGAAAAAGAGCGAGACGGGCCCGGCGCGCCGGGGACGGCCACCCGCCTACGACACTGAGACGGCCCTCAAGCGGGCGACAGAAACGTTCTGGAGGACGGGCTATTCCGGCACGTCCCTGGACAAGGTCGCGGCCGCGACCGGCATGAGCCCACCGAGCCTCTACGCGGTGTTCGGCAACAAGCACGCGCTCTATCTCGAGGCGTTGGCGCGCTATTGGGAGATCAGCCTCGCCGCAACGCGCGAGGCTCTCGCAGGGGACCATCCCTTGGACGAAGCGCTGATGCTGGCCTATGACGCGGCGCTGTCGATCTACTTTTCCGGCAAGGGATCAGCGCGTGGCTGCTTCGTGGTCGGTACCGCGGTGACCGAAGTCGCCGAGGATGCGGCGATCCGGAGCAGCGTTGCGACGGGACTACGCGCGATCGATGCCGATTTCGAGGCCCGCTTCCGCCTGGCGCAGGACAAGGGCGAGCTGGATCGCGAGGCCGATCCGGCTGCACTCGCGATCCTTGCCGCCGCCACGATGCAGACGATCGCCATCCGCGCCCGCGCCGGCGCACGCCGCGCCGATCTGAGGGAGGTCGCCCGCAAGGCGGTGACAGTGATCTGCCGACGCCGGTCGGAGGCGCATTGAGCCCCGAGGAATTCTCGTGATCGTACGATGAGGGGAGTTCGCACATTTGCACTCCTCGTCAAAGGCCCTCGGCGCCCTTACGCGACAATCCGCTTAGCCTCCCACGGCGGCCGCGCGCCTTGGCAGCTTCCAGTCGGGCCGGATGAAGTGGCAGGTGTAGCCATCGGGATAGCGCTCGAGATAATCCTGATGCTCGGGCTCGGCTTCCCAGAACTCCGCTGCGGGCGCGACCTCGGTCACCACTTTGCCGGGCCAGAGGCCTGACGCCTCGACATCGGCGATGGTGTCTTCGGCGACTCTCTTCTGCTCGTCACTCGTATAGAGGATTGCCGAGCGGTAGCTCGTGCCCAGATCATTGCCCTGGCGGTTGAGCGTGGTGGGATCGTGGATCTGGAAGAAAAACTCCAGCATGGTCCGGAAGCTCGTCTTCGCGGGATTGAAGATGATCTCGATCCCCTCGGCGTGGCCCTCGTGATTGCGATAGGTGGCGTTCTTCACATGCCCGCCAGTGTAACCGACACGGGTGGAGATCACCCCCGGTTGCCTGCGGATCAGATCCTGCATGCCCCAGAAGCAGCCTCCGGCCAAAACTGCACGCTCTGTCGTCATCTGATGCTCCATTGGTTTCGTCGAGATAGTCAGCGCTTGTCCGCTGCCGGATGCAAGCGCGGGTCATCATGGTCATCGTGATATTCGAGGCCCAGCGGCCCGATGGCGGAGACCTGTGTGACGTATTCGCCGGACTTCGCCCAGTGAAAATGCCAGGTCTCGCCGGGCAGCACGATGACGCTGCCCGGCGGATAGGCTTTCACCTGGTCGCCATCAAAACGCTCGCCGAGGCCGATGTAGAACACACCCGACATGACCGTGTAGATGCGATCTTCCGGATGCTTGTGCGGCATCAGCTTCGTGCCCCCGGGCACCTTCACCCGGACCACGTAAGGTCCGGGTTCATTGGGATGGCCGACCATCACCGCCAGCCGCGCGCCCGGCGGGAACGCAGGGAACGGTTGCCAAGCGATGTCCTCGGGCAAAATCGCCCGGAACCTGTCTTCATCCGGCTGATGCTGGCGAGGCAGATCTTGACGAGGCGGATCTTGGCGAGAGAGATCTTGGCGAGGCATGGCACCGCTCCCTGTGTTGGATCAGGTCAATTTGGCGTCGAGCGTGATCGCGGCGTTGAGCACCTTCGACACCGGACAGTTCTTCTCGGCCTCGCCGGCGATCTTGGCGAAACCTGCGTCGTCAAGGTTCGGCACCTTGGCGCGAAGCGTCAGTGCCGACTTGCTGATCTTGAAGCCTTTGCCTTCCGGCTCGAGCGTGATGGCGGCTTCCGTCGACAGCTCGTCCGGCGTGAAGCCGGCGAGCTGAAGGCCGAAGGCCAGTGCCATGGTAAAGCAACCGGCATGGGCCGCGGCGATCAACTCCTCGGGATTGGTGCCCTTCTCGTTCTCGAAGCGGGTCTTGAACGAATAGGGTGTCCCGGCGAGCACGCCGGATTCGCTCGACAGATGGCCGGTGCCGTCGCGACCGGTGCCCTTCCAGACTGCTGTTGCCTTGCGGATCATCTCAATTCTCCTTGTTGGTTTTTAAGTTGGTCTTTGGCACCGGCGCTCGGTAGCGGAGGAAAGCGACATTGGCACGACCGCCTGTCACTCCTCCAACCGGCCGAACGCCACAGCGGTTCCGTTAGCCGCTGATTTGACCCACATGGAAGCCCAGCCGGTTCTCGACGTCGCCGGCGCGGTGGAAGCCGCGCGCCATCAGCGCCTTCATGCGGGTCTGGCTGGCAGGACGGCCGAGCGCGGCCAGGAACGCGTCCCACTCCGGCTTGATCTCGTCATCCGGCGGCAGGCTCGCAACATCGACGAGACGCTTGGTCTCGGCGATAGCCTCCTTGTCGAACGACGCAATGCGCATGGCGAGCGCCTCGACGAAGCCGTCGAGCTCCGCATCCGGCAGCGAACGGTTCACGTAGCCGTAACGCTCGGCGAGATCGCCGTGGATGTCATCGGCACCGAGCAACACTTCGAGCGCGCGGCCTCGGCCCATCAGCCGCGGCAACCGGGCCATCGGTCCGCCGCCGGGCACGAGTCCCGCGCCGACCTCCCATTGCGACAGGATCGCCTTCTCGCGGCTGGCAAAGCGCATGTCGCTCGCCAGCGCGAGCTCGCTGCCGACCCCGGTCGCACGGCCCCGGATCGAGGCAATGGAGACGACCGGCGCGCGGCTGAGGCGCACCAGCATGTCGGGCAGCGCCTGCAGGCCGGTCGGCCCGGGTGGAACGCGAAGCGAGTCCTCAAGCGGCGCCAGGAAGTCGTAATGCGTGATGAAGAAGCCTTCGACGGCGCTGTCGAATACGACCACCTTCACGTCCGGATCGGTCTCAATCGCGGTGATGATGTCGTTGAGCAGCGGAAGGTGCTTTGGACCGAAGATGTTCACCGGCGGCATGTCGAAGGTGACACGCCAGTATGTCGGCAGGCGGCGCTCCAGGCGAATGTCCTCGGTGGTGAAGATCTGTACGGGGCGGTTCATTGTTGGCACTCCTGACATGTATGTTCGAAAATGGAACGCACGGCAGCGCGCGTCCCCTGCTCGGTTCAGATCGACTGGCGCAGCGGGCGGAACGCGGTGCGCATTTCCACAGAGAACAGCGCGGGCTGCTCCCAGGCCGCGAAGTGGCCGCCCTTGTCGAGGCGGTTGTAGTGCATCAGCTTCGGATAGGCCTTCTCGGCCCAGCTGCGCGGCGCGGCATAGATCTCGTCAGGGAACACGCTGACGGCGACCGGGATATTGATGTGCTTGGGCGCGAAGAACACCAGCTTGTTCTCCCAGTAGAGCCGCGCCGACGACACCGCGGTGTTGGTGAGCCAGTAGAGCGTGATGTTGTCGATCACGTCGTCCCGCGACAGGCCTTCGGTCTTGCCGTCGAACACCCGCGCGATCATCGCAGCACTGCGTGCGTCGTGATCGAGCATCCAGGATGCAAGACCGGCCGGCGAGTCGACGAGGCCATAGAGCGTCTGCGGCCGGTTCGACATCTCGAAGGCGTAGCCGAGGCCGTGCTTGTAGAAATCGTCGAGCTGGTCGTAGGCAATGCGCTCGTCGGCCGAGAGGTTTGACGGCCGCGTCCCGCCGGGCTGAAGCGCCTTGGCGATGTCGTCGGGAACGGTGGCGGGCATGTTGGTGTGAATGCCGAGCAGCTCCGGCGGTGCGATCACCGCCATCTGCTCCGTGACGGCATTGCCCCAATCGCCGCCCTGCGCCACGTAGCGGTTGTAGCCGAGGCGCTTCATCAGCACGATCCAGGCGCGCGCGATGCGCTGGGGATCCCAGCCGAGCTCCGTCGGCTTGCCGGAGAAGCCGTGGCCGGGAAGCGAGGGGATCACCAGGTCGAATGCATCCGCAGCCTTCGCGCCATGCGCGGTGGGATCGGTGAGCGGGCCGACAATCTTCATCTGTTCGATGATCGAGCCCGGCCACCCATGCGTGACGACCATCGGCAGCGCGTTCTCGTGGCGGGAGCGGATGTGAATGAAGTGGATGTCGACGCCGTCGATCTCGGTGACGAATTGCGGCAAGGCGTTCAGCCGCGCCTCCATCTTGCGCCAGTCGTATTCGTTCTGCCAGTACCGCACGAGCTGCTGAAGCGTCGTGAGCTGCACGCCCTGCGATTCGTCGGCGACGATCTCGCGATCCGGCCAGCGTGTCGCTGTGAGGCGGCGGCGGAGGTCAAGCAGATCTTCCTCGGGTACGCTGACGCGGAACGGCCGGATGGCGCCGCTTGGAGCGGCCTTTGCCGGACGCAGCGGCAGCAGGCTCGCCACGCTGGCGGCAACCGCGGTCATTGCGGCCTGGCTCAGCAATTGACGGCGGTCGGGATTGAGTATGTCGGCTCGTGCTTGCGTTGTCATGTCGGATCTCCCTGGCTTTGGTCGGTGACGCCAACCGAATTCGAAATCGACGCGTCGGTTCGTCGTGAGGAGAGATTGGCGCAGGTCCTGGCAATTAGCTCGTTATCGGTTGTTAGGCCGCGTTAGCCGTTGCGAGTCCGGGGGATGCAGGAAAGCGAGCGACGATGACGATACGCGCGATGCAGAAGCAACTCGGCGCGCGACGAGTTCAATCGGCGCGCGCCCTGTCTGTGAATTCAGGCGATGTGTTCATTACAACTCAGGAGGGCAGCGGTTGACCGGCCTGCTCGCGGACGATGTAGTCGGCGTACCAATCCGCCCAGTTCTCGTCGTGTCCGCCGATGCGCTTCTCGTGCTCACCATGCGCGACAGCGGCACGTCGCAGGGTTGCGGCCAGATCGGCCGTTGAGGCAAACGTCGTGCCGTCACCAGCGATGCGTCCAGGCAGTCGCGTCGTGACCTCCTGGAACAGCCAGCCATTACCGTCGGGATCGCTGAACGAGGCAAACGAGCTGTAGCTGCCGCGCTTCGGGTCAGCACCGCTGACCCGGACGCTGCCGAACAGATACGGCTCGTCCGGACCGGCGTGAACGTCGCCCGCACCATGGAATGGTGCGCTCACCGCGATGCCACGGTCGAGCAGATCCTGTCGCGCCGCCGCCAGATCGGAGACGATCAGGTACAGCCCGCGCGCCGAACCGGGCGCTGCCGGTGTGACGTTCTTGCCGAAGATCACCGAACAGGCCGAACCCGGCGGCGTGAACTGGATCACGCGCCATTCGTCACCTGAGGCAAAATCGGCGTCCAATCGCCAGCCGAGGCGCGTGTAGAACGCCTTGGCGCGGTCGACATCCGACACGGGGATGACGACGATCTCGAGCTTCAGATCAACGCCACGCGATGTCGAAGACGTGTTCGGAGACCTCGCCGCGGCGTCGCGGTCGATTTCGGTGCCGGCCATGTCGAACTCCCTGAGTTGAAATTGAAGCGAGCTTCAAGCGGCAGTGGGCATCACGATCGTCACGCGTGTGCCGCCCTGGTTCGCCTCGCCCTGCAACCGCGCGTCGATACTGCGTGCGAGCCCTTCAAGGATGCGGCTGCCGGTGCCCTGAAGCGGACCGGTCGCGCCGATGCCGTTGTCAGCCACCGTGCAGAGCCAGGCGCCGTCGCGGTTGGCCATTTCGATCCGGATCAGCGCATCGTTCCTGTTCGGGAAGGCATGTTTGGCGGCATTCGTGACCAGCTCCGTCAGCATCAACGCCAGCCGATGACACTGCGATGCCGGCAGCGCCCCGCTCTCGATCGCTGCCTCGCAGCGGATGCCGGCCGGTTCCAGCACTGCCTCGGAGAGCGCCTCGCACAGGTTTTCGAAGAAGGCCTCGACGGAGACGGCGGTCAGACTGTCGCTGTCGGACAAAAGCTGATAGAGCCTGCCGAACGCGACGATGCGCTGCTCGAACCGGTCCACCGCGCCCGACATATCCCTGGTACCCGGCCGCGAGAAGTCGCGGCGGACTGACGCACCCAGCAGCGTCAGCGTGTTCTTCATCCGATGGTGGGATTCCCGCAGCACCAGTTCCCAGTCACGCGACTGATCATCAAGGCTGGCAATGTGCTGAGAACGAACGAAATGGTCGCTCGTCTCCAAGCCGATAGCGGACATGATAGCCTCCCCGTTGGATCTAGGACCTAATTCGAAGCGTATACTGGATGCACCGCGCGCGTTTTGCTCGTTAGACGTTGCAAGATTTTGTTATGATCGGCGGCACAAGTTGGCGGCCAGACCGTCCTCTCGACGGTCAAGCACGCTGACGGGTCGTCCCGATCGCTTCCCAAGCCGCTCGCGTTTAAGCGAAATTTGTCACGCATCATCCCGGTGCGGCCGAATGACTTGCCGCGCGATTTCGCCACTTTCGACCAGTTTACTCATAACCTCGTTCTGCTAGATCAGGATGCGGACAACAGCCCCTTCACTGGATTCATTGGCGCGTGGTGGACACTAACGACCAGGATGCGGCGATTTCCTTCGGGCCATTCCGGCTGTACGCAAGGTCGCGCCTGCTCGAGAAGGACGGCGCTCCGCTTCACCTCGGCGGCCGCGCACTCGACATCCTCATTTTTCTCGTCGAGCGCGCCGGCGAGGTCATCGACAAGCGTGAGTTGATCAAGCGCGTCTGGGCCGACGTGACGGTCGATGAAGGCAGCCTGCGCTTCCACATCACGACGCTACGCAAGGCCTTGGGGGATGCCGGTGAAGGCTCCCGCTATGTCGTCAATGTGCCCGGCCGTGGCTATTGCTTCGCGGGCCCGCTGGTCCGGTCCGAATCGCCGGAGATGCGGACAAGCCCGGCCGTCCCGTCGCCTCACATACTCCCGCCGCCGCTTGCCAGGATGATCGGACGAGACGACGCGGTCGAGCGGATTTCCACCGAGCTTGCGCAGCATCGCTTCGTGACAATTGTCGGCCCCGGCGGGATTGGCAAGACTTCCGTCGCGCTCGCCGTCGCGCATCGCGAACTCCAGGCCTTCGACGGTCAGGTCAACTTCGTTGATTTCGGCGCGCTGACGGATGCCAGGCTCGTTCCAAGCACCATCGCCGCCACGCTCGGCCTGACCGTCAATTCCGAGGACCCGATGCCGGGCCTGCTGACGGTGCTGCGCAACCGTCGGATGCTGCTGATCTTCGACAGCTGTGAGCACATCATCGACGAGCTCGCGCCCTTGGCCGAGCACATCGTCCAGGAGGCGCCCGAGCTGCACATTCTCGCCACCAGCCGCGAATCCTTTCGCACCGAAGGCGAACGCGTCCACCGGTTGTTTCCGCTGGACTGCCCGCCCCAGCGCGACGGGCTCGGCATCGCCGAGATCCTTGCCTATCCCGCAAGCCAGCTCTTCGTGGAACGCATTGCCGAGAGCCTGGGCGAATTCGAACTGAGCGAGGAGGATGCACCGCTTGTCGCCGAGATCTGCCGGCGACTGGACGGCATCGCGCTCGCGATCGAGCTCGCCGCCGGACGCGTGAACGCCTATGGCATTGCCGGAACCGCCTCGCTGCTCGACAGCCGCTTCGCGCTGCTGTGGCGGGGACGCCGTACCGCGATCCCGCGGCACCAGACCCTGAGCGCGGCGCTCGCCTGGAGCTATGATCTGTTGCCGGCGGCCGAAAGCGCGACGCTGCGCGGTTTGTCGGTGTTCGTCGGGCCATTCACGATGGAGGCCGCGCTCGCCGTTGCGTCCAGCCAGGGCATCAGCGAGCCCGAGGCGGTCGAGGCGATCTCGAACCTGCTCTCCAAATCGCTGATCGCAACCTCACCTGCGGAGCGGCGGCTGCGCTATCGTCTGCTCGACACCACCCGCGCCTTCGCCGGCGCGAAGCTCGTCGAGAACGGCGAAGCGCCCCGTGTCGCGCGCGCTCACGCCGAATATTTCCGCGACTTCCTGCGCGACATCGCGCTCAAATCCACGGGCATGCAGACCGCGGGCGGCTTCCTTCCCTATGCCGACCATTTGCCCAATGTCAGGGCCGCGCTGGCCTGGAGCTTTTCGGATAACGCCGACCGGACGATCGGCGTGGATCTGGCGGCTTCGGCGGCCCAGTTTTTCCTCGAACTGACATTGCTGACGGAGTGCTATCGCTGGACGAAGCAGGCGCTTGTCTCTCTCGATACGAATTCGATCGACCGCCGCCAGGAGATGACGTTGCAGGCCGCGCTCGGCGTCTCCGTGATGTTCACGCAGGGCAATACCGAAGCGGTCCGGTCGGCGTTCACACGAAGTCTTCAGCTTGCGCGGGATCTCGAGGATCTGCACTGGCAGCTCTGGCTGCTGCGCGGATTGCACATCTACCTGACCAGGGTCGGGGATTTTCACGGCGCGCTCGGCACCGGCGAGCAGGGCGAGAGCGTTGCGCGCAAGCTGAATGATCCGGCCGCCGCGCTGAACGTGGAATGGATGCTGGGCGTCGCGCACCATCTGATCGGCAATCAGGACAAGGCCGTGCAGTTCTGCGAGAGCGCGATGGTGCACAATCCCGGCTCGCAGCGGCTGAACATCGGGCACCTCGGTTATGACGACCGCATCGTCGCGCTGGTCGCGCTGGCGCGCGGGCTCTGGCTCACCGGCCGGCCCGATCGCGCGATCGAGGCGGCGAGATACACCGTTCGCGAGGCGGAACTGCTCGAACAACCCCTCACCCTCGGCATCTCCCTGATCTGGACGATCTACGTGTTCCTCTGGGTCGGCGACTGGGCCAATGCCGAAATCCTGATCGAGCGGCTGATCGACCATTCGGCGCGGCACTTCCTTGGTCCCTATCACGCCGTCGGCATCGGCCAGAAGGGCGAGCTCATGCTTCGCCGCGGCGACATCGCCGGCGGGATCGAGCATCTTCGCCGCAGCCAGGCCACGCTGTACGCGACGCGGCACCGGATCATGACGACGGTGTTTGCGACGGCGCTGGCGGAGGGCCTCGTCGCGGAGAACCAGCCGGACGAGGCCTTGCGCACGATCAATGAGGCCATTGCGCAGATTCCAGATCATGGCGAATCCTTCGACATGCCGGAGATGCTCCGGGTCAAGGGCGACATCCTCGTCCGGTCGGGAAACACCGCCGAGGCCGAGAGTTGCCTCCGGAAATCGCTCGATCTGTCGCGCCGGCAGTGCGCGCTCGGCTGGGAGCTGCGGGGGGCGATCAGCCTCGGCCGGGTCTGGCGCCAGGCCGGACAGGCGGGCGAAGCACGCGCTCTGCTCGCCCCGCTCGTCGCGCGATACCAGGAAGGCCTCCAGACCCGCGATCTCGTGGCCGCCAGGGAGCTCCTGAGCGCGCTGAATTGACAGTATCTTCAACAGGATACCGTCCAAGCACCTGCTCGCAAGTCCTAACAACTTCTAACACGCCAAGCCGCATCCGCCCCGCCATGGTGGTGGCACTTCACGGTGGATATGGCGGGATATGGCGCTTCTTGACGATGTAATTGATGCCAGCGGCGGTATGGCCCGCTGGAATAGCTTGACCCGATTCACGCTCCACCTTTCCGTCGGCGGCTCGTTGTTCTCCAGCGCCGGACATGCCAGCGAATTCAAGGACGTGACGGCGGAGGGCTCGACCCGCGCCCAGTCGGTCCGCTTCACCGGCATCACCGGGGGTGAACACTCCGGCTGCTTTCAGCCCGACGCAATCACGATCGAGAGCCTCGAGGGTGAGGTCCTGCGCACGTGGGATAACCCGAGCCCTGCATTTCCCGAGACCGGCTCTCCTGGGCTCGCGGACGAACTGCACCTCGTCTTCTTCTGCGGCGTAGCGATCTGGAATTATCTGACCAACCCATTTCTGCTCGCCCATCCCGACGTCGTCACGGAGGAGCTTCCGCCGTGGCGCGAAAACGCTGACACGTGGCGGCGGCTGCGCGCGCAGTTCCCGCCGAACCTGATCACGCTCGCGCCCGAGCAGATCTTCTACTTCGACGAGAACGCCCTGCAACGGCGGACGGATCACGATCTGTTCGGAAACAAGGTCGCACATTATTCCTGGGCCCATGACAGCTTCGGCGGCATCGTCGTGCCGACATTGCGGCGTGTGCAGACGCTGCGGCCTGATGGAAGCGTGATCGCCAGGCCCGTGCTGATGGACGTCGAGATCTTCGACGCCGTGTTCGAATAGCGGTGGCGACGCGCGAGAGCGGGAACCGTTCACTGCTCTCAACGCCTAACAATACATAACGAGCTAACACGCGGCCTTGGGTGCAACATTGGGCTCACGAGCAACGAACAAGTGTTGTGCTCGAACGAGACCGAGGCCGGCGCACCTCCACCACGAGGGAATGCGTCATTGCAGCGAACGCACTCAAGGAGATCGTCATGAAGATTCTTATGGTTATCACCTCCCACGACCAGCTCGGCAACACCGGACGCAAGACCGGGTTCTGGCTCGAGGAGCTCGCCGCCCCCTACTACGTTTTCAAGGATTCCGGCGCGGAGATCACGCTGGCTTCGCCCAAGGGCGGTCGGCCGCCACTCGATCCCAAGAGCAACGAGCCCGAGTTCCGCACTGACCTGACGCTGCGCTTCGAGGCGGACGCTGCCGCTGAAGCCCAGCTCGACAAGACGGTGCGCCTCGACAGCGTCAAGCAGGAAGACTTCGACACGCTGTTCTATCCCGGCGGTCACGGCCCGATGTGGGACCTCGCCGAAGACAAGGACTCGGTCAAGCTGATCGAATCCTTCCTCGCCGCCGGCAAGACCATCGCGGTGGTGTGTCACTCGACCGGTGCGCTGCGCCACGTCAAGACCCCCGATGGCAAGCCTTTGGTCGAGGGCAAGGAAGTGACCGGCTTCACCAACGGCGAGGAAGATGACGTGGGCCTGACCAATGTCGTGCCGTTCCTCGTGGAGGACGAGATGTTGAAGCTCGGCGCGGTCTTCTCGAAAACGGCGAACTGGGGCGTACACGTCGTCAGCGCGGGCCAGCTCATCACGGGACAGAATCCGCACTCCTCCGGCCCGGCCGCGCAGACGCTGCTCGCCGCCCTGGCCAAGAAGGCGAAGTCGGCCGCGTAAGTCAGGCTCGCATCGGAGCGGTGCTCATCAATGAGCACCGCCCCGGCACTGACCGGACACATCGAGGACGATGACGAAAGCTTTACGCCGGAGCTTACGAATGTGATCCGGCGATCGGAAGCTGCTGCGCACAACAGCGATCAAGGTGGGAGCGTGCCGCTCAATCCCGTCAGAGCGGTTGCCGGCGCATGACGCGCCGGCACGTCTCGACGTGACACGCCCACATCGGAGCGATGACATGAATATTCCAGCCACCCTCGCCCTCGCAGCCGCCCTCGCCTGCACCACCGTGCAGGCCTCGGCACAGGATCTGCGGTCGAGCCGACGCTCGATCAGCTATCACACGATCGATATCGGGGGTCTCAATATCTTCTACCGCGAGGCCGGGTCCGCCGACGCGCCGACCGTGCTGCTGCTCCATGGTTTCCCATCCTCGTCGCGGATGTGGGAGCCTCTGCTGCCGCTGCTCGCCGACAAATATCACCTGATCGCGCCTGATTATCCCGGCTTCGGCAACAGCAGCGCGCCGCCACCGTCCGACTTCACCTACACTTTTGACAACATCGCCGGCGTGATGGGCGAGCTGACGAACAAGCTCGGCCTGACCAACTACGTGCTGTTCATGCAGGACTATGGCGGTCCGGTCGGCTTCCGCATGGCGCTGGCGCATCCCGAGCGCGTTCGCGCCATCATGATCCAGAATGCCGTTTCGCATGAACAAGGACTGAGCCCGCTCTGGGAAGCGCGTCGCAAATACTGGGCTGATCCGGCGCATGAGCTCGAGGCGCTCAAGGCCAACTTCACATCCTTGGCCGCGACGCGCCAGCGGCACCTCGGCTCCAGCCCGCACCCCGAGCGCTACGACCCCGATAGCTGGACCGACGAATACGCGTTCCTGACGCGTCCCGGCGCGGCCGAGATCCAGACTACGCTGTTCCTGGATTACCGGACCAACGTCGCCTCCTATCCGAAATGGCAGGCGTGGCTGCGCAAGACGCGGCCGCCGACGCTGGTGGTCTGGGGCAAATACGATCCCTCCTTCACCGTCGCCGGCGCGTCGGCCTATCGCGACGATGTGCCGGATGCGGCGGTCCACATTCTCGAAGCCGGCCATTTCGCGCTCGACGAGGCGACCGACGAGATCGCCACGCTGATCCGCGACTTCCTTGCGCGTCTGGACGGGCACAAGGGCTGACGGCGACTTGCACAATGCACCGACCACAGGAGGCACACATGCCCGACAACATCAACCACGAACGACGTCGTTTCGTCGGCAGGGCTGCGATGGCGCTCGCCGCGACCCAGCTTGCGCTGAGCACGACGGCTACGGCGAAGCCGGCGAAGTCCGCCACCATCGTCAAGCCCGGCGCCAACACCGCGTTCGCGTCCCTGAAACAGATCGACGCCGGCCTCCTCAATGTCGGCTATGCCGAGGCGGGTCTCGCGGATGGCCCGCCCGTGATCCTGCTGCATGGCTGGCCCTATGACATCTACGCCTTCGTCGATGTCGCACCGCTGCTCGCCGCGGCCGGCCGCCGCGTGATCGTGCCTTACCTGCGCGGCTACGGCAGCACGCGTTTCCTCTCCGACTCGACGATGCGGAACGGGCAGCCGGCGGCGATCGCGGCCGACATCGTCGCCCTGATGGACGCGCTCGGAATCGACAAGGCGACGATTGCCGGCTTCGACTGGGGTGCGCGCACCGCCAACATCATCGCTGCGCTCTGGCCAGAGCGGGTCAAGGCGATGGTCTCGGTGAGCGGCTACCTGATCGGGAGCCAGCAGGCCGGCAAGATGCCGCTGCCGCCGAAGGCCGAGCTGCAATGGTGGTACCAGTTCTATTTCGCGACCGAGCGCGGCCGCGAGGGCTACGACAAGTACCGCCACGACTTCTCGAAGCTGATCTGGCAGCTCGCTTCGCCCCAATGGCATTTCGACGATTCCACTTTCGACCGTAGCGCGAAGGCGTTCGACAATCCGGACCATGTGGCGATCGTAATCCACAATTATCGCTGGCGACTGGGCCTCGCCGAAGGCGAAGCGAAATACGCCGACGACGAGGCGAAATTGGCGCAGGCGCCCGTGATCGCAGTGCCTACGATCACCTTGGAGGGTGACGCCAACGGCGCGCCGCATCCGGAGCCGTCCGCATACGCGAAGAAATTCTCCGGGCGCTATTCGCACCGGACCATCAAGGGCGGTATCGGCCATAATCTGCCGCAAGAAGCGCCGAAGGCCTTTGCCGACGCGGTGCTGGACGTCATGGCCGAAGCCTAGGCGCCGGACCTGCCAACGGCACTTAACAACGCTTAACGGGCGATCGTCTGCGCACGGAGGTATCTCTATTGGGGCGACACCACCGATGCGAGAGGAAACGGCCGGATGATTCCGCTGCTGGCGAATGCGATCGAGGCCCATGGCGGGCTCGATCGATGGAATGCCCACGAGCGACTCACCGCCACGATCGTGACGGGCGGCGACCTCTGGATATTGAAGGGCGTCGATCAGGACCAGGCGCCGCGCACGATGCGGATCGAGCTGCGTCGTGAGCGGGCTTCCATGGAGCCGTTCGGCAAGCCCGGCCAGCGCACCGACTTCAGCCCGGAGCGGATCGCCATCGTGGCTGCGGACGGCCGCATCGTCGCGGAGCGCAACAATCCGCGCGCCGCCTTCGCGCGGCACGATATGCGCACGCATTGGGATCCGCTGCATCGCGCCTATTTCAACGGCTATGCGCTCTGGACTTACATGACTGCGCCGTTCCTGCTGGCGGCGGACGGGTTCGAGGTCCGGGAGATCGCGCCGTGGCGCGAGGGCGCGGAGGTCTGGCGCGGATTGCGGGCGACCTTCCCGGCCGTGATCGCAAGCCACAGCGCCGAGCAGGATTTCTATTTTGGCCCCGACATGCTCATCCGCCGGCATGATTACCGGGTCGAGATCGCCGGCAATTTTCCGGCAGCTCAGTACGTGTCCGATCCCGTCACCGTCGACGGATTCAAGCTCCCGACCCGCCGGCGCATCTATCTGCGCGGCGACGATCTGATGCCGCTGCGTGATGAGCTGATGGTGTCGATCGATCTCGCGAATTTCCGGTTCGACTGAGCCTTGTCAGGCAGATGCCTCGTCCAGCACGAGCCGCGCTGCCTTCAAATCCGCCGTCTCGAATCCTTCCGAGAACCGCGCATAGGTCGCGGCGAGATCGTCGAGCGGATTCTTGACGCCCTGCCGAAGCCGAAGCGCCGCAAGCGACATCTCCGTCCGCAATCGCCAGGACAGCGCGCCCTGCTGCTCCGCCAGCGCGAGCGATGCGGCGAAGCCCGCTTCGGCGGCACCGAGATCACCGGTCCGCGCCTCGAGGTCGCCGCGCCGGCGCAGGAGCTCGGGCATGTCAAAACCTCCGCCGCCCTGCTCGACGCGAGCGATCGTCTCCTGCAGGACCTGCAGCCCTTCCGTCAACCGTCCCAGCGCCGCCAGTCCTTGCGACAGATCCGCGGCGAACGCGGATGCGTAGAGCTCGTAGCGATCCGCATGCAGGCGCAGCAGCGCGCTCCGCAGCAGATCGACACCGCCGGCCAGCTCGCCGCGGGCGATCATGGTCTGCGCGCGAAAGCCGGTCGCGACGGCTTCGTACGGCGCGAGCCCGTGCAAATTCGCATGGGTCGCGAGGCGTCCCGTCATCGTCTCGACGGCGGCCCAGTCACCGACCCAGCCGAACACCGAGGATGACCAGCACAGCGCGATGCAATGCATCAGCACATCGCGCGGCGCGGCGGCGCCGACGAGCGGGCGGACGCAATCGAGTGCGCGGTCGGGAAAGCCGCGCAGCCACAGCACCCGCGCGAGCGGAATCTGCGGCGTGCGCGAATAGGCGAAATGCCCGGGCTCCGTCCCGCGCAGCGCGGCGTCGTCGCGCACGCCTTCGTCGAGATGGGCCTGCGCCTCGGCCTGGTCGCCGGCGAGATGATACGACACGCCGAGAAGCGCCTTGCTGCCTGCGATCCCCGCGGTATCGCCGATCTGGCGGGCGATGCGCTCGGCCTGGAGTGCGGTCGGCACGAGGTGCCTGTAGTCGCCCGTGCGGCGATAGAACATGTTCAGCCGCGACAGCAGCCTGAACGCATTGGCGTGATCGTCGAGCGCTTCCGCGATCTCCAGCCCGCGCACGAGTGCGGCCTCGGCCTGCTCGCTGTTGCGCTCCGTGAACATGAAGGCGTGGCCAAGCGTCGACTGCAGCTCGAGCTCCCATTTGCCGCCCTGGTTGGCATCGTCGAGCATCGCGAGCGCGCGGCCCGACCAGATGCGCGCCTCGTTCAGCAGGTTGAGCTCGACGAACAGCCTTGCGGCGCTGCCGGCGAGCGGCACGCGCAAGGCGGCACCGTCGTGGTTGGCAAAACTCCATTCCAACGCCGCACGGGCATCTGCGAGCAG
This sequence comes from Bradyrhizobium sp. MI1.7, assembly GCF_055811795.1. Classification (NCBI taxonomy): domain Bacteria; kingdom Pseudomonadati; phylum Pseudomonadota; class Alphaproteobacteria; order Hyphomicrobiales; family Nitrobacteraceae; genus Bradyrhizobium; species Bradyrhizobium sp. MI1.7. The sequence goes on from NZ_JBVVPO010000019.1 coordinate 26,436, forward strand.
GCTCGCGCGCGCCTGCAGGCGCGAAGCCGGGTCGCCGCCCTGCTCCGCCATGCCGGCTTCGAGCGTGCGCTGAACATAGGCCGTGTGACGGCGCGCGATCGCCGCCGCTTCGCCCGCGTCGACCAGCTTCTGCATGGCATAGGCGCGCGTGGCATCCAGCAGGCGATAGCGCCGCGATGCGCCATCGGGCTGCGCCGACACCAGCGACTTGGCCACGAGCTGCTCCAGCGCATCGACGACGCGATCGGCCGCGGCACCCTCATCCGCGGCGACTGCGATCGCCCCCTTGAGCGTGAAGGGGCCGGCGAAGATGGCGAGTCGCTGAAGCACTGTGCGTTCGCTCTCGCCGATCAGGCCAAAGCTCCAGTCGAGCGTCGCGCCGAGCGTCTGCTGCCGTGGCGGCGCCGTTCGCCGTCCGCGCCATTCGAGCTTGAGCCTGGAGTCGAGCAGCGCGGCCATCTCCCGCAATCCGTAGACGCCGACGCGCACGGCGGCGAGTTCGATCGCGAGCGCGATGCCGTCGAGCTTGCCGCAGATCTCGGCCAGGACCTCGGCATCCTCGTCCGTGATATCGCCGCGATGGCCTGCGGCCGCGGCACGATCGATGAACAGCTGCGCGGCCGGATAATCCAGCACTTCGCCGGCGCTGAGGCGCGCCCCTTGCGGCGGGCCGGCCAGCGGAACGAGCTCGAAGATCTGCTCGCCTTCCACCAGCAGCGACTCGCGGCTGGTGGCGAGAATGGCGATGCCCGGCGCCTCGCGATAGATGTTTTCGGCCAGACACGCGACCTCGTCGATGACGTGCTCGCAACTGTCGAGGATGAGAAGCTGCCGCCGTCCGCGCAGAAAATTGACGATGCTGCCTGAGGGATCATCATGATGAACGACGAGACCCAGAGCGGCGGCAACCGTGCTCGCGACCAGCGTGGCGTCCTTCAGTGGGCCGAATTCGAGGAAATGAACGTGCCCCTCGAACGCCTGCCACATGTCATGCGCGAGCGCGGTCGCAACCGTGGTCTTGCCGATGCCGCCCGGTCCTCGCAGCGTGACGAAGCGGTCGCTCAGCAGACGCGCCGACAACTCGGGCAGCACGTCGTCCCGACCGATCATCCGGTCCAGCCGGTGTGGCAAGGCTGCAGGCGGCGCCGTTCTTTCAGGTGCACGCGGCGCGAGTGCCGGAGCGGCGTTGCGCTCGCCACGTTGCACGGGCGCGACGAAGCAATAGCCGCGGCTCGGGACGTTGGTGATGTAGCGGGCCCCGTCCTTGCCGTCGCCAAGCACCTTGCGCAGCTCCGCGACATGGACGCGCAGGCTGATTTCCTCGACCGCGAGGCCGGACCACGCGTAGCTCAGAATCTCGTTCTTCGGCACCACTTCGCCGGCACGGCTGAGGAGCAGACGCAGAATGTCCATCGCGCGGCTGCCGAGCTTGACCGGCGCTCCGTCCCTCTCGAGCAACCGCGACCGCAGCGAAAACGGTCCGAACGAGACTGCGTCGAAATCAAGGCTCGCCCCGGCGCCATTGCCGGGCGAGCCATGTCCTGCCGGGGGTTCGGTCACTTCTGACTCATCTTGACGGCCATTTCATTCAAATGCGCGGCGACTATACCCGCCGTCGATGCGCGGTCCAGCAAGGCGCCGAGCCGGCCTCATACCGGCACATCGATCGCAGCGCGATGTTCTGCAATGTCCTCACACCGCACCGATCTGCGCAAATAATTGAAAAGCTGGACAAAATCAAACGTCCTGCGGCGGGCTGTCACACTTCATGTGCTCGCACAAAATCTAACACCTCCTAATCATCACTAACGGGCTTCTTGCCTGGCTCACGCCTATCCTCTGATCGTGGAAAGCACTGAGAGTTGGCTGATCGCTGCAAGCGGCGACGAGGCCAGGAGAGGACGAGCGATGTTCAATGACTTGCAAGCAGCGCATGCCTGGATCGAATTTCCCGCCAGCCGGTGTGATCGCGAGGCTTCGCACGGGATGCGTGCAATCGCGCAGGAAAGCGGATGGCGCAAGATCGATCGCGGCCTGGACGCGGACATCACGATTTCGCGATGGGAAGACTCGCGGGCCATCTCGTCGCACGAAGCGACGACGCCGGCGGACCGCTATTTCGTCGCCATCGCGCTGAAGACCGCTCGGGTAAAGCTGACGCGGGACCGTCAGATCATCTTCGACGGCACCATGCCCGCGGGCACGCTGTACGTCAGTGCGCCATCGAAGCTTCTCGGCGTGCAATTCCATTCGCCCTGCGCTTTCCTGCACTTCCACATCTCCACCGATCATTTTTCGGCGGCGCGGCCGGCGACCGAGGGCCTCAACGACCTCGTCCTGCTGCGCGACCCGCTCGCAGCCGAGCTCGCCAAGGCACTGACCGAGCATGGCGATACCGCGGACCAGCAATTCGCGCGCTGCATCGGCGAGACCCTTGCGATGCATCTGACCCGGCTCGAGCTGCCACGCTCAAAAGTCAATGCCTTGCCGAAATGGCGGCTACGGCGCGTCGAGCAATATATCGCCGATCACTTTGATCGCTGCATCAGTCTGTCTGAGCTCGCCAATGTCGCGGGCCTCTCGAGGATGCATTTCGCGGCACAGTTCCGCGCCGCGACCGGCTACCGTCCGCGCGAATATCTGCTCAATCATCGCGTCGAGCATGCGAAGACCTTGCTCACGACGACCGAGCGGCCGCTGGCGGAGATCGCGCTTGCCGTCGGCTTCAGCACCCAGGCGCATTTTTCGACCGTGTTCAAGCGCATCAGCGGCGAGTCACCGGCACGCTGGCGTCTGGCCAGCAGGGCTGTGCTGCCTGCTACGGAGGCGCTTCCGCGGCGGCGCCCTGCCGCGGACATGGACTGGATGGTCGGCGCAGCCGCGTAGTTCGTGCGGCGGCAGGCGAATTGGAATCGAGGTATCTGAAATCAAGGGACTTGGAATCAAGCGACTTGAGATCAAGGCACTTGGCATCACGCCATCTGCAGTTCGACCGGTTTGCGATTTCTTTGGCGTGAGTGCCCTGCCACTCACGCCGGCTCGAGCCCTTTTCCTCCCGGGCCTGCGAGCCACTCGGGGCCGTCCCTCCGCCCACACAGGACGGCCCCTTTTCTTTCTGCCTCTCGTGTCCTGGACGCGCTACGGCACGGGCACGAGAGCGCAGTATGACTCACACTCCCTCCACGTCGTCGTTGCGAGCGCATTTCGCGTAGACCGGATAGAGCGCAGCGTAGTCCGGCGCCTTCGCACTACGGCCGCAGCAATCCCGGCGACGCGCCTATACCGGATCGAACGCGCGGATCGGCGGCAGATTGCCGGTGAACTTCTCCACCTCGACCGTCGTGAGCTGGCCGGTGCAGCCCTGCGCGAAGGACGAGGTGCCGATGTCGCGGGTGAGCACGTTGGGATTGCCGTGAACGCAGAGCGGCGCTTCGTCCTCGGGGTCCATCGGGTCGTACCACGCGCCGGTCGGAAGCTGCACGACGCCGGCCGCGATGCCGTCGGTGACGTGGACGGCGGCGAGACAGGCGCCGCGCTCGTTGAACAGCCGGATGATGTCGCCGTCCTTGATTCCGCGTGCATCGGCATCGCGTGGATTCATGCGCGCCACCTCGCGGCCGCGATGCTTCGCGCCCAGCGAATGGCCGCCGAAGTCGAGCTGGCTGTGCAGGCGCGTCACCGGCTGGTTGGCGACGAGGAAGCACGGCGCGCCGGGTTTCGGCATGTCGGTCTTGTCGAGCCAGACCGGATGGCCGGGACAATCGGCATCGCCGTGCGCGGCGATCTTGGCTGAATAGATCTCGATGCGCCCGCTCGGCGTCGGCAGAGGATGTTTGGCCGGATCCTCGCGAAAGCTGCGCAGCCGGCCGCCGTCGTCGGGCTGTTGCGGCACGACCAGGCTGCCGCGCCGCCAGAATTCGTCGAAATCAGGCGCCTCGAGGCCACGAGCTTGAAGCGAGGCGCGAGTCGGCTCGTACAGATGTTCGAGCCACTGCCGCGACGTGCGCCCTTCGGTGAAAGGTTCGCGCGCACCCAGGCGCTCGGCGAGATCGGCAAAGATGTCGTAATCGTCACGCGCAAGGCCGAAGGGCTCGGCGATCTGGTGCATCGCGACCATCAGGGGATCGTTGGTCGAATAACCGATGTCCTCGCGCTCCAGCGTCATGGTCGAGGGCAGCACGATGTCCGCGTGCCGCGCCGTCGCGGTCCAGGCGAGCTCGTGCACGACGAACGTATCGAGCTGCGCAAAAGCCTTGCGCAAGCGGTTGATGTCCTGATGGTGATGGAAGGGATTGCCGCCGGCCCAGTAGACGAGGCGGATGTCCGGATAGGTACGCGTCTCGCCATTGTAGCGATAGGTCGTGCCGGGACTGAGCAGCATGTCGGCGATGCGCGCGACCGGAATGAAATCGCGCACGCCGTTGCGGCCCTGCCCCAGCGTCGGTCCCGGCACGTCGTTGACGCGGCGGCCATAATAGCCGATCGCGCCGAGCGAATAAGCATAACCGCCACCGGGCAGGCCGATCTGGCCGAGCGCTGCAGCGAGCACCATGCCCATCCACACCGGCTGCTCGCCATGCTCGGCGCGCTGGAGCGAATGCGAAACGGTGATCAGTGCACGCTTTCCGGCGGCGCGGCGCGCGAGCTCGCGTATCGCGTCCGCATCGACGCCGCAAATCGCGGCGGCCCATTCGGCATGCTTGGCCTGCCCGTCGCTCTCGCCATTGAGATAGCGCAGGAACACGGGCCAGCCTTCGGTGTAGCGATCGAGGAAGGCCTGGTCGTGCAGACCTTCGCTCACAAGTGTGTGGACGATGCCGAGCATCAGGGCGGTGTCGGTGCCGGGCAGGCACGTCATCCATTCGGCGCCGGCCTCGACGGGAAGATCGTCGCGCAGCGGGCTGACCAGGATGAACGCGCAGCCGCGCCGGCGCGCGGCTTCCATGGCGCCGCGCTCGACATGCTTGCTGATCGAGCCGCCGGCCACCATGGAGTTCTTCAGCGCCATGCCGCCGAACGCCAGCACGATGTCGGTGTTCTCGGCAATCTGCTCCCAGGTGACGTTGCGCTTGGTGATGTCCTCGTAGCCGGCAAGGATCTGCGGCAGCAGCACCGAGGATGCGCCCGAAGAGTAAGTGTTCACCGAGCGCACATAGCCGCCCATTGCGATGTTGAGGAAGCGATGCACCTGGCTCTGGGCGTGATGGAAGCGGCCCGCGCTCGACCAGCCGTAGGAGCCGCCGAACACGGCGCCCGGGCCGCGCGTATCGCGGATGCGGCCGAGTTCGTCGCCGAGCAGATCGAGCGCCTTCTCCCAACTGACGGAGACGAACTCATCGCGGCCGCGGCGATCGTCCGGGCCAGGTCCGCGCTCGAGCCAGCCGCGGCGGATCGCCGGCTGGGCGATGCGCGCCTGATGCCGCAGCGCGCCGGGGAAATTGCCGATGATGCCGTTCGGATCGGGGTCGCCCGCATAGGCCCTGACCTCGAGCCCGGCTTCGCTCTGACGCGCGGAAAACACGCCCCAATGCGAGGTGTGGGGCTTGAAGCCGTCAGACAGGTCGAGGCCGGGGTCGGGAAAGCCAATCGTATCGTCCATCGTCTGATCCTTGTTCCGGTACGGCACGGACCCAGCCGCTGCCGCGTCGATTCCGGTGGCAGTATACCGATCCGCATCATGATGTCGTCGGGATCAGGGCCGTCGGAAACGCCGGGCTCCCGCGCGCAAGTGCAGCTGGGTGACCGTCCGACCGCACGACAAGCGGCGATTCTTAAGCCAATTTATTCTTTATTTTCAATATCTTGTTGGACGACCTTCGAGACGCCCCGGTCGCGAAATCTCTTCAAACGACATCGACATGGAAATGTGCGATATGCCGCCCATCCCCACAGCAGCATCGGTTCATCATGATCCAGCGCGTCTTGCCCTACGAAGAACTCCTCCACGAAGTGGTCGAGCATAATGGCGTGCTCTACATCGGCGGGATCGTCCCCGAGGACACCAGCCTCGATATGTCGGGCCAGGCCAACGACGTCCTCGGGCAGCTGGCGCGCCTGTTGACGACGCTCGGCTCCGATCTCGCCAACGTCTTGCAGGTGACCATCTTCATGACCAACCTGAAGGAGAAGGCGGAGTTCAATGCGGCCTGGAAGGCGCACTTTGCGGAAGCTCACCTGCCGGCGCGCGCTGCGATCGGCGTGGCCGATCTCGGTCCAGGCGTCAAACTCGAGATGACGGCCATCGCGGCCCGGTAACCCCAGGCTCGAGGCGCTCACTTCCAGGCGATCGTGATCGCGCTGATGTTGGAGGCGAGCTCAAGTCCGGCCTTCGGGCCTTGCAGCACGATCGTCACGCCCTTTTCGTTGCGCAGATGGGCGCCGTTGACGCCGCCGACGAGTGCGAAGCCGCCGCCGACGGAGCTATAGGTGCCGACGAAGTCGCCGACATCGCGGATGCCTGATGCCCGGCCATCAAATCTGCCGACGGTCGCACCGGCCGTGATGCCGACGCTCAAGCCGGAGACCTTGAAGGGATAATTCCGACCGCGGTAGTTCAGCACGCCACTGCCGGTGCCGCCTCCGACCAGCAGGCCAGCCTTGACGAACCTCACCTGGACATGGCCGCTCGCTTGCGCGAACGACGGCGTGGCCGGCATCGCGAGCAGGAGGAGCGCGAGCGCGGCAAGGCCGATTGCGGTCGCGCGCCGCATGCGTTCCGGTTTATGGCTTCGCGGCATCGACCTTCTTCCAGGTCTGGTCGGGATCGAACAGCGTGGTGCGCTCGGCGATGACAGCCGTGCGGTTGCCGAGATCCTTCTGGTAGACGGTGCCGGCATGATTGACGAGAAACGTCATCACGCCGGAATTGCCGTATTCGGCGGGCCAAGCGATCAGTCCGAAGCCCCCGATCATCTTGCCCTTGACGACGTAGTTGAGCGCGCCACCGGCCGCGTCGGAACCCTGGCCTTTCAGTATTCGGAAGTAGTAGCCGTGATAAGGCGCGGGTGCCTCGCCTGTGCCTTGCTTGTAGCCTTCGGCCGAGGCCTCCGCGACCAGCGCGCCGAGCGGGCTCGGATCACTGTCGTCACGCCAGAACAGGCCGTCCTTCTTGCCGGGCGTGGAAAGGAAGCGTTGCGCGTAGACACCAGCGCCCTCGCCGCGATCCGTGTCGGCGTATTCATTCTGGGCATCGACATAGGCAAGCGCGGTCTGGATCGCGTCGAGCTCGTTGCGGCCGATGCGGCGGCGAAGCACCTCGATCCGCCCCTCGTCGGTGTCGAACGCCCAGCCTGTCTTGGTGTTGAGCAGCGGAATCGGAAACGGGAAATCGTCCGGCCCCAGTATCAAGGTCGCGGTCTTGTTGCCCTCCGCCTTGATGCCGTGCTTGGCGTCGTACATCGACGTGAAGCGCTGACGGATGTCGTTGTCGGCGACCTCGTCACCGGACGAGACGATATCCTCGGCGGCCCTGCCGAGCACCTTCAAAATGTCGCCCGGCCCGCTTTTGACTGCGGCCGCGAGCGCGGCGGCCGCATCCTCCGGTGTCTTGTAGGATTGCTGCGCCTGTGCCGCCGAGCCAAGCATGGCGAGCGCCACCACGCCCGGCAGGATCGCGCGATGGAGCGATTTCAGGCCGATCATGGCGTCACCTCCGCAGGGATCTTCGCGCCGTCGGCGAGCCAATCGCGGTAGGTGCGGAATGTCAGGCCAAGCTTGTCATAATAGACGCGCAGATAACCATCGCTGCCGCGCGTCACGGCGTCAGGCATCACCTTCTCCACCTCCTGCGCCATCACGCCGACATAGGCCTTGTCGCTGCCGATGTAGCTGAAGCGATAATAGCCGAGGCCGTTAGAGAGATGGCCGAGCAGGACGATGTCATGCTTCAGCGCGATGTCGGAGCGCCGCCCACCGCCGCCACCGCCGCGGCCTCCTCCTCCGCCTCCACCACCACGGAAGCCACCACCACCACCACCACCATGCATGGCCATTCCGCCACCGCCGCCGCGCCCGGCAAAGCTTCCGCCGCCACCGCCGCGCGGCATGCTCGCCATGCTGGAGCGTCCGCGCGCCGATGCTGCGGCCGCCGCCCGGCCCGACGAGACGTTCATCGCACCGCCGCGATTGCCGCCACCGCCTCGATTGGCGGCAGCGCCGCCGCCGGCTCGATTCGCAGCCTTTGCACGATCGCCGCCGCCCTTACCCACATTCTTGCCTGCATTCTTGGCGCGATCTCCACCACCCTTGGCACGATCTCCCGCGCCAGCACGATCGCCGCCGCCGGGCCGGTCGCCGCGATTGCCGGCACGATCACCGCGATCACCAGCACGATCTCCTGCACGGTCACCCGGACCGCCACGATCACCGGCACGGTCGCCGGCGCGATCTCCAGCCCGGTCTCCCGCACCTTGGCTCGGGCGCAGCACCTGGTTGCCGTCCCGGCCGCGGAAATCCATCCGGTCCGACGCGCCCGCCCTCACATTGTTGTTGCCGAAACGCTGCTGGACGTTGGTGTTGTTATAGCGCACGCCGCCGCGATGCGCCGGATTGTGCTGCCAGCCGTTGGCGATGTTGGTGGTGCGATGATTGACGTAGACGTTGCGGTTGCCCCAGTTGCAGCCGCCGCCCCAGTAACTGCCCCAGCGCCCGATCGCCCAGGCCGTGCCAAAGGCAATGCCGGCCGCAACCACGCCGGCGCCGATATAGGACGGATATCCCCAGTAATACGGCGGATACTCCGCATAGGGCCAGGTGCCGTAGACCGTCGCCGGATCGTAATAGGGCACGTACATCTCGGCGGGATCGGCCTGCTGGATGACGACAACCTGCTTGCCTTCCTGGCTCTGAACGCTGACCTTCTGCTGTTTGGTCGTGACCAGCTTCTTGTTGTCATAGGCCTTGTTGCGCAGGCGCTGGATCGCGTCCATCACGTCGGGCTGCTGGGCGAGAAAGGCATCGCCGAGTTTCTGGGTCCATTCGAGCTTGTCGCTCATCATCGACAACACATCGGGGGTGCTGGCGAGCGCCTTGACGCTGTCGTCCCAGGCCTGCTTGTCGACCTCGGCCTTCAGCGCCTCGCCCTTCAGCGTCTTGCGCTCCTTCAGCCAGCGATCGGCCTGCACCACTTCCAGCGGATAGGTCGATGCCGCCAGGACATTGGCCAGCAGCTCGTCGGGATAGAGCGCGATCGGCGCCACCAGCGCCTCGAGCTGCTCGGGTTTCAGGAGTTCGGCGCTCGGCGGAGGCGGACTTGCGGGCTGTGCCTGCGTGCTCGGCGCCGCCGGCTTGTCAGCCGTCTGCGCGGTTGCGGTGATCGGCATCGTCAGCATCAACGCAAGCGCCATCAGGATCTTGCCGCAGCGAAACATGCCATCCTCCATCGAACTTTCCGGCCACCAAGATCGGGCCGCGGCATGGGCGTTTATTGATCAAGATCAACGAAGGCCTGCTTGGCCGCCTTGTTGAGGCGCGAGAGCAATGCCGCGCCGCCGGATCGCTAAACGTCTGCGCTAGTGGATGATCGGGAGCCTGATCGTGAACAGCGCGCCGCCCGACGGCTGGTTCTCGGCGGCTATGGTGCCGTGATGGGCCTCGACGATGGTCTTGACGATTGCGAGCCCCATACCCATGCCCTGAGGCTTGGTCGTGAAGAATGGATTGAAGATGTTCGCGAGGTCGCCGACCGCAATGCCCGAACCGGTGTCGGCGATCCGGATCTCGGCGTGGCCCCCGGCGCGCCCGGTCGATACGCCGACCTCGCGCTTCTTCATGTCCGCGTCGGAGACCGCATCCAACGCATTGATGATCAGGTTGAGAACGACCTGCTGCAGCTGCACGGGGTCGCCCTTGACGTGCAGCTCCGCAGCGGCTGGCGCGTAAGCCAGCGTGATCCGGCGCCCGTCGGCGAGCGCCGTCACCAGGCCGATTGCTTCCCGTACCGTGTCGTTCAGTTCGGTGTCCTTGATTTCAAACGGCCGCTTCCTCAGGACGCTTCGAAGCCTGCGGATGACCTCGGACGCCCGCTGATCGTCGCGCCTGATGTCGGCCAGAATCTGGCGGATCTCGTTGATGTCGGGTGAAGTGGCTTTGAGCATAAGCTCCGCCGTCTCGGCATTGGTCAGAATGGAGCCGAGCGGCTGGTTCAGCTCGTGGGCAATCGACGTCGTCAACTCGCCGACGGCCGAGTACCGATTGGCGTGGGCGAGTTCGGTCAGGCGTTGTCGCGACTCGATCTCGGCCAACTGGCGGCGATGGCGCTCGCTCAGAAGTCCGCCGATGAAGCCGGCCTGTATCAAAATCACGGCCGCGATCAGCAGCATCTGCCAATGATAGCGATCCCAGAGGGCCGGCTCACGAAACAGGATTTCGCTGCCCGGCGGCAGACTGCTCTCGCCGATCCCCCAGCGCTGCAACTCCCGCCAATCATATTTCGGCGGCCCGAATCCGATCGGCTCGTATTTGATGCGGGCCGGCTTCTCGCCGCCGAGGATCCGGATCGCGGCACTGACGGTCTTCGAACTGGTTTCGGCGATGGAGTGCATGGGCCCGCCGACGCTGGCGTCGCCGAAGAAAGGTTCCTGATACGAGAAGATCGGCGCGTTCGCGACAGCATGCAGCCTGTGCAGGGCGATATCGCCCTCGTGGACAATGCCGCCGGCATCGACCAACATCAGCCCCCAGAACAGCGCGGAATGAGGCGGAAGCACCGATGCGCGCTTCAGGATCTCCTCAAACGGCAGGTCGGAGTACCAGACGAGGTCGAGCCGGCCTTCCAGCGGTTTCAACTCCCGCTTCACCTCGTCGATCCAGAATTTCTCGAGGGGCGAGGCACCGACCACAACGGCGACCGTTTTGATATCGGGCAAGAGCTTGAGAATGTTCTCGAAGGCCGCCACGAAATCATTGCGGACGGACACGACCACGTCATTGTCGGTGAGGTCCAGGCGGTTCACCAGCCGTTGTTCGACCACGGTCAGCACCGTCGGCGTTTCCGGGAAGAGCTTCGCACGGTATCTCTGCACGAACCGCGCCGCAGGTGCGCCGATGCTCAGCACGATATCGGGCGGCCTGCCCTGGTAGAGCGAACCGAGATAATCGACGAAAGGCGCTTCGGGGCCTGGACTGTTGAAACGGGCGGTGAGCAGCGTGTGCTCCTGGACGTCGAGCGGCCAGGGCGATTGCCGCTCGAGCTCGGCCTTGATGCTCCGCGCATATTCACTCCAGGGGCGAAACTCGCGGCCGAAGGAATGCAGGATCAGCACGCGCTTTGGCTCGCTGCGCGCAGCCGAGCCGGGCTCAGCGGCTCGCGCGGGCCCAGACAGCATGCACGCGGCGAGCAACAGGCCTAGACCCAACAGCGTGGTCGCAACCAGCCACTGCTTGACCGACGCCCTGATCATGCGCCCGCTCCCCTCCGCCTCGGCCGCGCTCCGGCGCCTCCGGACCACAATTCTAGCGAGAACTGGGCCGCTTCGACAGTGCCGAGGACGCAGTCAAGCTGCACGCAGGACGGTCCATTCGCGAAACAATCCGACCTGGGACCTCAGTGCCCGCTCAGCACCAGCGTCTTGATCGGCAGCAGCAGCGCCTGGATGCGCAGCAGCAGCGCATGCACCAGCCCGACGCCGTCGACGACATGCAAGACAATGGCCCGGCCGGTGCTGGTCTCCTTCGCCGAGATCTCCTCGTGATTGCTGGTGTAGGCGTTGACGATGCAGCTGCTGCCCGGCGTCACGCCGTCAAGGCCGCCTTTGTAGAGCGGCTCCATGAATGCCAGGATCGTACCGGGCCGCACGACATTCTGCGCCTCAACGAGTAGCTCTCCGCTGCGGAACTGTCCGGCCGCGATGTAGTCTTGCACATTGGTGATGACCATCGGAATGATAACCCACGGCCTCGATATGCAGGTTGCTTCCGCCACCATGCCGACCTGCAAGACCTGAGCCTCGATCTGGCCAAAGCCCGCCTGCAGACTCTGCCGGCCGGCGCCCGCCGGAACCAGCACACCCGCCGGCCGCAACAGCTGATTGACCACGTCGCCGGCGCGGACCAGGAATTGCTCCACACGCCCGTCAACGCCGGCGCGGACAAAAGTCTTGTCCAGATCCACCTGCGCCTCGGCTAGCGTCGCTTCGGCGCTGGCCTTTTCGGCCGGCAAGAGCGTTGAAACGCGCAAGGCTGCCGACTGCCTCGAAGCCGTGGCGGAGTCGACCCCAGCCTGCCGCTGATCGACGAGCACCTGCAGCTTTTCGATGTCGCGCTGCGGCACGATGCCGGGATTGCGACGCTGCAACTCGGATTTGACGTCCAGTTCATCCTTGGCCTGCTGAAGGTTGGCCTTGGCTTCCTGGATCTGCGCTTCGGCCTTGACCACGTCGGATTCCGCGCTCGTCAGCGACGCATCGACTTCAGCGATCTTGCGTTTGGCGGTTTCCAGAGCCGCGCGTTGCTTCGAACTATCCAGCGTGAACAGTACGTCGCCCTTCTTCACCGCCTGGCTGTAGCCGACATTGACTTCCGCGACCCGGCCGGAGCCCTCGGGCAGGATCGGCACCGTACGGTAATACAGCGTCGCCGAGGTCGTTGACGGGTGAAAGTAGAAGATCATGGTGATGAGCGACACCGTGAGCATCAGGCAGCCGGTGATGCCCCATCGCAGCTCGTACCAGATGGAAAAGAACGTGATCTCCTTGCCGAAGCGCTTGCCCTGCGCATAGCGGCGGTAGAGATAGTCGGGCAGGATGGTCAGAAGGGAGCAGAACATGAGCTCAAACATGGCTGCGCTCCTTCTCCTTGGGGACTGACTTCTCTGCCGGTGGGGGGCTCGGTTGCTCGGGTTCGCGCCCGTCGCCCGGAGCGGCGTCAGCGATCCTCTCGACGGAGCCGGCAATGCTGCGCAGCGGCGTGCCGAAATCGGGCAGGTCGATCATCGCGAGCAGCAGGCCGGCCACCCAGAAAATGTGCAAGTGCGTAAAGAGCGAGATGATGCCCAGCACCGCCACGATCTCGAATTGCAGCTTCTGCGACTTGTGCGCCATGCGCTCAGGCAGGCTGTGCAGCTTCCAATAGAGCGTGCCCACCCAGAGCACGGTGCCGATCAGGAAGATCCCCATCACCACCATCAGCGGGTCCACCCCGCTTCCCGGCGCGAGATAGAACGGCAGATGATGCGGGGCCATCGGATGAAGTTGCTCGCTCAACGTTCTCTCCTCGACAGGCGCGTTTCCACTTGAATGCGTCGAATGCAGTGTCGGTATCGGGTGGCGCAATTGCTTGATTTGGATCAACGGGCCTGGAACGGCCCCACCTAGCCTCGCCTGAAAGTTGACGTGCAACAACAGGAGCCGCCTGCCATGCCCGGCATCGATGATCTCATCCCCAGTGCCACGCAGATCCGCAAGGAAGCAGCCCTCAAGGAGGCAGCGAAGGCCGACGAATATGCGCGCCTTGCCGCCGCCGCCGAAGCCGAGAAACACGCCCTCATTGAACGCCTCAGCAAGCCTTCTGGCAAGACCGAGGACGAGAAGATCAAGCTCGCCTCGACGATCATCCAGCGTGCGGTGCGGAACGGCTTGACCGAGGTTCAGGTCTATCGCTTCCCCAACACGCTGTGCACCGACAAGGGCCGCGCTATCAATCAGATGGAAGCGGGCTGGGAGAACACCCTGACCGGAATTCCGAAGGAAATCTTCCAGCTCTGGAGCGATTACCTGAAACCGCGCGGCTATCGCATCGCGTATCAGATCATCGATTTTCCAGGCGGTGTTCCCGGCGACATCGGCGTGACCATTTCCTGGGGTGATTGAGCATGGCCAATGACGCGCCCGTGGAGCGGATGAAGCGGAAGGACTATGAGAAGGAGCTCGAAAAACTCCAGGTCGAGTTGTGTCACCTTCAGGAATGGGTCAGAGCCCAGAAACTGAAGGTGATCATCATCTTCGAGGGGCGCGACGCGGCCGGCAAGGGCGGGACCATCAAGGCGCTGACCGAAAAGGTGAGCCCGCGCGTGTTCCGTGTCTGCGCCCTGCCCGCGCCCTCCGACCGGCAGAAATCCCAGCTGTTCCTGCAGCGCTATATCGAGCAATTCCCGGCCGGCGGTGAGATCGTGATTTTCGACCGCAGCTGGTACAACCGCGCCGGCGTTGAATACGTCATGGGCTTCTGCTCGCCGACCGAACACAAGCGCTTCCTGGAATTGTGTCCGCTGGTCGAGAAATTCGCCGTGGACGCCGGCATCGTCCTGATCAAGCTCTGGCTCGAGGTCGGGATGGAGGAGCAGGAGCTCCGCTTCAAGGCGCGTATCGAGGATCCGCTGCGGCAGTGGAAGCTGAGCCCGATGGACACCGAGTCGTTCGGGCGCTGGTACGATTACTCGCGCGCGCGTGACATGATGTTCGAGGCGACCGACACGAAGCATGCACCGTGGCGACTGATCCGCTCCGACGACAAGCGGCGAGCGCGGCTCAACGTTATCTCGCACATCCTGAGAACTATCCCTTACAAGGAAGTCAAGCGGGAGAAGGTCAAGCTTCCGCCACGGTCCCACAAGGGACGTTACAACGACCAGGCAAGCCTGCGCGGCCTGAAGTTCGTCGAGGAACGCTACTGAAACGCGAAACGGGCTGCGATGACGCAGCCCGTTTAGCTTGAGCGCCCTCCCGGGCCTATTTCAGCCGGATCGTGACGCCGCCAACCGCAGCCGATACTTCCGCGCCGACCTTCGGCCCGCTGAGCTGGAGGATGACGCCATTGCCGTTCTGCAACTGAACGGCTCCGGCGCCCGCGGCAACCGCGCCGCCCGCGCCGCCCGCCGCGTAGGAGCCTTCGATCGACTCCGGCCCCCTCAGATTGAGTGCGCGCCCGACGAGCTTGGTGGTCGAGGCGCCGATCGTGAAACCGACGCTCATGCCTGAGACGGTGAAGGGATATTTCTTGCCCCGGTACAGCAGAACGCCCTCGCCGCCACCGACGCCGACGATGAACCCGCCCTTGGTGAAGACCACGGCAACCTGGCCGGTGTCGGCACGCGATGACGTACTGAAACCGGCGACGCCCGCGAGCGAGACGGCCAAGGCGGCATAGATGGCGACTTTTCTCATGTCTCACGTTCTCCTCTTGTTATGACGTCGAGCTATTAGGCCAGGATCATCGCAAAGTAACCGAACACGGTGAGCAGGATGCCCGACACCGCGTAGCCGACCGGAAATCCGATCCAGGGCACGGAGCTCTGGATCTCCACCGCGGCCTCGCGGCACGGGCCGGAGTGCGACCGCGCACCGGCAACGCCGCCCATCAGCACGGCCGGGTTGATCTTGAAGACGTGATAGCCGATCGCCCAGACGATGAACGGCGGGATCGTGCAGGCGATGAAGCCGGCGACGAAGATCTTCAAGGCAACGGCACCGGTAAGCTGCGCCAGCAATCCGGCACCGGCATTGACACCGACGATGGCGACGAAGACCACGAGACCGAGGTCCTCCAGCACGTTGCGCGCCGCGTTCGGCGTATTGCCGAAGAAGCGCAGCCGCGAGACCAGCGACGACACGATCACGCCCGACAGCAACAGACCGCCGGCATTGCCGAGACCGATCTTGGCACCGAAGGCCGGAAATTCGATCATGCCAATCAAGAAACCGAGGATCATGCCCGCGGCCAGCGTCAGCAGGTCGGTCGACGTATTGGTCCGCGCGATGCGTCCCCACATCTCGCCGAGTTCGTTGACGGCCGACTTGAGGCCGACTACCGAGACGATGTCCATCCGCTGCAGCTCGGTCTTGAGACCGGCGGCAAGTGGTACACCACCACGCTCGACCTTGGTGACCTGCAACTGGCCGGCGATCGCCGTGTCGCGGAAGGATTCAAAGGTGCGTCCGACCATCTCCTTGTTGGTGACGAGGATGTCGGCCTGATCCATGGGAATGCCCAGCGCCGTGGTGTCGGCAACCTCGGGGCCGATCAGGCCCATCTTGTCGGTGAGATGCTCCGTCGAGCCGCCGAGCGCGACGACGTCGCCCTTCTGCAGCACGAACGCAGGATCGGCTCCCTGCGGCTCGCCGCCGCGCGCCACGTTGACGATCCGGTACTCCGGATGGATCGAGCGGAATTTGGCGATGCTCATGCCGACCTGCGTCGGATTTTCCAGCCGATAGGCACGCAGACCGAACTGCCGATAACCGGTCAGGCCGCCGCCCTCGAGATCCTTGACGCCAAACTCCTTCTCGTACTGCCTGGCCGCCGCCTTGGCATCGACGCCCCACCACCGCGGCAGGTACTTGCAGATCAGGATGATGCCGACGGTACCCCAGATGTAGGTGATGCCGTAGGACAGCGCGATCATGCCCGACGCATCCTCGGGCTTCATGCCTTCAGGAAGCTTGACGACGCCCGAGGTGATCGCCTGCTCGGCCGAGCCGATTGCGGCCGACATGGTCTGCGACCCCGCCAGCATGCCGCCAGCCGCGCCGATCGGAAGCGCGAAGAGTCTTGAACAGATGACGACGAGCGCCAGACCAAGGACGCTGGACACCAGCGCCAAGATGCAGAACTTGAGGCCATCGCCCTTCAGGCTGTTGATGAAGGACGGCCCCACGCGCAGGCCGACGCCGTACATGAAGAGGTAATAGAACAAGCTCTTTGCAAAGTTGTTGAGCTCGAGCTTCACGCCGTAGGTCGAGGCCCACACCGCCAGCCCGGCGCCGACCACGATGGCGCCGGCGACCATGCCGAGGCCGTAGCCCTTGATGCTGGCCCGGCCGATCCAGACGGCGAGGCCAACGACGAAGAACAGCAGCAGAAACGGGTTCTGCTGCAAGAACGTGAAAAAGCCTTGCATGACCGTCCCCTGTTATGATGCGGCCTTCAGCTTCGGCGTGGCGCCCGGCTTGGGCCGGCCGATCTTCGCCAAGGCTTCGGTGCGTACGAGCTTCAAGCCTTCCTTGGCGTCGTAGCCGTGGATTTCCTTCACATCGAGCTTGCGCATGAAGTCGATGGTTTCCTGGGTGATGACCTGGCCCGGCACCATGATCGGGAAGCCCGGCGGATACGGGATCACGAAACTGGCCGAGACGAGATCGGGGCCGGCCTTCAGGCGGCGGTCGATCTCGGGATCGCCGAGCCGGATATATTCGCATCCGGCTGCGTCATAGGCCGAGTAGAAGCCGCTGCGGATATCGCCCTCGTTGGTCTTGGTGCCGGCATCGCCGCGGAAACTATCGTGGAAATGCGAGAAGTTCGGCAGGTCGGGCACGTCGGTCATCAGGCTCTTGACCCGCGCCTCGAATGTCTTCTTCGCATTGGCGCCACCCTGGACAAGTCCGCGGTCGACCTCGCCCGCGATCTCGGCCAGCACCCTCACCAGATGCGCGACGTCGCTGCGGGTGTTGTTGATGTTGGACTGGAACAACACCGAGTTGCGCGAGGTCTTGTTGATCTGGATGTTGTACTCGTTCGCCAGGATGCCCTTGAACTGCGTGCCGTCGTAACCGGCGGTGCCGCACACCAGCGTCATCCGGGTCGGATCGAGGCAGAACTCGTCGTCGTCCAGACTCTTCAGGATGTTCGCCCAGTTCGTGCCGGCCGCGAGATAGTCGGTGAAGCCGCTCTGGCGGTATTGCGCGGGTACCATCGCGTCCGCACCAAGGATGCGGAAATATTTCGAGATCAGGGGATTGTTGTTGACCGCATTACGGATAGCGAACGCGATCTCCATCGCATTGGCCACGAGACCATAGCCCTCGAGCTCCATCTGGCGCCGCGACACGTCGAGGCTCGCGATGAGCTGCTGGTTCGGGCTGGTCGATGCGTGCGTGAACACCGCCTCCTTGAACTGCTGCTCGACCGTATGGAATTCGACGTCCTTGACCGACAGCATCGAGCCCTGCCGGATCGCCGACATCGACTTGTGGGTCGAGTTGGTCTGGTAGACGCGCAGGCGGATCTGACGCGGATCGGGAATCAGCCGGGCGTTGAGCAGCACCTCGTTCGACGGGTTCTTGCCGAGCTCGGCCTGCTGCTTCTCGTAGGCCGTGACCGATTTCGGGTCGTGCATCCAGGCCTCGATCTCATTGGCGGCGCCCATCGCGGTGCGCCGCCGCAGGTAAGGCGAGAAGCGCGCAAAGCCGAACCAGGCTTCGTCCCAGAGGAAGATCAGGTCGGGCTTGATCGCGAGGCATTCCTCCATCACCCGGCGGGTGTTGTAGATGTGACCGTCGAAAGTGCAGTTGGTCAGGTCGAGCATCTTGACGCGGTCGAGCCGGCCATCCGCCTTCGCATTCAGCAGGGCCTGCTTGACGGTCTTCAGCGGCACCGCGCCATACATCGAATATGCCGTCATCGGGAACGCTTCGACATAGATCGGCTGGGCGCCGGCCAGCACCATGCCGTAATGGTGCGACTTGTGGCAGTTGCGATCGACGATCGCGATGTCGCCGGGCGCGAGCAGCGCCTGCACCGCCATCTTGTTCGAGGTCGAGGTACCGTTGGTCACGAAGAACACGCGATCCGCGCCAAGCGCGCGCGCCGCCTTGTCCTGCGCTCTCTTGATGGTTCCGGTCGGCTCCAGCAGGCTGTCGAGGCCGCCGGTGGTCGCGCTGCTCTCGGCCAGGAACAGGTTCAAGCCGTAGAATTCGCCCATGTCGCGAATCCAGTCCGACTTGAAAACCGATTTGCCGCGCGCGATCGGCAGCGCATGGAACGTCCCGATCGGACGCTGCGCATATTTCTTGAGATTGTCGAAGAACGGCGTGTCGAAGCGGTCCTGGATGCCTTCGAGGATCGAGAGATGCAGCTCGAGCAGATCTTCGATGGAATAGAAGATGCGGCGAACGACGTTTGCTTCCGGATTTCCGGCCATCTCCTCCACGTCGCGGTTGGACATGAGATAAAGGTCGAGCTCGGGACGGACCCGCTTGACGATTTGGGCCAGCCGGAGCGCTGACGCGTCGGACTCGTCATTCAGTCCCGCCGATGCCGTCAACGTGCGGAGCACCGGGGCATCGTGCCGCGAGCGCAGGGTGAAGCCTTCGTTGATGACGACGGCTGCGATGTTGGGGTTCAGCATCGTGGCGCAGAAGGCGTCTTCGAGGCTGCCGACGATGACCGGCTCATAGACGAACTGATCGACCGGACGCCGCAGCTTGCGCCATTCGTTGGCGAGCGCGAGCCATTTGGCGGACGAGAGGCCGGTGACGATCAGGGTTTCGAAGTAGGGGCGACGCGCGGTGTGCTGCCCGAACATCTGCGGCACCAGATCGGAGGCGTCGCCATTGTCCTCATCATTCACATTCCAGTCGCCGGTATGCTGGCGGAAGGACCTCGTCGTCAGGGCCTGTGTCAGCCGCGTCGCGAGGGCGAGCGACGTTGCCGCATCGCCAGTGGCGGCTGCTTCCCGCAGGGCCCCCATCAGTTGCAGACCGGGATAGCCGTGAAACTCTTCCGTCACAGACAGATCGGCCAGCGCGGCATCGTATTTTGCACGATCGCCGCCGCGGGCCCACACCTTTGCCGCTTCCACCAGATCGCGCCAGTCGTCCGCCCGTCCACCGGGGCCAGACAGGAACTGATCGATGCGCTTCTGCGCGGGCTTGGCGTCTTTGGACATGTTTCACTCCCGATCCATATCAAGCCGTAGGGCATGAGTGATGCCGGATCGTGAGTGCAGCGCCGCTTGCTCTATTGATCCAAGTCAACGGTCGCGCGATATGCCGGGGCGGGGAGCACGGCCGTGACGCCTCTTCGCAACGCAATAGGCCGTCGCCGACCGATTGGAGGGCAGCGGAGAGATCAGACCGTTCCTCGGGCATCGTTGGGCTGGGCATCGCCAAGAACGCTGTCCAGCGACCGCAGCCAGTCGCCGCTGTCAGTCTTCTCCGCCAGTCCCTCCGCCCGCAACAGATCGCGCAGCTGCGCATGCGCACCGACGATGCAGAAGGCGACATGCCGGGAGGCGAGCTCATCGTAAAGGTCGCGCAACATGCCCGCGCCGGCCAGATCGATGTAAGGCGATGCGGAGAGGTCGCAAATCACCAGCCTGATATCGACCGATCTCAGCAAGGCATCCAGCACCGACTCCAGGATCGTTTCGGCGTTGATGTAAAGCAACGAAGCTTCGGGTCGAAAGGCGATGACGCCGACGAGCGGCTCGACACCCTCGTGCCTCGCGTTGTCGGAGTAGCGGCCGGTCCCGGGCAGCCGTCCGAGGAACGCGACATTCGGACGTGAGGCGCGTGCCAGCAGCAGGACGATCGACGCGATGGCCGCGAGCAGGACGCCTTGCAGGATCCCAAGGAGCAGCACGGACACGAGCGCAATCGCCGCCGCATAGAAATCGAACCGGCTGACGCGCCACATCCGCAACAGCGCGCGGATGTCCACCAGCCTGTAGACGGCCGCAAAAACGATAGCCGCCAGCACGGCCTTGGGCAGATTCGTCAACAACCCCGTGAAGAACAGCAGGCACAGTGCGAGCGTCGCCGAGCAGATCACCAGCGCCAGGGGGGTGCGCGCGCCCGCATTGTCGTTGACGGCGGATTGCGACAGGCCGCCGGCGACGGGATAGCCGTGGCCGAATGCGGCGACGAGATTCGCTGCCCCCAGGCCCAAAAACTCCTGCCGGACATCAAGGGCATAGCCATGCTTGGCGGCAAAGCTGCGGGCCGCAGACACACCTTCAATATAGGCCAGCAGCACGCATCCCGCGGCCAGCGGAAAGAGTTCGTCGGGCTCAAGCAGACCAAACCTGGGTATTCCGATCGCCGGCAACCCTTCGGGGATCGTCCCGGTGACCGGCACCCCGAGGGACGCAAGGCCAAGCAGCGTCGCAAACACGATCGACAGCGCCATGATCGTGAGTCCGACCGGCTTTCCCGGCAGACGCCGTTCTCCGAGCAGCAGGAGCACCAGCGCGATCGCCCCGATCGCCAGAACGAGCGGCTTCGTGTCGCCGAGCTGACCACTGAGCTTGATGGCGCGATCGAAGAAATTGTGACCGCCTCCGGCGACGCCGAACAGGCTCGGCAATTGGCTCATGATGATGGTGAGCCCGGCGCCGGCCTTGAAACCGACCAATATGCTGTCGCTGACCAGGCGAACGAGAATGCTGAGCTTGAACAGCCAGGAGATCAGGCACAACAGCGCCACCGCGCAGGCGGCAAGGCTCGCGATCTCGGCATATTTCGCCGCGTCTCCGCCGGCCAGCGCCCCGACTGTGGCCGCAATCATCAGCGAGATCGCGGAGGTCGGACCGACCGCAAGCTGGCGCGACGACCCGAGCAGCGCGTAGCCGATCCCACCAAGCATATAGCCATAGATGCCGATCTGCGGCGGCAATCCGGCCAGCGTCGCGTAGGCGAGCGACACCGGAATGGCGTAGGCCGCGAGCGTGATGCCGGCGATGGCATCCGGACGCAGCCAGGCGCTGCGATAGTCCGCAAGCCAGGTCGCGGGCGGAAAGAATCGCGATATCGGCCCGAACGTGTTCATGTGCGGGCCTCGGCGCGGTTTGCTTCGCAGCCCAGCAGCACGATCAGGAGAGCGATCACGGGGACACCAAGCGCCAGATTTGGAATCTGCTTGGTCGCGAAGGCGCCGACGGCGGCTCCAAAGCCGAAAGTGCCGCATAGTGCGGCAAAAATGCCGGGGCGCCGAAACGAACCGCCTCCTGAGACTGCGGCGAACACGCTCTCAATCGCGTGCCGCATGTTGCCGGTAATCATCACCGAGCTGTAGGCCACACCTTCGACCTTGGTGAAGACCGCGGTCTGCATGGCGGCGACGAACGAGATGCCCAGCGTGCCGGCGAGGTCCGGCAGGCGATTGTGCAAGATGCCGATGGCAATCAGCAGCAGTATTTCGATCAACGTGCTGATGGCGCTGGCACGGTCTCCGGTCGCCCGGCGAAGCCACGCTGCGACCACGATACCGACCGCGAATGCGAGGATCGGCGGGACAAAATGCAGCGCTTCCGGCCAGTTGCCGATCGAACCATAGACCCAAAGCAGAACCAGATTGGCCGTCTGCGCGTTGGCCATCACGCCGTGGATGATCCAGGTGTAGGCATCGAGATAGCCGCCGGCGAAGGCGAGCAACAACGCAATTTGCACCGTCTCGTCGCGGCGTATCGACGAAGCAGCGGCGATATCCATCGTGCTCATGTCCGAAACATCGGCTCTCCTAACTCCTGCATGGGTCCATAGGCGACAGCTTGCCTTGGGGAGGATTGATCTGGATCAAGCGTCGCCTGGTTCCACGAACCAGATTCGGCGGAAATTGCTGGAGGGCATGCGCCATGGGCACCGTTAGGTGGATCATCTCCACGGCTCCGGAGATCTTCCTGCTGCTCGCCATTGCGATTGGTACGGTGCTTGGTCGCGTCAAGATTCGCGGCTTCTCGATCGGAACGACGGCCTGTATCCTGGTCGTCGCCGTGCTCATCGGCCAGCTCGGGACCTTTACGTTCCCCTCGCTGCTGCGCGTGATTCTGTTCAGTCTGTTCGTGTTCACGATCGGCTACCGGTCCGGCCCAGAGTTCTTCGCGTCCCTCAGCATCCGCACTCTGGCGCAGGTCGTCATGGCGCTCGTGCTCGGCGGCACGGGTCTGATCCTCGTCCTGATATTCGCCTTCACGTTCAAGCTCGATCCGGGCACGGCCTCGGGACTTGCCGCCGGTGGGCTGACACAATCCTCCATCATCGGCACCGCCTCTGGCGCGCTGGCGCAACTCGGCCTGCCCAACGACGCCTTTAAGCAGCAGGAGGCGAACATCGCCGCCGGCTACGCCGTCACTTACGTCCTCGGCTACATCCTCACACTCCTGTACGTGCCGTTTGTCGCGCCGAAGCTGATGGGGGTCGATTTGAAGGAGGAGGCGGCGAAACTGGAGGCGGAGCTTTCCGGCGGCAATCCGCCACAGAACGAAAATCTCCATTATCGGAAATTCCAAGCGCGCGCCTATCGGGTCTCGACCGCCGCGGGACGCACGGTCAAATATATCGAAGAGGAAATCGGCAGCCGCACTGTCGTCGAGCGAATAGTGCGGGATGGAGCCGACGTTGAGCCGCGCCTCGACACCATTCTCGAATCGGGCGACGACATCGTCATTGCCGGGCGAACGGCGTCCCTCGTCGCTGCAAAGCCGGTCATCGGCAAGGAGATCGATGCCGACGAGATTCTGAAGGCTATTCCGGGCAACGTGATCAACGTCCTCGTCGACAGCCGCGATCTCCATGGCCGGTCGATCAAGGAGATCGCCGAACGCGTCGGCAACGACGCACGCGGCGTCTATCTCCGCACGCTGACCCGGATGAGCCGCGAGGTCCCCCTGGGCCCGGATACCCGCGTCTATGTGGGCGACGTCATGACGCTCGTCGGCAGCACCCGCAACATCGAGCGCGCCGCCACGAAAGTCGGACAGATCTTGCGCTCCGGCGACCGCGCCGACATCGCTTTTCTCGCAACCGGTATCGCGGCGGGCCTGCTCGCAGGCCTCATCAGCTTCAAGGTCGGCGGTATTCCGCTGACCCTGGGCGGCGGCGGCGGCGCGCTGATCACGGGCCTCGTCTGCGGCTGGCTACGGTCGCGCCGGCCGACTATCGGCGCTTTGCCGCCCGCCGCGCAGCAGACGCTGAGCGATCTCGGGCTCGGCGGCTTCATCGCCGCCATCGGTCTCGGCAACGGAGCCGCGGCCTGGACTGCGATCCAGGCCCACGGGGTGTTGCTGGTCGGAATGGGCCTGGTCGTCACGCTGGTGCCGCTGATCGTCGCGACGCTGTTTGCGCGCTATGTGGTGCACATGAATCCGGTCATCACCTGCGGTGCGCTGGCGGGCGCCATGACCGTCGATGCTGCGGTGACCGGAGCCTGCGACGTCGCCGAGAGCCAGACGCCGGTGCTCGGCGTCGCCGTGCCCTACGCCGTCGGCAATGTCGTCCTGACCGTACTCGGCCCGATTATCGTGGCCCTCACCTACACCGGCTGACGGAGGCGACGATGCGCAGGCAATTGGCCGCAATCATCCGACCGTTCGTGATGGCTCTACTTACCCTCGCCGCCTTCGTCCTGCCGGTGCGCGCCGAGGACAATGTCCGCATCCAGGAGGAGATCTGTGCGCTGCCGCTGCCGCTTCCGATGTTCGCCTATGTGGTGCGGCCCGTCGGCGACGGCCCCTTCCCGCTCGCGATCATGAACCACGGCGTGTCGCTCAAGCCGGTCGATCGCGGCTTCTTTCCGCTGGTGGAATTCCGCGATGCAGCGAAGTGGTTCGCCAAACGCGGCTATTTCGTCGTGGCGCCGGTCGGCACCGGATATGGCGCAGCCGCCATCGACATTCCCGAGCGCGGTCTCTACGGGCCGTTCTTCGCCAAGGTCGGCAAATGCACCAACCCGAACTTCCGTGACGCCGGACGTGCGTTGGCGCTGGCCGATCTCTGGATCATCGACTACATGATCGCCGAGAAACGCGTTCTGCCAAAGGACGTCGTCGTCATCGGACAGTCCGCCGGCGGCTGGGCTTCCATTGCGCTCTCGAGCGTGAACCCGCCGCAGGTCAAGGCGATCATCACCTTTGCGGCAGGTCGCGGCGGACGCGTCGACGGCAAGCCCAACAACAACTGCGCGCCGGACAGACTGGTCGAAGCGACCGCGGATTTTGGCCGGACCTCGCGGGTGCCGATGCTGTGGTTCTATATCGAAAACGATACGTTCTTCGGGCCGGCCCTGTCGAAGCGCATGCATGAGGCCTTCACCGCGGCCGGCGGCAGGGCCGAGTATCATCTGATGCCGCCCTTCGGCAACGAGGGCCATTTCTTCATCGGCTCTCCGGACGCGATCCCGCTGTGGTCGCCGCTGGTGGCGAAGTTCCTCGACCCGCAGAAATAGAGTTCAGGTTCGGAGGCACATCATGCCAAGTCCCCGCAATTGTTTCTCTGGCCTGTTGGTCGTCGCGGTCGCCGGAAGCGCGACATGTGCCGGCATCGCCGCGCCTAAATCCGCGCAGTCCGATAAACCCGCCGAGGTCGCGACGCGCGGCCAGCGCGAGGCAAAGGACATCGTCTACGGAGACTGGCAGAAGCTCTGCTTCAAGGCAGGCGGTGCGCCGACGCTGTGCCGGACCTCAATCACCGGCAAGTTTCCAACCGGCCAGACGGCCGTGCGCGTGGACCTGATCGAGCGCGAAGGCACTCCCTCGGCACGGCTGCAGCTCTTCGTGCCCGTCGGCATGTACCTGCAACAGCCGCCGAAGCTGACCGTCGACCAGGGCAGACCCCTCCGCATCCCCTACAGCTGGTGCCTGACCAACGCCTGCATTGCGGCCGACATCGCGCCTCCCGCGATCATCAAGGAAATGGAGTCAGGGAAGACACTTGCCCTTGAGGTCGTCGATTCAAACCTTCTGGCATTGACGACCTCGGTGCCGCTGGCGCAGTTCGCGTCCGTCCACAAGGGCGCACCGGCCAGGACGCTGGAGCAATATGTCGACGAATGAGTGGCCATGCTGCGTTACGCAGCCGAC
The DNA here is from genome assembly GCF_055811795.1 of Bradyrhizobium sp. MI1.7. Lineage (NCBI taxonomy): Bacteria > Pseudomonadati > Pseudomonadota > Alphaproteobacteria > Hyphomicrobiales > Nitrobacteraceae > Bradyrhizobium > Bradyrhizobium sp. MI1.7. Next base: position 51,940 of record NZ_JBVVPO010000019.1, read on the forward strand.
GCACGCGCCAAAGACTCGATCAGGGACTGCGCCGTGAATGGCTTGACCAGATAGGCAATGCATCCGGACGCGACCGCCGCCGCGCGGTTCGCCGAGCTGTCATTTCCGGTGATGTAGATCACCGGTGCGGTGACACCCTCCTCGGCCAGTTGCCGGCGCAGGTCGATGCCGGACCTTCCGTTCAGGTCGATATCGAGAACGATGCAAATCGCCTTGTCGAAGCTGCCGTGATGGAGCAAGGCTCCAGCAGAGTCGAAGAGCGTCGCGGCAAAGCCATGCTCGCGGAGCAGCCTGTTCACGCTGGTCCGGATGGAGGGATCGTCATCGACGACAAAAACAGAGTCACGCTCTGGCAAGGAAGTGCCCCTTCGAGACGAATGACTGATCACGGCGGCGCCGGCGCCATATTCGCCTGGTCTACTTGCGTGTCAGGCAAAGCGCCGCATTCGCCGCCGTGCATGGCAGCACCGCACCAACGAATTTCATATTGTCTCTTGGGGAAGTCACACCGCGGGAACTGTGCCGTGACGACAAATCAGCTAATCGTCGCTCGTATCGAGCATTCCAAGCCGTTCGGCGATCGAAACGAGCTCCGCCAGCGAACGAACCTGCATCTTCTCCATCACCTGGTGGCGGTGCGCCTTCACGGTGCGCTCGGTGGTTCCAAGCTCATGCGCGATCTGCTTGTTGATCCTGCCGCGGACGATGAGATCGAACACCTGACGCTCGCGATGCGTCAATGCGGCGAGGTGAATGCGGAAGGTCTCGAGCCTGCCGCGATGCGCCTGCGCGGTGTGCTGGCGCACCATCGCGCGCTCAATCGCAGCGATCAACTGCTCGGAGGATACCGGCTTGGTCAGGAAATCCTCCGCGCCGGCCTTGATGGCCTGCACCGTGGTTGGCGTGTCGGCGTGTCCGGTCAGGAATATGATTGGCAGCGTCGAGCCCGACGCGACCAAGCGGGTCTGCAAGTCGGGGCCGCTCAGCCCCGGTATCCACACGTCGAGCAGGATGCATCCCGGCTGCGCGTCGTTAGGCGCCGCATCCAGCAAATCCTGCGCCGATGCGTAGGTCGCAACGTCGTAGCCAGCGAGCTTCAGCCGGCGCGCGATCGCCGTCCGGAAGGAATCGTCGTCGTCCACCACGTGAACAAGTCCGGGCACGCGTCACCTCTTGCTGAATTCGCCCACCACCACCGGCAACTTCTCAATCCGCGCAGCAACCTCCCAACAGGCGTCCACGCTGTCCCTTGGTACAATGAACCTTGGGACAATGGATGAGAATGCCGCCTTAGTCGTAAATCAACTTCGGCGGGAGTGGGACGGCGTGGCGCATTCCCAGCGGCGAGAGTTTTCGTCCGACAGACCAATTCGGCGATGAGCTGAGGAGTTGGCCCATGTTCGTTCGCATCGCAGCGGATTCGACGCCGCGTCCCAACTCCCTTCGTGACCTCGGCATGACCAGCGATTCAAATGCGCTCGTCAGTTTAAGCCAATTTACCTATAAAAAGGGCAGCGAAATCTACGGGGAGAGAGAGCCCGCCGAATATGTCTATCAGGTGACGTCCGGTGCGGTGCGAAGCTACAAGCTGCTGTCGGACGGCCGCAGGCAGATTGGCGCCTTTCACCTCGCCGGCGACATTTTTGGCCTGGAGAACGGCAACGAGCACCGCTTCACCACGGAAGCGATCGTCGACACCACGGTGCGCCTGGTCAGACGGCAAAGCCTCGAAATGGTGGCCGAAAGCGATGCGATGGTCGCCAGAAACCTGCTCAGCATGACCACGAACAACCTCCAGCATGCGGAGGACCACATGCTGTTGCTGGGACGCAAGACCTCGCTGGAGCGGGTCGCAGCGTTCCTGCTCGAGATGGACGGGCGGTTGACGGCGTCCGGCGTCATGGCGCTGCCGATGTCGCGGCGCGATATCGCCGATTACCTCGGCCTGACGCTGGAGACGGTATCCCGCGCGCTGTCACGGCTCCATGAGCTCGGCGCCCTCGGCTTCGTCGGCAACACCCAGCGTCAGATCGTGCTGCTGGATCGGCACCAGCTTGCAAGCCTCGACCTGCAGCCTTGAGCGGGCCGACACCGGCGAATGGCACAAACTGCACATCACACCGGTACCGTCCGATGCTAGCCTCTTCCGATGTGGAACGAGACCGCATTTCGGATCGCAGTCGTTTTGTTCGGGACGCTGCCGGTGGCGTTCACGGCCATGATCCTTTTCCTGGGGTGAGCTCGGCTCTGGCCGAGGCCTCCATCGGTATCAGGATCATTTAAGGCCAGGCGCCTGGGTTACGCCGAGGTGCTCGAGAGTCTTGCGCAAGACCTCGAACAGGATGGCGGCCGACCAGCCGAACAGCAGGACACCATTCATAGCCGTCAACGGGCCGATGAGGCGCCATTCGCGCACCGGCGTGATATCGCCGTAGCCGAGCGTGGTGTAGTTGACGAAGGCGAAATAGAGCGCATCACTGCCCGGTGCGGCGGCCTGAACGACTTCATACATCAGAGCCCACACCAGAACCTCCAGCGTATGCGCGACCTGCAACACCACGGCTGTCGCGACCATGACACCCATCAGATGCGCTCTTGGTCTCCTGGTTTGCCGCAAGCCCGCGCCGCGGGCGATCCCGACGGCGACGATGGTCACCAGCGCATGGATTCCGATATTGATCACGCTGACCAGCGTACCGACGAGGAATTGAAGAAGCATCGAGCGCCGCCAATCCTTTTCAGCTTTCCGGGAAGCTGCCTCAACGTGGCGACGGCCCGTTCAACAAGAGCGCCAACGTGTGCCGCGCGATGGTCAATTCATCGTCGGACGGGAGCACGTAGAGAGGGATACGACTATCGCGGCGCGAGATCAGCCGTGCGTTATGGGCGTTGGCCTTAACATCCAGTATAGCACCGAGCCAGCTCAGCCTTTCGGCGATGCGCGCGCGGATCGCGGTCGAGCCTTGGCCGATCGCGCCGGTGAAAACAAAGGCGTCAAGCCCCTCCAGCGCGGCCGCGAGCAGGCCGGCGTTGAGGCCGGCGCAGTAGGCGAGGTGCTCGACGGCCTGTTCTGCTCGCAGAAAACGAGCCGCCGCACCGTCGTCACCCGGATTGGTGAACAGAAATGCGTCGCCGGGATCGATTTCACCTGCGGAATGGTCCGACGGCGATGCGCCAAAGGCATAGAATCCATTCGTGCTTTCGACGCTGCGGCCTTCCTTCAGCGCGCACATCGAGCTGGTGTCATCGAGGCACGCAACGATCACGCGGCGCGCGGCAATCTCGGGGGCCTCAAGCGTCAGAGCTCGTGCGATCGACTCGTAGCAAAGACCGTGAGCCCCGTAACGCCTTACGTCACCTGCGCAGAGTTGATGCGCAATAGGATAGCTGCCGTTCTCCACGACCTTGCCAAGATGGAATGCAGTATCGAAGCAGGCGACTTGCGGTAGCGCCGGATGATTGGCCTGCATGATACGGATTGGCGCAAGATTATACGGTTGAAGCAGCGGCGCGAGTGCAATCAGCCGCTCCAGACGCGCCATCACGACATCATCGATCAGGGCCGGTCGGGCGTCATCCGGTCCTCCCTGAGCGACGCGATGTCCCACAGCCAGCGGCTGGATTCCCAATTCGTCCCGCAGCCAGCTATCGACAACCGCGCATGCCGCCGGGATGTCATCGACGTCGTCGTTCTGATAGGTGCGGTGCGCCAACGGATCGCCGTTCGCTCTGCTCGCCCTGAGGCGCGGATGGCGGCCGAGCCCGTCAAGCCGTCCCTTGATTTGCCGTTCCAGCCTCCCCTCGCCTCGTACGGAGAAGAGCTGGAAGTTCACGCTTCCTGCATTCGCATCGATGGCAAGGATCGCATCCATGGCGGTCAGTCGACAGCCGTCATCGCCGGGGACGTTTGCCCGAATGCGCAATCCCGCTGCGACGTTTGATGGGCCATCGACATGCCTGAGGTCAGATCTGCCTACGCCCAATCAGGGCGCATCGGGAGTCGAGAGGATTGACTTAGGTCAAAGGTGATGCGTGCGGAGATTCAGGTCTCTTCCGGCCTTTTCGGCGCAGCGGCGCGGTCGTTCCGGATCCAGGCCGCCGCGAGTTCCCAGGCGACCGACAGGATGATCGGCCCGATGAAGAGGCCGATGATTCCGTGCGCGAGCGTTCCGCCGATCACCCCGATCAGGATCACGATCGTCGGCGTGGTCAGGCCGCGCCCCATGACGATGGGTTTCAGGATGTTGTCGAGGATGCCGACGGCGCCGAGGAAGACGGTCAGGAGCACCGCGGTGGTCACGTCCTTGTCCATCCAGATCCAGACGACCACGGGGAAGAGAACGAGGAAGGGGCCGATCTGCACGATCGACAGCAACAGGACGAGGAATGCCAGCAGGCCGGCACTCGGGGCGCCTGCGAGCTTGAAGCCGATGCCGGCCAACAGCGACTGCACGATTGCGACACCGATGATGCCCTGCGACACCGCGCGGATGGTCGCGCCGGCGAGCTCCAGAAAATGCTCGCTCTGCTCCGGTACGACCCGGAACAGGAAGCCGCGCACCGCGTCGACGAGCTGCGGACCGTAGGGAAAGAGGAAGCCGGCGACGAATACCGACAGCAGGAACTGGAGCGTGCCGACACCGGCATCACCGGCGAGCGACAGCATGATCCCGGCAAGCGGTTTCAGATACGGCATCACCTCGCTCAGCGCCGCGCGAATATTGCTGTTGGCCTGGGTCCAGAGATCGTAGAGCTGGGTGCCGATCAGCGGCCAGCTCTTGATCTGTTCGGGCGCCTCCGTAAGCGTGAGATCGCCGCTGCTGATCTGGCCCGCGAGATCCTTGATCCCGTCGACTGCGCTCATGCCGAGCCAGGCCGCAGGACCAATGACGATGCCCAGCGTAACCAGCGTGAGAATGGACGCGGCGGTGCGCGGGCGGCCCCCGAGGCGCTTGGCAAGCCAGCCGAAGACTGGATAGAACGCCACCGCGAGCACCGCACTCCAGGCCAGGATTGGCACGAAGGGGCGGATGATGAGGAAAGTCCACAGGATCAGCAGCGCCAGCAATCCGAGCCGGATCACGAGCTGGATGACTCCGTCGATAGACCGATGCTGGCGAAGAGTGTTCAAGGCCTGTGTCCGGGCAGCGCTCCTGCTGGAAGCCTAGCGGCCCCTATCCCGCGGCGGGCTTGATACAGATCAATGGCGCGCCCAATGCTCGCGCCAATACACGCTAGTCTACGACGAGCACGTCATCGACCTGTGTCATCGGATCTGCGCGCTGCAGCGCTCGGACAAGACAGGCTTTGGTCTGCCGCCTGAAATCAAACAGCCCTAGGCCACGCCGCGGAGTCCCTCAGCGGAACAGGCTCGCCTTCCACCTAGTGCCTGGGATTGAGGGCATCATTCAGGCCGTCACCCATCAGGTTGAAGCCGATGACGAGCGCAATGATCGCGAGCCCCGGCCAGAAGGCCATCCATGGCGCCTCGCCGAGAAATTGCCTGGCAACGTCAAGCATGGCGCCCCATGACGGGGCCGGGGGAAGCTGGCCAAGCCCCAGAAAGGCCAGGCTCGCCTCGGCGAGAACTGCAATCGCCATGGTCAGCGTCGCCTGCACAATCGTGGGGGCAAGCACGTTCGGCAGCACCTGTCCGGTCAGGATGGCGAGATGGCCGAGGCCCTGGGACCGGGCCGCGGCGATGTAATCCTCGGTGCAGACAACCAGCGTCTCGGCACGCGCGACACGAACGAACACCGGCACGGCGGAAATGCCGATGGCAATCATCGCATTTTGCAGGCTGGGGCCCAGGAACGCGGCGAGCGCAATCGCCAGCACCAGAAAGGGGCAAGCGAGCAGCGCATCGGCGAAGCGCGAGATCACCATGTCGGTGAGGCCGCCGAAATAGCCGGCCATGAGACCAAACGGAAGGCCGATCAGCACCGCGACCGTCACGGAGACGATGCCGGCGGAAAGCGAGGCTTGCGTGCCGAAGATCACGCGCGACAGCACGTCCCGACCGAGATCGTCGGTGCCGAACCAATGTGCCGCACCGGGTGCCGCGCGAATCGCCATCCAGTCCGGCGAGTTTGGATCGTACGGCGCAATCCACGAGGCAAACACCGCCAGCACGACGAAGAACAGGATGATCGTGGCCCCGATGACGGCGGATGGTTCGCGCAACAGGCGACGAATTTCCGAAGGAGCGGCGGCGCGTGCCTGACTTGCGACCGGCACCGTCTCAATCGAGCTCATGACCTGAGCCTCGGATTGAGCAGCACATAGGCCACGTCGGCAATCAGGCTCATCAGAAGGAATACGGCTGCTGTGCAGAGCACGACCGCCTGAACCACGGCATAATCGCGGCTGAACACGCCGTCGACGACCATCTTGCCGAACCCCGGGATGGAAAAGACCTGCTCCGTCAACACCGCGCCGGCCAGCAGTTCGCCAAATTGCAGTGTGCCCAGCGTGACCACGGGAATCAGCGCGTTCGGCAACGCGTGACGCATCACGATGGTGCTTTCGCGGACGCCCTTCGCGCGGGCGGTGCGCACGTAGTCCTGCTTCATCGCCTCGATCATCGCGCCGCGGACATGGCGCATCATGATCGCAGCGGTGCCCGTGCCGAGCACCAAAGCGGGCATCAGCATCGAAAGCAGGTTGCCTCCCACGCTCTCGGACGGCGGAACGAAACCTCCGGCCGGAAGCCAGCCGAGATTCACCGAGAACAGAAGGATCAGCATGATCCCCAGCCAGAAATGTGGGATCGACAGTCCGGCAAGCCCGAACAGACTGGCGCCGTAGTCGAAGGGCGTCCCGCGCCCCAGCGCCGCGAAGATCCCGATCGGCAACCCGACGAGCAGCGCGACCAGCATCGACAGGATCGCGAGCTCAGCGGTCACCGGCAATTTTTCCGCCAGCATGGTGCCGATCGGTAATCGGGTGCGTACCGACGTGCCGAAGTCACCGTGCACCAGGGCTTTCAGCCAGACGGCGTATTGCACCGGGATCGGATCATTGAAGCGATACTTCTGCCGAAGATATTCAACGACTTCGGGATTACGCTCTTCTCCGGCGAGCGCCAGCGCAGGATCGCCGGGCAGCAGTTTCTGCAGACCGAACACCATCATCGACACCAGCAACAGGGTCGGCAGCAGGACGGCAAGCCGGCGCAGAAGCAAGCTCTTCATCGGGGCAGACTGGTCCTCACCAGGGCGAGCGCATCGGCGGGCGCGAGGCGTTGCGCATCAATTCACAGGCCTGACACCGACCAGACGCAACAGACCGTCCGGCACCATGACGATGCCGCCGACCGATTTGCGGGCCGCAAAGAACCAGTTCGGGTGATGGAGGGGAATCGACGAGAGCGCCGTCAGGTAAATGTCCGTCGCTTTGGCGTAGAGTGCCTTGCGCTTGGCTTCGTCAGCCTCGCCCCGGGCCTGGTTCAGGATCGCATCGAGATCCTTGTTGCAGTACTTGTTGACGTTCTGGGAGCCCGCGCAACTGAAAAAGGCGACCAGCGTCGGGTCCGGGTCAGCGCGGCCGCTCCAGTTGCCGATATAGGCTTCGAAATTGCCGTTCATGTAGCGCTCGATGGCCGTGGTCGTTTCCATGGGCAGCAGCTTGACGTCGAAACCGGCCTCGCCCGCCATCGACTGTATGATCTGTGCGACCCGGGAATCGCCGGCCGTATTCTCGTACTGGATCTCGACCGGCACGCGAGTCATTCCGGCGGCGGCAATCATTGCCTTTGCCTTGGCAACATCGCGAGCCGGCGCCTTGCGCGCGCTATCGTAGAACGGAGATGACGGCGGGATCATCTGGTTATCCGCCAGGAACTCGCCGTTGAAGGCGACGCGGTTGATGACATTGCGATCGATCGCCAGCTCAAAGGCCTGACGCAGCGTCGCGTTCTTGCCGAGTGGCGTATCGGCCTTCGCGCCCGCGCCGACATTGAACATCAGATGCGAGACGGCAAGTCCCTGGCCGGAATGCAGGGCGAGGTTGGGATCGTCGCGTACGGTCTTGAGATCGGTCGGCGCGATACGCTCCGCGAGATCGAGATCGCCCGCCCGGACACGCGACAACCGCACGGTCGAGTCGGGAACGTAGTAGTAGACGACCTCGTCATAGCCGACTCGTGCAGCGTTCCAGTAGCCGGGATATTTCTTGACGCGAATGAGGTCGCGCGACTTGCGCTCGGCAAATTGATACGGACCGGCACAGACCGGCGCGGCTGCAAATTCCCCGGCTTTCTCCGTGGCGGCCTTGGGCGAGACCATCATGCCGGCACGATCGCTGAGATTGGCAAGCAGCGGCACGAACGGCTCCGACAGGTTGAACTTCACCTTGTCCGCGGCAAGCGCTTCGACGCTCGCGACCGGCGCCAGCTCGGCCTTGCGCTTGGAATCCGGCATGGACTTCATGCGCTCGATATTGAACTTGACTGCCGCTGCATCGAACGCGGTGCCATCGTGGAACGTGACGTTCTGGCGCAGCGTAAAGGTGATCGACTTGCCGTCCGCGGACCACTCCCATGCCTCCGCCAGCTGCGGCACGATCTTGAGGTCGGGGGAGATATCGACAAGCTTGTCGCACAGCGCCGCAAACACGAAGCGGCCGGAGTATGTGCCGCTGAGTGCCGGGTCGAGCGCATCGGGATCGTCCTGAATGCCGACCCGCAATGTCGCGGCACTCGCCGAGACCAGGCCCGATGCGATCATCAGAATTGCCGCCAACGCCGTGCCCGTCCGCTTCATACGGAATTCCTTTCGTCGCACGCCTATCCCAAGGCTTCCAAGGCTCTGCTGTTGAAGGTCAAGACAAGCACGACTGAACCTATTTGTAAACATCTCGAACAAATCACCCTAGGATATAGAACTAAATTACAATACATCGCTTTTGAAGGCGAAAAATCCTTGCACCACGCCCCTTGACGGCAGATCATGCGACGTATTAGTTCGGCATATTGACTAATTGGATTGAGGCCCATGCCAGACGCCCCCTCATCGCCCGTTGCGCGACAGCAATCCGTGCGCCTTGTGGTTGAGCGCCTGCTGCGCGATCGCTCGGTATCGCGCGCCGAAATCGCCCGCAGCACGGGCCTGTCCAAGCAGACCATCTCCGAAGTGATGCGTGATCTCGAGCGCGACGGCTGGGTCCATGAGGACGGTCAGATTCAGGGCAGTGTGGGGAGAAGCGCCGTCACCTATGCGCTCCGGCCGGACGCCGCCTTCGTGTTGGGTATCGACCTTGGAGGCACGAAACTGCACGTCGCACTTGCCGATCTGCACGGTGAGATCGTCGCCGAGAGCATCGAACCGACATCCGGCGACGGCGGCGCTGCCGTGGTCGCACAGATCGATCGCATGAAGGATGCCCTGCTTCAGCGTGCGTCCGTATCGGCGCAACGCTTGCGCGGCGGCGTGATGGGAAGTCCGGGGATGGTCGACCCAGCGTCGGGCAGCATCGCCATCGCGCCCAATATCCCCGGACTGGATAGCCTGGACGTGAGGGCCGCGCTGCGCGAACGGCTCGGAATCGACGTCGCCATCGAAAATGACGTCAATCTCGCCGCAATCGGGGAGCATTGGCGCGGCAATAGCCGCAAGGCGCGCAGTTTCGCCTTCATCGCAGTCGGCACCGGCATTGGCATGGGCATCTTTTCGAACGGCTATCTCGTGCGCGGCGCACGCGGGGCGGCCGGCGAGATAGCCTACCTGCCGCTTGGGGGCGATCCCTACGATGCGCGCGGTCTTCGGTTCGGCACCCTGGAAACCGCGATCGGCAGCGCCGGCATTGTCGAACGCTATATCGCGCTCGGCGGCGCGCCCGGCAGTACCGTGCGCGATGTCTTCGATCGGCTCGCGGTCGAGGAGGCGGCGCGAGTGACGATCGACGAGATCGGCCGGATCCTCACGACCGCGATCCTGGCGGTGCACAGCATCCTCGATTCGGAAATCATCATCATGGGCGGCAGCATCGGCGCGCGGCCCGAGTTGAAGGTCCGGATCGATAAACATCTGGCACGCTGCATGCGCGAGCCTGTTCGTATCGAGCTCAGCGCGCTCGGCAATCGCGCCACGCTGATCGGCGCGATCGGCAGCGCGATCGACCTCGTGCATCGCTCGCTGTTTGGCATCGGCAAGGATGCGGGCCCACTGGCTCTTCCTTTCACGGCAGCAGATGTCGCGGCATGAGAGAGCAGGCGCCGAGAATCGAGATTGTCGGCAATGCCGCCGCCGTCGCGGAACGAGCAGCCGCGCTTGTCATCGCGCGGCTGCACGATCGACGGCCGGTTACCCTCGGTCTTGCGACCGGAGCGACAATGGCGCCGCTCTATGCCCGCCTTGTCGCCGCGACCCGCGCCGGCCTCATCTCATTCCGAACGGTGTCGAGTTTCAACCTCGATGAATATGTGGGCGTCGCCCCCCAATCGGCCGGAAGCTTCCATGCCTACATGCAGCAGCATTTGTTCGGGCATGTGGATATGGAAGCCGGTCGGGCAAAGATCCCCGATGGCACGGCCGACGACGTCGCCGCCGAGGCCGCGCGCTATGAGGCGCAGATTGCGGCTGCCGGGGGCATCGACCTCCTGCTCCTCGGCATCGGCGCCAACGGCCATATCGGCTTCAATGAGCCAGGTTCGGATTTCGCTTCACGTACCCGCGAGGTCAGACTCGATGAAGCAACCCGCATCGCGAATGCCATCAATTTTCCCGATCCGGCGTCGGTTCCCGAACGTGCGATCACAATGGGCATAGCAACAATCCTGGAGGCTCGGAGCATCCTCCTGATCGCCAAGGGGCCGGAGAAAGCAGCCGCACTCGCAGCCGCGATCGAGGGTCCGATCACAGCAGCTTGTCCTGCCTCGGCACTCCGCCTGCACGGCAACGTCGATATCCTTTGCGATGAACCGGCTGCCGCAGCCCTCGCCACGCGGCCCCACAACAACAATCGGAGAAGGGCATGAGCTGGGGACAGCGCGATTTCATGGTGCCGGGGCGCTCGCTGGCGGTGGGCGACCGGGGCATGGCCGCGACCTCTCATCCGGCCGTCACGCTCGCTGCGGTCGAGATCCTGCGCAGTGGCGGCAATGCGGTCGATGCCGCCATTGCCGCGATCGCCCTCCAGGGTGTCATTGATCCGCATATGACCGGCATCGGCGGCGACTGTTTTGCGATCTATGCTCCCGCCTCCGGCAAGCCCGTCGCTGTCAACGGCTCGGGCCGAGCGCCGGCGAAGGCCGAACTCGGCTGGTTTCGGCAACGCGGGCTGGCGTCGATCCCGGACGATTCACCCCATGCAGTCACAGTTCCGGGTGCGGTCGATGCCTGGTGCCGCCTCTCTGGCGACTATGGTTCAAAAGGCCTGGACGAGGTTCTGGCGCCGGCGATCCGCGCGGCCGAGACCGGCTTTGTGGTGACGCCCCGCGCCGCGCTGGATTGGGCACGCTACGCCGATCGCATCGAACGACATCGGACTGGCGTACCGGTCTATCTGCCCGGTGGCGCTGCGCCCGCCGTCGGTAGCAAGCTCAATCATCCCGCACTCGGCGCGACGCTGCGCCGGATCGCACGCGAGGGGCGCGCCGCGTTTTACGAAGGTGCCGTCGCCGAAGAAATCGTCGCGACATTGAAGGCGCTGGGCGGAATGATGCAGCTTGAAGATCTCGCAAGTGCCCGATCGGAGTACGTCGAGCCGATCAGCGCCGACTACCGCGATCATCAAATCCTGCAATGTCCGCCTAACGGACAGGGCGTCGCGGCGCTGCTGATCGCCCGCATCCTTGCCGGCTTCGACATGGCCAATCCGGCGCTCGGCGAGGCGGATCGCATTCACCTCCTTGCCGAGGCAACCAAGGCGGCCTACCGGCAGCGCGACGCGCTGGTCGCCGATCCGGAATTCCGTCCGCTCGATGTCGACTCGCTGCTCTCGGAGGCGTCAGTCGCGGCATTGCGCTCCTCCATCGACCGGAAGCGTGCCGGCGCATCAGCAGATTTTGACATGCCTGTTCATCGTGACACGGCTTACGTTGCGGTCGCCGACCGCGACGGCAACATGGTATCTTTCATCAATTCGCTTTTCTTCGCGTTCGGCAGCGGCATCTACGCTCCGCGCGCTGGCGTGCTATTACAGAACCGGGGTTCGGGATTCTCCCTTCTCGAAGGACATCCCAATGCGATTGCGCCGCGAAAACGTCCCTTTCACACCATCATTCCGGGTCTGCTGGCGAAGCATGGCAAGCCGATCATGGCCTTTGGCGTGATGGGTGGACAATACCAGGCGGCGGGACATATGCAGATCCTGAGCGGCGTGCTCGATCGTGGGCTCGACATTCAGCAGTCCTCGGATACGCCGCGCAGCTTTGCGTTTGATGGCACGCTGAGCCTCGAACCCACGATTCCCGGCTCCGTCGCCGACGAATTGATTGCGCGCGGTCATCGCGTGATCTGGGCGGACGAACCGCTCGGAGGTTGTCAGGCCGTGCACGTCGATCTTTCCAGGGGCGTCTTTCTCGGCGCGTCGGACCATCGCAAGGACGGCATTGCACTGGCGGCGTGACCAGGATGAGAATGACGTGATGTCGGATCGGGCAGCATGAGCGAGACAACAGAGGCGATCCTGTCGATCGAACGGCTGACGCTGGCGCTGCCCGCCGGCGGGGATCGCGCCTCTGCCGTCGAGGATGTTTCGCTTGCTCTGCATCCGCGACAAATTCTCTGCGTCGTCGGTGAATCCGGCTCCGGTAAATCGGTCTGCGCCTCAGCTGTCATGGGCCTGCTGCCCAGGGCCATTCGCCCGGTTGCAGGGGCCATACACTTTGAGGGGCGCGATCTGCTGAACCTCCCCGCAGCAGAATGGCGGACGCTGCGCGGGCGACGCATCGCGATGATCTTCCAGGAACCGATGACAGCGCTCAATCCTGTGATCAGGATCGGCGACCAGATCATGGAAGCGTTCGAGGCGCACGGACAATTCACGCCGACTGAGCGGCAAACCCACTTGCGCGCCCTCCTCGAAGAGGTCGGCATGCGCGACCTCGAGCGGATCATCCGCAGCTACCCGCATCAATTGTCGGGTGGCCAGCGTCAGCGTGCCATGATCGCAATGGCCCTTGCGCTCGAACCATCGATCCTGGTCGCGGACGAACCAACGACGGCACTCGACGTCACGACACAGGCGCAGATCCTTCGATTGATCCGGGACATTCAGCAGCGGCGCGGCATGGCGGTGCTGTTCATCACCCATGATTTCGGCGTCGTCGCCGACATCGCGGACCGCGTCGCGGTCATGGAGAAGGGTCGCGTCGTCGAACAGGGGTCCGTGGAGGACGTGCTCGAACGCCCGCAGCATCCCTATACGCGCCGGCTGCTCGCCGCGGTGCCCGGCGGGACCCCGCCGGTTCGGGTCCGGGTCGAGGACGAACCGATCGCCTGCGCCGCGACTGGACTTGCGAAGATCTATCGTGGCAGCGACTGGTTCAACTCGCAGACCGAGGTCGCAGCCGTAAAGAATGTGACCTTCGAAATCCGGCGCGGCGAGACGCTCGGCCTCGTCGGAGAGTCCGGCTCGGGCAAGAGCACGATCGGTCGGCTGGTGATGCGTCTCACCGACGCCGATGCGGGCGTGGTCCGTATCGGCGAGCTGGATTTCTCCGAGGCTCGCGGTGCCGGCCTGCGGGCCGCCCGCAAGCACGTCCAAATGGTGTTCCAGGATCCCTTCGCCTCGCTCAATCCGCGTCGCCGCGTCGGGCGAATTATCGCCGACGGACCGATCGCGCACGGCGTCCCGCCGGCGCAGGCCTTCGCGCGTGCCGGGGAACTGCTGGCGCTCGTGGGTCTCGACCCGAGCGCCGCGCGACGCTTTCCGCATGAATTCTCCGGAGGGCAACGCCAGCGGATCGGAATTGCGCGCGCGCTGGCGCTCGACCCGGAGGTGCTCGTGGCCGACGAACCGGTGTCAGCGCTCGACGTCTCTGTCCAGGCGCAGGTGCTCACCTTGCTCGAGACATTGAAGGTGCGGCTGCGGCTGGCGGTGCTGTTCATCACCCACGATCTCAACGTCGCGGCCCAGGTCTGCGATCGGATCGCAGTGATGCGCCTCGGAGAAATCGTCGAGATCAGGCCGACGGTAGATCTGCTGGAACGGCCGGAGCATCCCTACACGCAGGCACTGCTGGCCGCGATCCCGGGCAGGCAACGCAGAACGCCCACGTCGGTCTGAACCACCACATTTTCATTGAAGGAGGTCTCTGACATGCAGAAGCTCACGGAACTTCCAATGCTGCGCATCGGCCTTGTCGGCAGCGGCTTCATCGCCGCGTTCCATCTGCAGTCCATGCTCGGCGTGCGCAACGTCAGCGTCGGCGGCGTCTACAGCCGTTCCGCCGAGCGGCGGACACGCATTGCCGACAAGGCGCGCAATCTTGGCCTTGGGCCGGCGCATGTGTTTGACAGCATCGAGGCGATGGCAATGTCCGGCGAGGTCGATGCGCTTTGGCTGCTGACGCCGAACGACAGCCGCCTCGACATCATGCGCGAGATCCACCGCGTGACCAAGGCCGGGGCTCCCCTGCGCGCCATTGCTTGCGAAAAGCCACTCGCCCGCACGCTTGCCGAAGCACGGGAAATGCGCAGGCTCGTCCAAGATGCAGGCCTGCTTCACGGTTATCTGGAGAACCAGCTTTTCTCGACCGCGGTGATGCGCGGCAAGGACATCATCTGGCGGCGAGCCGTACCCGGAAGTGGACGCCCCTATCTCGCGCGTGCCGCCGAGGAGCATTCAGGACCGCACGAGCCGTGGTTCTGGCAAGGCGACAAACAGGGAGGGGGCGTGCTCTCCGACATGATGTGCCATTCGGTCGAGGTCGCACGCTTCATGCTGACCGCGCCCGGCGCAAAGCGCGACTCCCTACGGCTGGTCAGTGCCAGCGCCACGACGGCCAATCTCAAATGGACGCGCCCCCACTACGCTGCCGACCTCAAGAGGCGAATGGGTGTCGATTTCACCAAACGTCCGGTCGAAGATTTTGCGCGCGGGATGCTTACGATGGAAGATACCGACGGGCATCAATTGATGATCGAGGCGACAACCTCATGGGCGTATGTCGGCGCGGGCTTGCGCATCCAGCTTGAATTGCTTGGTCCCGAATATTCGATGGAGTTCTCCTCGCTCTCGACTGGCCTCAAGGTCTTCCTCTCCCGCGCGATCAGCGGATCAGAGGGCGAAGACCTCGTCGAGAAGCAGAATTCCGAGCAAGGTCTGATGCCGGTTGTCGAGGACGAAGCCGGCATCTACGGCTACACCGACGAGAACCGCCATATGGTGGAGGCATTCAGGCGAGGCATGAGTCCGGCAGAAACCTTCGATGACGGGGTCGGCGTCATGGAAATGCTTATGGGGCTCTATCGCTCCGCGGAACTTGGCCGGACCATCCACTTCCCCGATCCCGAACTCGAACGCTATGTCCCTCTCGTGGCGCGCTGACGGCGTGACGCCCTGCCCTCCAGGCTGAGGAGTCGAGATCATCGATGAGAAGCTCGGCTTCAACATCGCGTCTTCCCGAGGATGGCGCGCTGCTATTTCGCCAAGCGGAACTTCCCACCCTCGACCTTGATCAAAAAGGCTGAGCGTTCATCATAGCCGTTGTGGTCGGTCTTGCTCATGTTCGACAGCCCGTTGTTGAGATAGATGTTCTCCCCGCGCTCGAGTTCGTCCCGCAGAGCTGCACGAAACTCGGGCGTGCCCGGCTTCGTCGTCTTCAGCGCGTTCGGAGCAGCTTTCCCGATCAGTGCGACGACATCCCAGAGGTGAGCCGCGAACATATTGGGTTTCTGACCGTTCACCGCCTCATAGGCGGTCACGAACTGCTCCGTCGCGTGACGGAACGGATCTCCCGCCGGAAGATCGGCCGCAATGGTAAAGGCCTCGCCGGCAAAAATAGCGCCTTCGACGGTCGCGCCTCCGAGCTTGATGAACTCCTCGCTGGCTACGCCATGCGTCTGAAAGATCTTTCCGGTGTATCCGCGCTCACGGAGCGCCTGTTGCGGCAGGACCGCCGGGGTGCCTGCGGAAGCAATGAAGACGGCGTCAGGATTCGTCGACATCACCTTCAACGCCTGGCCGGTGACGCTGGTGTCCGCACGCGCGTAGACTTCATGCGTCGTCACCGTCAGGCCCAAGGTTGGCGCAAGGCGGCTCACCTCTTTATAGTAACCTTCGCCATACCCATCCGAAACACCGATAAAGCCAAGCGTCTTCGCGCCGGATTTCGCGATGTATTTGAGAATAGCGCTCGCCATCAGGTCATCGTTGGGGACGACCTTGAAGGCCCAGGCCCGTTTGTCGTCCAGCGGCTGAACGATGGCGGTGGCGGCCGCAAGCGATAGCAACGGCGTCTTCGACTCCAGCGCGACGTCGAGCATCGGCATGGTCACCGGCGTCAGAGAAGACCCGACCAGCACGTCGACCTTGTCCTGGATCACGAGCCGGCGCGCGTTCTGGATCCCTTTGGTGGAGTCAGACTCGTCGTCCAAGATGATGTAGGTCACCTTCTCTCCGCCGATCTCTTTTGGCAGAGCTGCGACAGTCTTGAGCTGGGGTTGCCCCAACGCAGATCCCGGGCCGGTGGCCGAAATCACAATTCCGACTTTAATTTCCGCATGCGCCGCGTATCCATAAAGTACGCAGGCCACAACAAGACAAACGCGCGTGAAACCGATCGTCATGCAGCTCCTCCCTGTCCGCCCCAGTGCTTCGGCCGGTTGCATCGGACCCCGCGGGGCAGCATCAAGGACCCGGAGGAGATCGTCCGATGTTCAAGCCCTGTCCCGGGGTTACGAGCAACCAGGCGAGCGACCCTAGGCGGATCGCAGGGCCGTGTCTGTCCCTATGCCTAGGGACAAGGACCAGCGTCTCAAGCCAGGCGCCGGCCCAAGCCGCAGGAGTACGGTTCGTTGCGTATGTTTTGCTTCGGACTATTGGCCTAACAGCTTCCTGATACCTGTCAAACCGGCACGCAGGAACGGATCTGAGTGGATGTAGAAATATTTGACGCCGCGCTCAAGCCGCTCGGCGCGATGCGAGCGCGGCGCGCCTCGATCAGGCAGAATGGGCACGCGACCTTACCAATGGTCCATGCCTGCGGCCGCCGGATGCGGTCATGCTATCGGCCCGATCGTGCGATCGGGCTACTCAGCCGAGGCGATCATCGATGTAGCGCCTGAGTGCGGACGCGGCATTCAGCATGTGCGCACGCATTCGGCGCGCGGCAGTCTCTCCGTCACCTTCCGCGATCGCCTGCATGATGGCGTCATGCTCGTCGCGGGACTTGCGAATGCGATCGCCCTGCCGCAATTGGGTGCGGCGGAAGGCGCTGAGCCGCGAACGCACGTCCTGCGCCTGCTCGGCGAGAAACGAGTTGTGCGTTGCGCGATAGATGCATTCGTGGAATTCGCGGTTGAACGTGTCATAGGCATCGACATCGTTGGCCTCGACCATCTTCAACGAGGCGTCATGGAGTTCGATCAGATGGCTCCGCTCGAGCGGGGTCATGCGGTAGGTCGCGAGCCTGACGCACATGGCTTCCACCTCGGCGCTGGTCTCGAACATGTCCATGATGCGCTCCGGCGTCATCCGCGCAACGACGAGGCCGCGGCGGCCGCGCACCTCGACGAGGCCGCTGACCACGAGCTGGCGAAGCGCCTCCCGCACCGGCGTGCGGGAAGCTCCAAAACGATCGGCAAGCTGCTGCTCTTCCAGGGCCGAACCGGCGACGAGCGCACCTGAGGCAATCTCGTCCGTGAGCGCATTCCGGATGCGATCGGAGAGCAGCCCGCCATAGTCCTCCGCGTCGACTGCGACCTTCAATATTTCTGCCATTCAGCCTCCCGTGATCGCGCGCACCGCGAAGTAAAGGATCGAGGGCGCGACCAGGCATCCGAGCCCGGTGTGGAATGTCGCCGTCAGCGCACCATAGGGCACCAGACGCCGGTCCGTCGCCGCCAACCCTCCAGACACGCCGCTGACCGTTCCCATCAAGCCGCCAAACACCATCGCGCTACGCGGATTGTTCAGGCCGATCATCTTTGCCACAAAGGGCGTGCCGATCATGACGATCACTGCCTTGAATACACCGGTCGCGATCGAGAGCGCAATAACCGGTGAGGATGCGCCGATCGCCGCACCCGTGACCGGGCCCACGATGTAGGTGACCGCACCGGCGCCGATCGTCGTCAGCGATTCCGCGTCAGTGTAGCCAAACGCCGCGGCGACGAACACGCCGAGAATGAACGGCACCACCGTTCCCAGTCCGAGTGCGACCGCACCGATCACCCCGGCCTTGCGCGCATGGACGACATCGACCTCGAAGGCGGTGGCGACGATGGCGAAATCGCGCAGCATCGCTCCACCCATCAGGCCGATCCCGGCCAGGGCCGGCAGGTCGGCCACGCCCTTCTCGCCGCCGGTGGAGATGCCTCCCCAAAAGGCTAGCGCAAGGCCCAGCATGATCGCGATCGCCGAGGCGTGAATGCGCCCGAAGGTGAGATATTTCGAGATCGCTCCGGAGATCCACATCAGGATTCCGACGACCGCGAACGCAGTGATCAGCGCATTGGCGGCGAGAATGTGAGACATCATGATCATCCGATCCTCCCGGACTTGAAGTGGGGCACAGGTGCAGCGAGCGCCTCGGCCTCTCGCGCCTCGATCTCGTCCATGGTCTCGACACGACCGCTGAACCGGCCGATCAGGGCCACCATCGCGAAACACACCGCGACCGCGCCGATCCCCGCAATGACGACAATCGGACCGCCTTTTGCCGCGGCGACCACATTCTGCTGCGCGGCCATGGCGACCACGATCGGAATGTAGAAGCTGCCCCAGAACTCGACGCCGGTCTTGAGCCCGTGGCTGAGTATGCCGTGCCGCACCAGCCAGAGCCGGGCCGCGATCAAGAACATCATGGCGATGCCCACGCCGCCAACATTGGC
Organism: Bradyrhizobium sp. MI1.7; assembly: GCF_055811795.1. Lineage (NCBI taxonomy): Bacteria > Pseudomonadati > Pseudomonadota > Alphaproteobacteria > Hyphomicrobiales > Nitrobacteraceae > Bradyrhizobium > Bradyrhizobium sp. MI1.7. The sequence continues at coordinate 70,938 of NZ_JBVVPO010000019.1, forward strand.
CTTCACACCGAGGGCGACGCCGAGCAGGTCCCCCAACAGGCCCCCTAAGAGGGTGCAGATCGCGAGCAGCGCTACGCCGGAAATGGTCACGGGCGCCTCCCCTCGGCGAGCAAGGCACGATCCCCAGGACTTGGACTACCTGCATGCATTCTCATCGTAAATTCCCTCCTGTGTATGCGAGTATCCATCGCTTATGGATTTGTGCATACACTAATTGATAAAAGGAGGCAATACGCATACATTAGGCCAATCGAAAGCCAACCCCGCATGCCAAGGAGCCGAAATGAGCGATTGGGGTATGCAAAAGGCCGCCCTGGCGGAGCGCCTGGCGGCCGGCGGCCAGCACGCGAAGGGCAAGATGGTGCCCATCGCGAACCTGCCGGCATTTCTGAAGGCGGTGATCCGGTCAGGGGACCGGGTGTGCCTGGAGGGCGATAATCAGAAGCAGGCCGACATCCTCGCCTCGGCGCTCGCGAACCTCGACCCCCAGGATGTCCATGACCTGCACATGGTGCAGTCGGGGGTGGTCCTGCCCGCACACCTCGACATCTTCGACAAGGGAATCGCGCGGCGCCTCGACTTCTCCTATTCGGGCCCGCAATCGGCCCGCATCGCGCGCATGCTGTTCGGCCGCAAGATCGAGCTCGGGGCCGTGCACACATACCTCGAGCTGTTCGCCCGGTATTTCATCGATCTCACGCCGAACGTCGCACTCATCGCGGCGGTGAGCGCCGACAAGGACGGCAATCTCTATACGGGGCCGAACACCGAAGACACGCCGACGGTGGTCGAGGCGACGAGCTACAAGAACGGTCTCGTCGTGGCGCAGGTCACCGAAATCGTCGACAAGGTGCCGCGCGTCGATATTCCCGGCGACCTCGTGCATTTCGTGGTCGAGGCCGGCAGACCGTTCTATGTCGAGCCGCTCTTCACCCGCGACCCGGCCGCGATCACCGAGACCCAGATCCTGACCGCAATGCTCGCGATCAAGGGCATCTACGCGCCCTACGGCGTGCGCCGGCTCAACCATGGCATCGGCTTCAACACCGCCGCGATCGAGCTGCTGTTGCCGACTTATGGCGAGAGGCTCGGCCTCAAGGGCAAGATCTGCACCCATTTCGCGCTCAACCCGCATCCCACGATCATTCCGGCGATCGAATCCGGCTGGGTCGACCAGATCCACTGTTTCGGCTCGGAAGTCGGCATGGAGGATTACGTCGCGGCGCGTTCCGACGTCTTCTTCACCGGGCCCGACGGCTCGCTGCGATCGAACCGCGCCTTCTGCCAGACAGCGGGCCTCTATGCCTGCGACATGTTCATCGGATCGACGCTCCAGATCGACCTCGAGGGCCACAGCTCGACGGTGACGACCAGCCGCATCGCCGGCTTCGGCGGCGCGCCCAATATGGGCTCCGATCCGCGCGGCCGGCGCCACCCGAGCGAACCCTGGCTCAAGGCCGGCGCCGAAGCCGATCCCGACTCCAACGCGGCGCTGCGCCGCGGCCGCAAGCTGGTGGTGCAGATCGGCGAGACCTTCGGTCAGCGCAATGCGCCGCTGTTCGTCGAGCGGCTCGATGCGCTCGACCTGGCACGCGAGCTCAAGCTCGATCTCGCGCCGGTCATGGTCTACTCGGACGACGTCACCCACATCGTCACCGAGGAAGGCATCGCCAACCTCTTGATGTGCCGTAGCAAGGACGAGCGCGAGCAGGCGATCCGCGGCGTTGCCGGCTACACCGACATCGGACGCGCGCGTGATGCGAAGCTGGTCGAACAGCTCAGGCAGCGCGGCGTGATCCGGCGCCCCGAGGATCTCGGCATCGATCCGCTCGACGCCGACCGGCGCCTGCTGGCGGCCCGCTCGATCAAGGACCTCATGCTGGCCTCCGGCGGTCTCTACCGCCCGCCCAGCCGCTTCCGCAATTGGTGAGGAGTTTTGCATGGAAAAGCTCAGCTTCAGACTGACTGCCCCGAGATGCGCCGGCGGCACCCGCCCCCAGGCGATCGTCGGCGTCGTCGCCTCCGGCAATCTCGAGGTCCTGCTGGAACGCGTCTCGCCGGCCGACATGTGCACGATCGACATCGCAACCGCAGCCCATGGCTTCGGCACGGTCTGGGACGCTGTGGTCCGCGACTTCGTCGCCCGCCGCTCTGCCGGAGGCTTACGCATTTCCATCAATGACGGCGGCGCGAGGCCCGACACAGTCGCGCTGCGCCTTGCGCAAGGCGTCCGCAAGATCGAGGAGCCCGAACAATGACAGCGGCCACAGCCGACAATGTTTCGCTGAGCTGGTACGAGGCCAGCGCCCGCCAGCGCATCGACGCGCTCGTCGACGCCGGCAGCTTCCAGGAATTCATCGGCCCCGAGCTGCGCGAGATGAGCCCGCATCTGGCAATCTTCGACCTGCCGGAACAGTTCGACGACGGCATCGTCGTCGGGCGCGGCCGCCTGGACGGCGCGCCCGTGCTCGTCGCGGCGCAGGAGGGACGCTTCATGGGCGGTGCCTTCGGCGAGGTCCATGGCGCCAAGCTCACGGGCCTCTTGCGCGCCGCGCGTGCGCTTCATCAAGACGTACTGATCCTGTTCGACACCGGCGGCGTGCGGCTTCAGGAAGCCAATGCGGGCGAGCTCGCCATCGCCGAGATCATGCGCGCGATCATCGAGGCACGGCGCGCCGGCATCCACGTCGTCGGCCTGATCGGCGGCCGTGCCGGCTGTTATGGCGGCGGCAGCCTGATCGCCGGCACCTGTTCGCACCTGATCGTATCCGAACAGGGGCGGATCAGCGTCAGCGGCCCCGAAGTGATCGAGACCAACAAGGGTATCGAGGAATTCGACTCGCGCGATCGCGCGCTGGTGTGGCGCACGATGGGTGGCAAGCATCGCTACCTCATCGGCGGCGCTGATGCGTTCGTCGACGACGAGGCGCAGGCGTTTCGTCAGGCGGCGGTCGACGCGCTCAAAGCCAACAGGCGATGCGACGTGGCGGTGCTCGAAGCCGAGCAGACGCGCCTCGAGCGGCGATTGCAGCGTTTCGGCGAGGCCGACGACGCCATCGAGATATGGCAGACGCTTAGCATCGACCAGCCGACGGAGATTCCCGCGCTTCCCACAGCCGCATTTCTTCGCGCGGCAGACAACAGGGAGAACGCCGATGACGCTCGATGACATCCTGGCCAGTCTCTTTCCGAACGGCAGCAAGATCGCAACCACGGGCGCGATGATCGCGGGACAGGCGATCCTGCCCGATGGAGGTCGCGTCCACGTGCTCGGCATCACGCAGGGTCAGCCGCTCGGCGTCGACGAGGCGATCGTGCTCGCAGGGCGCGTGATCGAGATCGTCAAATCCGGCGATCGCGCGCCGATCCTGGTCCTGGTGGATTCCGCCAGCCAGCGCATGAGCAAGCGCGACGAGTTGCTCGGCCTCAGCGAGTATCTGTCGCATCTCGCCAAGACCCTGCTGCTGGCCGAAGCCGAAGGACATCGCACCGTCGGACTGCTCTATGGCGGTAGCGCGGCGGGCGCGTTCATCGCCACCGCGCTCGCCACGGCTACGCTGGTGGCGCTGCCCGGTGCGCATCCCGCCGTGATGGATCTGCCGTCGATGGCGCGGGTCACCAAGCTGCCGATCGATGTGCTGAAGGCCAAGGCGGAAGCGACGCCGGTGTTCGCGCCCGGCCTCGACAACATGGTGCAGACCGGCGGCATTCACGCAGTCTGGGATGAAAATACACCTTTGGCGCCGCAGCTTGCCGCCGTGCTGCAACGGCCGCAGGGACAGGACGATCGCGCCCGGCTCGGCGCCGAGCGTGGCGGCCGGCGGAAGGCGGCCGAGATCGCCGATCGGGTTGTCACGCTCGCGGCAGCCGCGCATCAGGGGGCGCCACATGGCTGAAGCCCTCCAGCGCCATACGATGGTGACGGCCTCGGCCACCGGATGGGCGGCCGCGATGAGCCGAAATCCCGCGCTTGCCAGCGAGCCGATCATCGAGGGCTGGGCGCGCGCCGGCCGCCCGCTCGTGGTTCGCAGGCCGGCCTGCAACGATCTCGCAGGCATGATTCCGCTTGGCCTGCCGCTGCCGCCGAGCCACGGCAAGCGGCGTATCGCCGTCGCGCTCGCCCCCGGCGAACTCATCACGCATGCTCCGCCGCCATTGCTGGCGGATGCGGCAACATCGGCGCCGGCGTCGTGGCGCCAGACCATCGACCTGCTCGTCCGCCTTCTGCCGGAGACACGCACATTCGGCAGTCTGGCCTGGCAGCATCTCACCGGCCTGCCCTATCTGTCCGATGGATCGGACCTCGACCTGCTCTGGCCGCTGTCGTCGGCGAGGCACGCGAACACCCTGCCGTCCGACATCGCGCGGATCGCAGAGACGGCGCCGATGCGGCTCGACGGCGAGATCGTCTATCACGCCGGCGGCGTGCAATGGCGCGAGCTGACCGGCGCTGACGAGGACGAAGTCCTCGTCAAGGGCGCGGCCGGCGTTCATGTCACCATGCGTGCGGCGTTTCTCGCGGGTGGCGCGTCATGAATGTCGCGCTGAGATGGCAAGCGCCGCCGCAACGCGCGCTCCGCGCGGAGCAGCTCGGTCATCTCGCATCACTGTGCCTGAAGCTCGAAGTCGAGACCTATCCGAAGCCGGGGCTCGTCAGCCACGTCGACAACGGCGCGCATCGCGATATGGACGCCGGGCTCCTGTGCCGAAGTGCCGACACGCTGGCTCCGTTCTTCCACGACCTCGCAGCCGCGGGCGCCGAGGGCGCCGGCATGGACCGGTTGCGCGCGATCGGGGTTGCGGCGGAGCGCGCGATGTTGGCGGCGACCTCAGGTGTGAACACGCATCGCGGCGCGATCTTCGGACTGGGTCTGCTCTGCGCCGCGGCCGGGTATCGCGGCGCTCTCGGCATTCGCAAGCCGCTCGGCGAATTGGTGTCGCAACGTTGGGGCGACGCCATCTACGCAGGCCCGATATCCCTGCGTAGCCACGGCGCCGTGGCGTCACGTCGCTACGGCGCCGGCGGCGCCAGGGCGGAAGCGGCTTGTGGCTTCCCCTCCGTCTATGACATCGCCCTTCCCGCGCTGCATGCGGCGCGGACGCTCGCGCCTCGGGATGAGGAGGCGGTCCGGGTTCAGACCTGCATGGCGCTGATCGCAGATGTTGCCGACACCAATCTGTTGCACAGGGGCGGAGTTGACGGATTGCGCTTCGCGCAGGCTAGCGCATCCGCATTCCTTGCCGCAGGCGGAATCGGTTGCCCAGGCTGGCGCAAGCACGCCGACGGCATTCACCAGGCGTTCGTCGCGCGCAATCTCAGTCCGGGCGGATCGGCAGATCTGCTCGCCATGGCTCTGTTTGTGGACGCTCTCTTCGTCGATCGGCTGGCCCCCTGATGCTTGCACTGCTCTGCGGCGGACAAGGCACCCTGTCGGACAATATCTTCGATCTTGTCGCCGATCGGCCTGCTGCGGAATCGGTCTTCGCCGCTGCGACCGCTTGTCTCGGCGAAGATCCGCGGAAGTTCATCAGGACGCGCCGCGCGGACGAGCTGTCCGCCAACCATGCCAGCCAGATCCTAACCGTCACATCGGCGCTCGCGATCCACGCCTGTATCGCGGACTTGCTGACTGAGGGCACCGCTGTCACGGGCTACAGCGTCGGCGAGATGGCGGCCTGGAGCGTTGCGGGAATATGGACCGCCGCCGAAGCGTTGCGACTGACCGATATCCGCGCCCGATTGATGGACGGCGTGGCGGGGCCGGATGGGCGGCTCGGCTATGTCCGCGGGCTCGAACGAGCCACGCTCGAACACCTGCTCGAGACGCACCGCTGCGAGATCGCAATCAGGAATCCCGGCCTTCTTGTCGTGGTTGGAGGCGCGGAGTGCGATGTCATCGCCCTCTGTCAGGAGGCGACGACACAGGGCGCCGCCCGCGCCGGTCTTCTCGCCGTCAAAATCGCCTCGCATACGACGCGTCTCGAACCGGCCTGCACGCCCTTGCAGCAAGCGCTTGCGACCAGCAGACGCGCTCCTGTCGCAGACCAACGAACCCTCCTCGCAGGGGATGGCGGCGAGCGCATCTTCTCCGTGACCGATGCGACAGCAAAGCTCGCATGCCAGATCGCGCGCCCGATCGACTGGGCGGCGACGCTGGAGGCTCTCGTAGAGCTCGGGGTCGATCAAGTCCTGGACCTCGGTCCAGGACACGCGCTTGCCGAGATGACGCAAGGCTTCCATCCATCGATCCGCTGCTACGCCGCCGACGGATTTCGCACGATCGATGGTCTGCGAAATTGGGTTGTTTCCGAATAGGCAGGGCGCCCGGCGGCTCGCGATTGAGCGAACGCATGAAATTTCTCGAGAGAACTCGCCCTCGACAAGAGAAGCCTCCAGATACTCACCGCGATCGGTGCTGAAAGCTGTGGTGTTGAGCGACGCCAGGCATTGCCCCATAAGCCCTGTTGGACCCAAACCAGGGAGCCGCGCCGCCAGGGAGCTCGAGGCCCATTCTGCCTGCTGGCGTCAACTCGCCGCTGGCAAGCGAATAATAGCTGGGGCAGCAGCGCGGCCCACCGAATGGTTAGACTCGCGCTCAAGACGGAGACAAGCCCCAAAGCCATCAGCAGCATGCCAAGCCAGGTCCAAACCCGTCCGTCATCGCCCGCCTCTGCGGCGGAAAAGGCGAGCGGCGCCGCCGAGGCGGCAACCACGTCACTGGCGGCTGGCGCCTCAGCAAGGAGTGCCTCCACGTCGACCTGGCGCGGCGTGATCTCGTCGGCCGTGAGCCGGTCGCGTTTGGAAAGGGGGGCCGGCGACGCGCGGGTTGCGATCCCGGTGGCGAGGACGGGACTGGCATCAACCACCTGCGCGGGCACGGACGGGCTCGGCCGGGACGTATCCGCAGGTGCGGAGCGCGGCAGCTCCGCGCGCGCATCCACCACCGTCTTCCGCTTGCGCGCCGCGGTCTGGTTCTCTTCGGCCGCGGCGACACGATGTTTGGTGGCGCGTTGCTGAACCAGCTTCTTCGCCCTCTCAGTTCCTTCGGCGATCTGGAACCAGCATCTGCGCTGGCCTTCCACCCGATAGACCCAGTGCTGGCCATCGGCGGTCGACTTGCCGGGCCGCGTCAAGCACTCTGCTTCCGCGGAAGCGGGCGCAGGGGCTGTGGCGGGACCGGCATTGAAGAGTTCGGAAAGAGGCGTCGAAAACGCGGATGATGTCGAGAGACCTGCAATAAGCGTAAAAGCGGCGCAATAAACTCGCAAATGACCGGACATGGAAAACCCCGGTGTTGCGCCCCTGCCCGGACGGGAGCGTTGGCCGTGACCTAGGTCGCAATGCGACTTAAATCCGGCAACGCCGTGGATTCATTTTGGCCGCAGGCGATCTGGCCGTCAGCTCGATTGTCCATTTTCGCCATCCCCTCAAGGTCGCACTTTCAAGCATCGGCCCACGCAAAGTTGCAAAGGCTGTTTACCCGAACGGATGTAGCCGATGTTACGGGTGCCAGACGAAGCGCTATATCCGAACTGACGACTGGGCATTCGACCTTCCCGGGATGACAGTCTGTCCGGAGTGCAGAACCCGTCCGATCGCGCGGAGCGATTGCGATGAGGGAGGCTACGATGGATTTTTCGCGGATGTCGGATGGAATCCGGCTGCATCACGCCTCCCATCGCCACGATGGGTACGATGGTGACGACGAAGCGGGTCCGGCACCGAGCGCACCGTTCCTGACTGACGCGGTTGGCGGTGGCGCCCTGGTCCATGGTCCCCGCCCGTTTGCAGGTCAATTTGCAGATTCTGGAGCGCACCCCGCGAGCGCGAACACCCAGCATCATGACTCCGACCCGATTCAATCCAAACATCCCACGTCGGTGGGCGACACGGGCGGCCACGTCGGCAACCACGCTGCGGCGGGCCTGGATGCTTCGTCCACCACGCCCGCTTCCGGCGCATCACATCCCGGGATGGGCATTGCTGCGGTCGAGAGCGGAGCCAACACGGCCGGAAACGGCGGAGATGGCTACTTCTACGGAAGCATCATTCACGCGTCCCTGTTGATCTATCAACCGATCAACATCTCGGTGAGCTTGGGATACGGCTCGGTCGCCCTGGCCAACCAGTCCAACAATTTGAATGTCGATCAGTCCGCTTTTCAGATGGCCGGCGTCGGCGGCCATGGCGGCAATGACAACATTGCATCGGGAGGCAGCGTCAGTACGTCCTTAGGCGCCGGCGTGATCGCGAGCGGTGACAACGGCGCCGGAAACGGCGGCAGCGGCTATTTCTCGGGTGCGATCGTGGACGCTCCCGTGGTGATCTATCATCCGATCAATATTGCGGTGGCGGCCTCGGGCGGCACTGCGCATGCAAGTCAATCGAACACGGTGGATATCGATCAATCGGCCACTCAGATCGCGGGCGTCGGCGGAAGTGGCGGAAATGGCAATTTGGCCGCCGGCGGCAGCGTCATGACGCTCGACCCCAGCTGGGGATCAAGCAACGGAGGCGGCGTCTTTGGCGTTCAAACGGGCGGAAGCCAGGCCGGCAATGGCGGTGACGGCGTGTTCCACGGTGAACTCGTCCATACCTCGTTTGTAATGTACAACCCGATCAACATCGCAATCGCGGGCTATGGCTCCAGCACTTACGCGGTCCAGATAAGTGATGTCTCCGTGGATCAATCCGCGGTTCAGATCGCTGGCATTGGCGGGCACGGCGGCAACGACAACGCCGCAGCGGGTGGCCATGCAAGCCTTCTCTCCCATAATCTGTGGGGCGGCTCCGATACGATCGCGACCGGTTCGAACAGCGCAGGCAATGGCGGCAACGGCTATTTTGCCGGCAGTCTGATCGACGTCAGCGTGGCGATCTATGCACCCATCAACATCGCAATCGCAGGTCCCCATTCGACGGCCGTAGCCGATCAGGTCAACAACGTGCACATCGACCAGAGTGCGGTCCAGATCGCCGGCGTTGGCGGGGACGGCGGCCACGGCAATCTCGCACTGGGTGGCGATGCCGCGCATCTCTTGTCGGATATTCACCTGGTGGCATAACGAAACGTCGCATCGCTCGCATAGCCGATCGCATCGCGGCACGCGCCGTCGCCACTCTTCGCATGCAAAGCCCGCGCAGAGGCGCCTCTCCTGACGAAATGTCGTACTTTCGTACGTAGGCCCACCAAACCGGATGGTGTCCGATTTGACATCTATCGCCATCGCGCGTGGGCGGACCAGACTTGCCGCGCGCGTCCGCCTGATCGGGATGGATGTTGCACGACAGCCAACAAACCGACGGAGGCCTCAAATGATGCCAAAGGCAATCAACATCTCGGATACGATCAAAGTCAAATCGATCGACACCGGTGGTCAAAGTGCCGGAAATGGCGGCGACGGTACTTTCAAGGGAGCCATCATCAGCAAGCCGACTGTCAACTACGATCCGACCAACAAGGCGGAAGGTGCCGACGTGCACGTGAACACCGGCGATCACGTCAAACAGACGGCGGATTGGGATGCCGGCGGCGCAAACGCCAAGGCCTCGTATTTTTCGAAGGCCCATGGCGGAGACGCCGAGTCGAATGGAAGCCAAAAATCCTACAGCGGCTACGATACCTCCAAGGTCTACGCCAATACGGATGCCACCCAGATCAACAAGGTCATGGTGGACCAGCACCAGGAAGTTGTGGCCGGCATCGGCGGCGATGGCGGAGACGGCAACTTCGCATGGGGTGGCGGAGTGACCTTCCATCTCGATACGCTCTAACCAGCCGCTCGTCCGACTGGCAGGACCGGCGGCCGCGGCCGCCGGTCCTGGATTTCACGCCAATGATCTACCGATGCCGTTGCCGGATTGCGTTGGCCATCGGTCAAGCGCGCCGGACCTCGATTTCAGGCGGTGACGATCATGCTGATGCCGCCCATTCGGTTGCCTATCCTGCCGCAGATCGGGACGCCACTGCACGCGGCACTCCGGTCCTGCGCGGGACCGCTCGGTCTCGTATTCGCGTATAGCTGCAGCTACAACCTGCTCCTGTTTGCGCCCTCCATCTATCTTCTTCAGATCTACGACCGGGTGTTGTCGAGCCGGAGTGGCGACACCTTGCTCCTGCTCACGCTCATTGTCGCGATCACTGTGGTCGTCGGCGGCGTGTTCGATGCATTGCGGCGCGCCGTCCTGGGACGCCTTGGCGCCTGGCTCGACGATCGCCTTCGTCCTTGCGTACTTTCGGCCGGCCTCGAATCGGCGCTTCGCAGCGATTGGACGCAAGCGTCGGGCGCGTATCGGGATCTCACCGTGCTGCGCCAGTTCGTCGAGTCCGGCGCATGTCCGATGCTGTTCGACGCGCTCTGGGCGCCCCTGTTCCTCCTTGTCCTCTTTCTGATCCATCCCCTGCTCGGCGTGGTGGGCGCCTGTTGCGTCGCCTTCCTGTTCGCGCTCACGGTTGCCGGAGAGCTGGTCACCGAAGACGTTCTGCTCAGATCCGGCGCCGCGCTGTCCAGAAGCTGCGGCCGCCTCCAGACTGCAGCGAGCAACATCCACATGATCCGCGCCATGGGAATGTTCGATAGCGCTGCGCGCATGATCCACCGTGACGCGCAGCACGCCCGCAGAGAGCACGATGTGGCACTCCGGCGAGGCGAGATCGTCTCGCTGGCCACCAAGCCGGTTCGCGCGCTGTCGCAGGTCTTGATCATGGGGGCTGCCGCATGGCTTGTCCTCGATCACGGGAAGAGTCCGGCCATCATCTTTGCTGCCACGCTGATGTTCAGCCGGGCGCTCGCGCCGGTCGAAAGTGCGGTCGCAGGCTGGAAATCACTCGTGACGGCCGTGAGCGCCTGTCAGCGGCTCGGCGCACTTCTCGCCGCATTCCCCGCCGCCCGGCAGCAGAGCGCGGAGGTTTCTCCGCTGCAGGCGCCAAGCGGCCTCGTCGTCGACAATGTCGGCGTGAGGCTTGCGGGGACCAGCCATCTTCTGCTGAACGGTGTCTCGTTCACCCTCATGCCCGGAGAATGCCTTGGCATCATCGGTCCGTCCGGATCAGGCAAGTCCTTGCTCGGCCAGGTGATCGCCGGGCTGTCGATGCCAACGCATGGCCGTATCCTCCTCGACAATACCGACGTCTCGCTGCTTCGCGAGGGCCGAAGCGGCGACCGCCTCGGATATCTCCCCCAGGACATCAACCTGCTCGGCGACACGATCAACGACATCATCGCACGCCTTGAAGATGCCGACCGGCGGAAGGTCATCGAAGCGGCCAAGCTCGTCGGTATCCATGGGGCGATCATGGGCCTGCCGCTGGGGTACGACACGGTGGTTCAGAGCGAAGCAACCTTCTCGCGCGGGTATCGGCAGCGCCTCGGTCTCGCCCGCGCCTTTTTCGGCAGTCCACGCCTCGTCGTTCTCGACGAACCCAACGCCAGCCTCGACTATGGGGGCGAGCGAATGCTCCTGGATGCCATCGAGCGCATGAAGCTCGCAGGCGTCATCCTTGTCGTCGTCACCCACAGGATGGGTCTCCTCGCCGCCACGGACAAGATTGCCATCATGGAGGGCGGTGCGGTCGCCGCGTTCGGCGACAGCGAGGACATCTTTGAACGGCACCTGAGCCGACCCCAGGTTACTTCGCAGATAGCGCCATGATCTGGAACTCTCTCACCGTCTGGAAGCTTCCCGCCGTCTCGAGACTTCCCATGGTCTGGGACCAGCTCATGCGAGCGCCGGCGAGCCCGCTGCCCGCCCGGCGATCTGGCGTCGTGGTGACCGCAATCGACGATTTCGAGCCTCTGGAATTTCCATGGTGCTCGACGCCCACGCCGACCTCTCCGCGTGGAAGGCTTCGCGGTATCACCGTCGCGGGCAATCTGCTGGTGCTCTGCTTCATGCTGGGGCTTGGGACATGGGCGAGCCTCGCGCCGCTCGAGAGCGCCGCGATCGCGTCCGGCGTCGTGGAATCGGAATCGAGCCGCAAGACGATCCAGCATCTGGAAGGCGGTATCATCAGGAAGATCCTGGTTTCGGATGGCGATATCGTGCGCAGCGGCCAAACGCTGATCGAGCTGGACGACACCCGGGCCGGCTCGGAGATGCAAAGCCTCCAAGGCCAATTCTGGGATGCCGCTGCTCGTGCCGCACGGCTTCAAGCCGAGCAGCAGAGATTCGAGAGGATCGCAATCCCGGACGCGCTGGAACAGGACAGCAGGCAGAGCGAGGTGGCGGCCGCCGCGGTGTCGGCGCAGCAATTCATTTTTCAGGCACGCCTCCAGGTTCACGAGTCGCAGCTTGCGGTCATTCGCGAACGAAGGCGTCAAGTCGAGAAGGAGATCGAAGGTCTCAAGGCTCAGGAAACCGCCACCGGGCAACGGGTCGACATCGTTCGGGAGGAACTGGATATGGTCGCGACCCTCGTCAACAAGGGACTCGAACGGCGGCCACGGCTGCTGAACCTGCAGCGGGAGCTGGCCGACGTTGAGGGCCGCCGCGGCGAGATCGCCGCGCAGATTGCCCGCGCCGGGCAGGTCATCAGCGAACAGCAGGCCACCTTGTTCAAGCTCGAGAGCGAGAGGCAGAACGAGATCGCACAGTCGCTTCGTGAAGCACAGAACCAGATATTCCAACTCCGCGAGCGGTTGCTTGCGGCCAGAGATCAGCTATCGCGAACGGAGATCAAGGCGCCCGAGGACGGCGTGATAACCGATCTGCGGGTTCATACGGCCGGCGGCGTCATCGGAGCGGGCGCTCCGCTCATGGACCTGGTGCCCCGGCAAGACCGTCTCATCGTGACCGCGCGCCTGAGGCCCGAGGACATCGATGTGGTTCATCCCGGCCTCAATGCCGAGGTTCAACTCGTACCGTACAATCAGCGTCGCGTGCCTCGCCTGAAGGGAACCGTCGTGCACGTATCCGCAGACCGGCTGCTCGACAAGCGTACCGACCAGCCATACTACGCGACCAGGATCCGGATCGACGACGGACAGATCGTCGCGAACGACATCCAGATCGTCCCCGGCATGCCGGTTCAGGTGTTCATCACGACGGGGCGCGGCACCGTGGCTCTCTACGCGCTCAGGCCCCTGCTCGACAGCTTCCGTGGTGCATTCAGAGAGGACTGAAGCGCGATGAGATTGGGGTGAATCGTCATCGCGCCTTCCGGGTCCGGATCATGCATTAGGTCTCCGGCATGAGAGCCACGCCGGGGACGTGATCGCGACTCGGCGCGGGCAACCGGCCGCGCCAGCGGAGCACGGCCTCCGTGCGATTGTGCGCGGCACATTTCCTCATGATATGCTGAATGTGCATTTTGACCGTGCTTTCCGACAGGCCCAATTTGGCGGCGATCAGCTTGTTGGGCAGGCCGAGCTCCAGTTCCGCCAGAACCTGTTGCTCACGAGGCGTGAGATCGGTCACGCTCCTGTCGATAGCCACTCTGGCTCCCTCGTTCATCAGATATGCGGGCGCGAGCCCGCGCGCATCCGGCGGCTCGAAATCCGGTATCCTGTTCATCCCGGCCACAGGCAACGGCCTGTAGGCGCCGCCGACGAGAACAAGGCGCAGGCCGGCTATGGCGATCTCGATCGGTAGCGAGGTGGAAATAAAGCCGCGCACGCCCCGCTGCATCGCGGCCTGCACGGTCGGCTCGTCCTCGTGGTTTGACAGGACCACAGTGGCGGCGTTGGGACAACACTCCGCAACGAAGGCGAGATCATCCTCAACCGAGGGATCGCCGATGGGCTTGTCCGCGATACTCAGCATCACCAGACGAACATCGCGGGCTGACGTGCAGTCCAGGCCTTGGACCGATGCCATGTCAAGGATCTCAAGTTCGTCCAGCTCCCGCCTGAGGACGTGCAGAATGCATGTACGAGGCAACAGGAGCGGCTCGATGATCACCAGAACCGGCAAGTGAAGCGATTCATTGAGCCGTTTTGAAGCGTTGGTTATGTCGTGCATGATGTCCTCGAGATGAAAAGAACCTCCGCGATATTCCCATTCCGTATTGCGTCTCCCCTGCTCCTGCATTCAACCTGAATGCAGCATCACGAGAGCGGCGCAGTGCCGCCGCTAGTGCCAAATCCACTGCGGGGTCACCTGGCGCCTGGGTGGAAATTCTTTCCGCTCAAATCATTTCGACGCGCACCACGCCGTGGCGCAGTCGACGCATTCCCTCAATTGCAGATGTTTCGATACGCGGTTGACGCCGCCGACCCTGATTTGCCGTCGACGACATATGCTTCATCCTCCTTCACGAGATACAGGAACGGCCTCTCGCCAGTCTCGCCGCCTGACGCGCTTCTTCCTTTCACGCGGCCGCAAATCGTATCCACGGGGCGTCCAAACATGTTCTTTCGCATTGCGCGCTTCACGTCGCTGAGTTCGACCGTTTCCGGCCCCCTCATCTGCGTCGCGATCGCAACCTTCGCCTTGTCCAGAGCAGGGTCCGGCATTTCCGCGGGCCGTTCGGATGCCGGGACGCTGATGCTCGTCCGCGGGGACGCCGCTTTGGCAAGGTCGGTCGATCCGCGTTTCTTCGGAGATTTCGGAGATGATGTCTTGCCGGGCCTTGCCGGCGTTGCGGAACTCGATCTGACAGCCGCAGGCTCTTGCGCCAACGCCGTCGGCATTGGCTGCGCGGGTTGGGCGACAGCGAAACAGGGTCGTGACGCGCATCCGAGGAAGTACCCTCGGGAAGGCGCAAACCAGCCAAAGCCGATCAGGACTCCCGCCAGCACTCCGACAAAAAGCAGTCCCATCCGATTCCCCTCCTCCGGGAGCTCGGCTCGCACTCGTAACTAGGACTAATTCCGCGCTGGTGATCTATCTGTTGCGCAAAAGCATTAAGCGCCCATTAAGCGCGCGCCGTTGTCCGGCCCATGCCTGGATGGGCGGATTAGATCGGGCTCCAGACCCGTGCCGAAATGACCGCGCCGATTGCCACAATGTAGTCGTTTTTCTGAATTCGGCGGAGATCGCCACGCGAGGAGGACGTTCCCCCGCTTCGGACACGCGATCTGCAGGACGACGGCGACTTCGGCGGTCGGCCGACGACTTATCCGCCAAATCGCTTGATCAGCTTTGAGCCCTTGGCTGCATCGATCTGCTGGCCAGTCAAGTCGGAGCCGGCGCTCAATCCTTTCGTCATGAGGTTCTTGACGCGTTGCGCCGCCTGCTTCTCATTGGAATAGTCGATCTCGACATGATCGAGGCTCATCAGATGGCCAAGCTCGTGAGCCCAGGCGCGTCCATTGGCGTGGTCATTGCCATACCACTGGACGAAGCTTGCCGGCTCGGGTTCGCTATTGGGGTATGAACTTCCGCCGGCGGATAGATTTTCAATCGAATTGACGATGTAGATGTGGATGGCATTGTCCGGATCGTGCCGAGAGGCAAGAACACCCAGCAATCGCTGATCATTGCTGCGCGCGCTCTTTGCCATGTCGAGCGGCTTCTCCATCAAGCAATCGCTGATCACGAACGCGATCTTGGCCTTTGACCAGATCGTATTGACCACGTCGAGCGCCTTCTTGGCCGTGTCGCTGGTCCATTGCCCGGGCTCAACGACCCCCCTGTCGGCAAATGGCGTGATGTAAATCCTCAACGGAATGGGCATCAGCTTCTCCGAAGTCCGAAATTCCAATCGTGAGCGGTTTGTTTGACCCTTGTTAGCCACAACGGCGACTAACGAGCCACGTTTCGCCCGCCTCGTCGACTGAACGTGAATCGGGTCAGACGAGCATGTGCCCCTGGTGCGTGGGTCGGCCAATCCAGCTGGAAAATGTGTCGCGAAGACCCGGAAGTCTCCGCAAGGAAAGACTGGGGCCGGGCTTACGTTCAGAATGGCCGATGCAGACTCGAACGGCATGCTTGAACACGGCGCTACACGATATCGGCTGAAATCTTCAAGGCAGGAAGAACATGAATGGCATTCCGCCGCCTTCCGGCTTGTTGCTTGCGCTGGCCTCGGGTCTTGCGGGTCTTGCAGGAGCAGCCTCCCTCTCCCTTCGTTCAAGTCTTGCGGACGGGGCCTGACGGACCTTGCGCTTCTCGCATTCATCGTCGCCATTCAGAAAGTAACCCGCAGCGCAGGCAATCTTGACACAACGATCGCCGTCGCGCTTTAGGCCGGATCCGCAAATCAAAGGACAAACCCGCGCCGCCTTGAGCTTGATCGCATCGAGCGCATCGGCGCTCGCGGTCTTGGTATCGAACTTGGTGCCGGCGCTTTGATTGAACAGCTCAAGCGAGCGCCGCGACGCCGCATCCCACTCCCCACTGGCCGATCCCGTGAGGCAGCCGACCCGGCGCAATTCGCTTTGCACCGATTTTGCCAGCTCAGCTGGCGAAGGTGGCGGCACGGGAGCCTGTGGATTGGGGAGCGCTGCCACTTTTGTGTCCGTGTTTGCCTTCGCCTCTTGCGGCTGCCCTGTTGCTGATGGTGCGGCGTTCTTCGCGGCAGGTGCCGTTTCAGCCGCGACACGCCTTTGTTCGGCTTGAGCAGCCTGATGCTGCGCGGTTTCCTTGGCGGCCTCGGCGGCGGCCCGAGCTTCCTGCGCTGCCTTCAGATCCGACGCCGCCTTGGCAAGTTGCATCTGTTGTGCGCCCTCGTTGACGAGCCGCGCCTGCTCCTGCTCGGCCTGACGCGCCTTTTCGGCCGCAGCAACACGCTTCTCCTCCGCATCGATTTTGGCGAGCTGAAGCTTTGCGAGACTTGCGTAGTAACCATCCGGATACTGGACGATGAAGAAGTTCAGTGCATCCTTGTTGCCAACCTGCAGCGCGAGCTCGTAGTCGCGCCGTATTTCGGATCGCAGCGTTGGCGATGGAGCAGCTTCCTTCGCGGCCTCCTTGGCTGGTTCTCCGGCTGGTTCCCTGGTTGGCCCCTTGGCTGTTTCCTTGGCGGGCACCAGCGGCACGTCGTCGCCGCCAAGCGTGCCGTAAACATAGGGCTCCTGCCGATTGCCCGTTGCTTTCATGACGTCATCGCGAACGAAGCCGAACACCCTGCGCAAATCCAGACCCGGAGTCCCGATATATTTGACCAATGCGGCAGCGTAGGGACTGTTCTTGCTGTTGCCGTCCGACGCTGTCGAGCCAGCCTTGGCGGCGAAGGCAACCAGAGTATTCGCCGTCGCCGGCTCAATTCGGGCAAGGCCCCGGCTGATGGACCGCGAGCCGACCGTCCGTTTCATCTTTTCGGAGAAAGGATTGTTGCGGCAAGCGTCGAGGATCACAAGTCGCAGCTGCCTTGCAGGTTCAATGGCCAGCATGACACGATCGAGCGAAAACGCCTCATCGTACACATCCGTATCGCGCTCAAGGGTGGCGTCGACCGGGATCAGGTAGTTCGTACCTTCGATCTCCATACCATGACCGGCGTAGTAGATAACGGCCACATCTGCGTCGCGAGCCTGATCGGCAAAATCGCGCAGCGTGCGCCGCATCTCGATCGCCTGAAGATCCCGGCGGGTTTGCACAACGTCAAAACCTGCGTTCTTTAGTGTCGCCTCGACAATCGCAGCGTCATTGACGGGATTCGAAAGTGGCGCCGCGTTTTTGTAGGCAGAATTGCCAATGACAAGTGCGACGCGATTCCCCGCCCATGCCGGCTGACAGAAGAAGAGCAGCAGCACAGGAAGAAGGAACAAGATTCGGCGCAAATTCACGAATCCGTGCAAACCCATGGCAGTACTACTGTTTAATCATGCGCTTTATCATTCGTGTCGCCACGACAGGTTCGGTTCAATGACAACTCGACGATCCGGAAGGTCCGCGGAATGTGGAACCGCATGGGACCGGTTGGTGTGGCCGCGCCCGGAGATGTGGCCAGCCAATTGACCTCTCCGGAGGCCTGGCGTCTAGTGAGGCAGATTTTGAGCGAGCGAGATCACTGCTGTGACTGACGCGAAGGTCGGCCAGGAGGGGACAGCCAGGAACCGGATCGCCGGCGGCGTCAATCCATGGCTGGACTGGACCTCCAGGGTGGCCATCGTGATCGTCTATGGCGGGTCTGCTCTCATTGGCGCCGCCAGCATCCATCGCCTTCCGTTGGGCAGCGTGGACAACTTGCTGATGATCGCAGCCAGCATTGCCAACGTCCTGTTCCTCGGACTCGTTGCACTGACAACCATGACTCGGCTGGTCCCGACAATGAAGTCGAAGGGCGTTGAGATGCGGGTCTCGGCCTTGCTGGGCGCATTTCCGACCGTCGCACTCGCTTTTCTTCCGAAGGCAGAGCTCGGCCCGATCTGGTCGGCTCTGTCCACGACGTTGATCCTGGTGGGGATCTCGCTTTCTATCGTGGTACTCCGCTGGTTGGGCAAATCCTTCAGCATTCTACCGGAGGCGAGGCGCCTTGTGACGGAAGGGCCTTATCGAGTCGTCCGGCATCCCCTCTACCTATGTGAGGGGATTGCGTTGGTCGGTGTCACACTTCAGGTCCTTTCACCACTTGCCGTGCTCATCGCCATCGTGGTTGCGATGATTCAGTGCCGACGAATGATCAACGAAGAGCGGATTCTAAGACTGGCCTTCCCTGAATATGACGTCTATGCCGCGGCAACGCCTTTTCTGATCCCTGCAGGTCTGATCCCCGCGAGACTCGGGCGGCGAGCTCATCAGGCCGGACCGGAGCTCTCGACCAAGGCGATCGATCCGCACGCCTGACACCGCTCTTCACGTCTCCTCGATGTGCGGCTCAGCGGAACTCGAGTTCGAACCAAGCCGGAGGCCTTGTGCCGCGCTGCCACGAGCAGCCCCCAGAAAAATAACCGTTTTATATCAATATCTTATTTTGTGATCGCGCCCTCAGCAGAGCACTGGCGGGCGCCTATCATCCACATGAATCGGCGGACAGCGCCCGGCGCAATATCTTCCATGCCTTTTGAACGCGTCCGCATTTCGCAACAACACATAGGAATGGATCGGGCTCGAGTTTGGTACTGTATGCAGATAGGCAGCCGCCGGTAGCGTACGAATTCCAAAAGTCATTTCTTATGCGGCCATCTTCGCGACGTCACCATTCTACGGGCATAGGTTGGGTGTTCGCCATGAGAGTGTACAGGCACCTTCGAGTTTTGCTTCTTCTCGCCGCTTCGCTGTTCCTGGCCTGTCAGCCAGCCTGGGCGACAAAGCGCGTGGCTTTGGTGGTCGGCAATGCCAACTATCAAAACGCCCCTCTGCTCCCAAACCCGGCCAACGACGCTGCGGCCATCACCGCAACCTTGAAGGGGGCAGGTTTCGATGTGGTTGACTCAAGACTTAACCTCGCCGCGACCGATATGCGGCGGGCCTTGAGAGAATTCGCCGATCAGGCCCGCAATGCCGACATAGCCCTGGTGTACTACGCTGGCCACGGTATCGAGATCGACGGGACAAACTATCTGATCCCGACCGACGCCAGACTCGAACGTGACACGGACATCTATGACGAAGCATTCTCGCTCGACCGCGTCCTGCTGGCGATTGAGCCTGCGAGGCAACTACGCGTGGTGATCGTCGACGCGTGCCGCAACAATCCGTTTGCCGACTCGATGAAACGTACAGTTGCCTCGCGATCGATCAGCCGCGGACTGGCCAGGGTCGAGCCCACCGTCTCCAACACGCTGATCGCGTTTGCCGCGAAAGCGGGACTGACCGCACTCGATGGCAACAGCCAGAATAGTCCGTACGCGACGGCTCTCGTGAAGTACATCGCAAAGCCGGGGCTCGACTTGCGAAGGGCTTTCGGCTTCGTCCGCGACGATGTCTTGCAAGCCACGGGCAACCGACAGGAGCCCTATGTCTACGGCTCGCTCGGCGGCGAAGACGTTGCGCTTGTTCCGGCTACCAAGGCCGAGGAGCCGGTACAGGCGGCCAACCCCCAGTCGGAAATTCGACGTGATTACGAATTGGCCTTGCAGCTCCGCAACAAGCCTGCTCTGAACGCGTTCCTGACCCAACATCCGGACGGATACTACTCAAATCTGGCCAAGCTGCAGCTCAATCAGCTCGACGCCGAGGACGCACGTGTCGCGGCCACGGCGAAAGCGCAGGAGGCCGAGCAGCAGCGAGCTCGCCTGATGTCCCAGGGCGCCCAGCGTGCCGACCAGGAGAAGGCGGCCGCGGAGCTGAAGGCTGCGGAAGAGGCCCGGATTGCGGCCGAGAAGACGAAGCAAGCGGCGCAGGAGCAAGCCGCCGAGGCGGAACGGAAACGTATTGCGTCCGAATCTACAATCGTCGCTGCACTCTCCGGGAATAAGCCGGCTGTTGAGAGTACCGTCGCGGATAACCCAGCGGCCGCTACGCCCGCTGAGGACAGCAAGACGCCCAAGCTTGCCGCGCTGAGCGACGAGCCGCGCCAGACCGATATCGCAAAGGCCGATCTCTCCAAGTCCGTAGATATCGCCAAGTCTGTACAAGGCGAATTGAGCCGCGTCGGCTGCTTCACCGGCGCCGTCAATGGCCAATGGAATGCGGCCTCACAGCGCTCGTTGGCTCTCTTCAACCAGCACGCGGGAACCAAATTCGACGCCAAGCTCGCAAGTCTCGACGCGCTTGACGCAATCAAGCTCAAGCCGTCCCGGGTCTGTCCCCTGATCTGTGATCATGGCTACAAGGCCGACGGTGACCAGTGCAGCAGGATCACCTGTGCCGAGGGTTCGTTCCTCAACGACGACAATGAATGCGAGAAGCGACGCGGGAAGAAACCGGTCGCAAAGCGCAACACGGACGAGCGTCCGTCACGTGCGGATCGTTCGGCCCGCGAGAGGCCGGCGCCGGCAGCCGACGTTCCGCGGCGACAAGCAACTGCGAGGTCCGGCGGCGGCGGTGGTCAGGTCGTTTGCGATCAATCTCTGTGCCGTCAGGTCCGTAGTGGCTGCCACCTCGAATACCGTGGCGGCGGCGGCCCCGGGGGCAACGTGGGTAATGTCGAGTCCTGCAACTAGCAACGCGCAAGGCTGCCACGGCGTCATGGAAGGCCAGGAGGCCGCGCGGATCTTGGTGTCGAGAAGGTGTGACGGGCGGCAGAGCTTAACACTGGGTCATCCAGGTCCGTGCCTGGATTGGCCGAAGCGGAGCGACCTGCGTGGTTGCGTGTGAGCTTGAGCAAAAGGACGCCAACGCCTTTCCCGGGGTGACGCTCTTCACGAAGCGGCAGGCCCCCGGCATGAAGCCGACGGCGGTTTATCTTCCGCCAAAGCACCCAACAGCTGCCACCAAGTTCGATGTCGTGATCTGGCTTCACGGCTTCTATGTCAAAAACCATGAATTCCTCTTCCACAGCGATCCAGCGCGGCTGCGCGAACAGGTCCGGGATTCCGGCAAGGACGTAGTGCTTATCGCGCCGTTCCTGGGCTACGAATATGCCGTTGGCGACACCTTTGCCGGAAACTACAGCGTGTCTGACCTGGCAACCGCGAACTGGGGCGAACGCTATCTCGAGGAGATCCTTGGAGCTCTTGCCAGGTTCCTGGGTCTCTCCTCGACGTCCATTCCTCAGCTCCAGATCGGCAAGCTCATCATCGCATGCCACTCCGGCGGTGGTAACGGCATGCGCAACCTCGTCGGGAGCCTTGGAAAGTATCAGGGCAAGCTGACGGCCTGTTGGGGATTTGACTGCCTCTACGGTGCCAATGCGCGGCCCGATGATGCGACCTTCTGGTACCAATGGTTGTCCGGACAGAGCGGCCGGGCGCTCGAGATCGTGTATGGTCCATCAACTCTGCCGCAATCGGTGAAGCTGGACCTGATCGGGCGTGGGCTGGCGACGACCGATGGCAATCAAACTCAGCCTCAGCGCCCTGCCCTCAAGAACCTCAGCGTAAGCTTGGGTCATTACGATCTATTCCCGGCATTTGGCCAGATGGTCAGGGTCAACGATCTTGACCCGGCTTTCGTGGATCGCTTCATGATACCGCAGGTCGCGGACCAGCCGCGGCATAAGCCAGCGCCGCAGCGCGGGGAATTCCTCCAGCACGCAATTTCCAACGTTCGCAGCGCTTTTCCCTTTCCAAAGGACATTCATTACATGATCGCCCGGGGTGGCTTCTTCAGCCGACTGAGCAAGCTATAACCCAAGCTTCACAGGGCTCACTTGATGGAATAGGATTTGACGTCGAACGACCAATTGTTCGTCACCAGCTTTCCGCTGCTGTTGTCCGGCACGCGCAGCTCGCTGGTCCAGGCCGATAGATAGCTCAATGCGTCGGCCTGACCTTCCAGCTTGCGGGGCATGTCCGGCAAATCGAGCAACTGCACGCGTCGCTCGCTCAGGATGGCGATCATCACTGCGGACCCTGTTGGCGGTGCGACGACGTATTCAAAACCACGCTGTCGCGCCGCCGGGGCAGGAACAACAAATTCGACACCCGGCTTGACGAGATTGATGTCGCGTTCGTTCGACTGCGCCAATAGCTCGGGGGTCGGAAAGATCTGGGACATCCGCCCTTCCGCGTCGACGTCGACCAAAATGAGATATCCAGTCTTCCTGGCTGTAACGCCGAACGAGACCTTGCCGCCGACGTTGACGGTCTGGCTCGGCAGGATCTGAAGGGACACACTCGCGGTATTGGTCTGCCCGCGCACCGCTTGTACCGGCCAAAGCCAACGTGCGTACGTCGTGCCGACATGCAACGACGCCGTCGGCAATGGTGCTGCGGGCGCAGCTCCGCTACCCGCCAGTAGCAGCAGGAATGCGAGCCATGGTCGCGCCTGGCGGATCGGCCGAGATGACGGCATGGCCTGCTCCCCTAAGAGTCAGGGGGCACTGAAGAAGCCGATCGAGGCGATTCGCGCGTCTGCGGGCAAGTAACGCTCGAGACTCTTGATCACTTGCCCCGAGGCGCGACGCCGGTTGAACTGCATTAGGGCTGTCTCAAGATCTACCATGCGTTGCTGCGAGGTCACCGCAACGATCTGTTCCGCACCGAACGGCTCGCCGACCCTGAGCGGTAAGCGCAAACTCGCCGATCGGGCCAGCGCCGCATCAGAACCCACCGGATACAACAATTGGATGGTGCCATCGCCAGACACATTGAACAGCAGCACCGCCCTTGACGCCACATCAGACAGGTCAACTTCGACAGTCTGGCCAGCACGCTGTTGGCGATCGTCTGGCCAGATGCGCATGATCTGCGGCGACCGGGTCGCAATGCGTTTCAGTTCACGAATTGCCGCTGTCCGATCGACTACCGTCGGCAAGTTCGCAACGTCGATCCCGTAGGCGACCACGTCGCCCCACGCGATCACGTCGTGCGACACGGGATCCCAGATCAGGTCGGGATTGTCCGTCGGTTGAACCGCCTGCACGGGAACATCCTTTGGCTTCACGCTTGCAAAATAGCTTGTCTTGCCGTCGAGCGCCGCCAGCCGGATTGGTGCAGCGAGGCGGAGAGGCCCCGGCGCGTCGCCGGTCGGAAGTTCCTTGGTCGCCGCCGCGGCAAGGGTCGGAGTGGTTGGTGCCTTGGCCGTGACAGCCGGTGGCGCGGGCGCCTGTCCCTCGACGGCCCCCCCGGATCCGGCCGGACCAGAGGCAGCTCTCGCGGCCGGCCCCTGAATCAGCACGACACCGCGCGTCAATTCGAAGGCGACGTCGGTATCCGGCGTCTGAGGCGGCGATGATATGGTCACGATGTTCTGGCGCTGGTCCGAGAGCTGATAGACCACCTGTCGAACATTGCTGAAGAGCTCCTTGAGCGTCACCTTCCCATCGTGATTGATGTCTGCGCTCCCCTCCACCGCCCGCGCGACCGCATAGCTGAGAGCCCCGCGCAAGCCATCGATGCCAGGGATGCGGACTTCCGGCGCCTTGGTGTAGCGGTCCACCGCAGCCAGGAACGCCGTGTGGTCAAGATCGAGTTCTGACTTCGGATCGTTGCTGTCCGACACCGGCTTCAGTTCGTCGACCAGCAACGTGTAACGCGGGACCTGCCGGAAGCTCATCTCAGCGGCACGCGGATCGATATCGCGCACCATACCGCCACCGTGGCAGGTATCAGCCACGAAGATCACCCTCGCCCCGCGCAGCTCGAACTGCCGGATGAAATGGTTGAACTCACTGCCCAGAACACGTTCAACCGACCCGGTTGGCGTGGTTTCAAAGCCTGGCAGCAAGAACACGTTTTCCATTCCGTCCGGCTCCGAGCCCTTGACGCGCTCCGGCTCCTGGGTGCCATGACCGGCGATCGACAGAAAGATGAGGTCGTTGTTCTTGGTCCGCTCCACCAGTGCACTGATCTCGCGCAGGACGCTTGCCCTGTCGGCCTGGGCGTTCGTCAGTACGACGACGTCGCCAACCCCCATGTTTTTCAAGCTGGTCACGATGTCAGTGGCGTCAGCGACCGCGCCCTTCAATTTCCGCACGTGCTGATAGTCATCGATCCCGATCACGAGCGCGCGCACCGCCGCCCCGTCCGGATTGCTGATCGACAGTCCTCCTGCCGCATATGCGTGAGGGGTTATCAGCCCGATCAACGCAGCGAGCCCGATGGTGGCGCATAGCTGCCTGATCCCGCAATAAAATCCTCTGGGCATCCGCATCGTGATCCACCTCGACATCATGCCTACCCATTTTGTAGCTCTGGCGACACACCGGGTTCAGCGCCTTTTGCTTGCCGTTTTGCGGCCCGCCGGCGATTGTTCGGTCTCCTGATAGGCGCTCGCTGAAACTGCCGTCTGATCGTCCGCGAAGGCTCGAAAGCGGACCGGAACGTAGCCGCGCGAAAGCAGGCTCGCCAACGGGTAGACGTTGCGGCAGACGCGGCCGTTGCAGCCGCCGGTCGAGGATTCCATCACCTCGGCCTTGCGATCAGGCGTGAACCGCAGGAACAACATCACGTGCGAGCCCGGCTTGTTCAGCGCATCGCCCGGCCTCAGGTCCCAGGGATTTGCCACGGGGGCTGCGATCGCGGGGATAGCGGCAGTCGTGTAGTGGACGGACAGCCCCCACGCGGCGCTGACGAAGGCCGAACAGTCGACGCCAGCCACATCCGGCCGTGGCGCATTGCGAGTGCACACATTGCCAGCCAGCGTTCCGCTCTCGATCCGCTGCCGGAAGTTCGCGAGCGAACCGTGGCAGCCCCAGCAATAGGGTACGCCGCGGACCTCCTGATTCACCTTTCCCTGCAGATACCACGGCCGACGAACACGGCTGAAGCCGCTGCATTGGCTGTCGGGATCGTTGCCGTAATTCGCCTGCGTCAGCTTCCACTGGATGCCCTCGAACGCAAACGCTGTCTCGATCGCCTGCTGGCGATTGGACGGTCTCACGGCGGCCGACGCGTCAAATTTGACGCCGGATTGCGGTGCCGGCGCGGCTGCCGTTCGCGACGGCCGCACGTCGATAATCGAAGCGTTGGTCAGAGGCCTGAAGCCCACGCCGACCACTTCAATACCGTCCGGTTTGGTCCGCAGGAAATAGACATCGCCATCGCCCGAAACCGTTACGAATCGCCGGGTCAGCGGCGTGTTTTCCAAAGGAAGCTCATAGATTCCTTCGAGACGGCCGTTCGCGGCATAGCGTGCGACGAACGTAGAGGCATTCTTTCCCGATGGCGGGACGTCCTCCGCCAACACATAGAAGCGGTCACTGTTGTCAATCTCGAGAAACTCTACCGTGCCGAGCTGGTTGCGCACCCGCAGGCCGAGCTGGCCGATCGTCTCGTTGGTGACCATGGTCTGGATTTCGACCCGTACGCTGGCATTGCCCTTGTCCGGAATGATGTCGGCGATCACC
The DNA here is from genome assembly GCF_055811795.1 of Bradyrhizobium sp. MI1.7. Classification (NCBI taxonomy): domain Bacteria; kingdom Pseudomonadati; phylum Pseudomonadota; class Alphaproteobacteria; order Hyphomicrobiales; family Nitrobacteraceae; genus Bradyrhizobium; species Bradyrhizobium sp. MI1.7. Next base: position 96,656 of record NZ_JBVVPO010000019.1, read on the forward strand.
GAGCCCTTGCTTCGAGTAGCAACATATTGCCGGTCGGGCTGCCGCGTCGTCTTGATGATGGCCGCGCGGGTGTTCTGGTCGAGCAGGTCGGTCGCGCTGCCTGGCGCCTGTGATCCCATCTGGGCAAAAGCGGAGACGGCGACCTGGTCGTCCGTGCCGCGGCTCGAGACCTCTTCAAGCTGGATCACATCACCACCGAGGCCGCGCGTGGATTGCCCCGGCGCCGCCTTCAGCGTCCGTACGCCGCCGTCCCAAACCATGATGTCGTCGTTGTGGACGACGAGATCCGTCGGCTGGACGTCTTTCGGCATATTGAGGACGTCAGGATCCGAGCTCGGCTGTTTCGGATCAAATTGGAGGATGCGACCGTTGATCTGATCGAGCACAAACAGGTTGCCCTGCCCATCGGCGCTGAGTGCTTGCGGTCCCGCGAGTTCCACGTCCTCGCTGGCCGGGACGATGCCGACCATGGAAGCAGCCGAACCGCCGGCAAAGCTGCGTACAACGGTATCGTCGGCGTACGCCTTGGTTCCAAGAATGCCAGCGCCAACAATGAAGACCCAGATCCAATGATTTGGACGAAGCATGTTCGCCTCAATGTACCCCGAACCGATCGCCGCGTCGGATCGACTAATCCGAGATGCCGTTGATGCGGCGCGTCAATTAGTGGTGAGCAATCTCAATCACGTTCAATCTATCACTGGACGGTGATAGTCCGAATGTCTTCAGCTTGCGGTGCAAAACATGGCCCGGAATAGATTTGAGCAGGTGAGCGAAGTCCAGCCCGACGCGATCACGCTTGTCCTGAAACGCGACAATGACGGCATCTCCGGATCGATCGTGCTGCCGGCCGCCGCGAGCGGGGGACGGCTGACCACCGACCAGGTCAGCGCGCAGTTGCCGGCTCAGGATGCTTTTCGCGGCGCGATCCGGCTGGCAAACGACGTAAAGCTCGCGCTCGTAGTGTGCGATCCAGACGGGGTCTGGAAGTCCGAGTGGGGCGATCTTTATCAGCCGATCGATTGACCCGCATCGGATGGAACCAGCATATGCTGCGACGCCGCATCGAGACTAGCTTGTCGAACGGACCCTCCCCCCGACCATCGTTCCGGATACGGGCCTTGATGGTCGCGCTGCTGGTTGCGACGGGCTGGCCGGCACGCGCCAACGACTCGGCTGCGGAATTGTCGATCGGCGGGCTCCAGTTCGTGCGCACCAATGACGTGGCCATGGAGAGCGAGAACCTTCGTATCGCGCTCGACAGGATTAGCGTTCGCTACCAATTCGCCAACGTCACCGCCAGGCCGGTCACGCTTACCGTTGCCTTTCCGCTGCCCGACATCGACCTGTCGGAGGCTGAGAACATCGCACTGCCGTCAAATGATCCGATCAACTTCGTCGACTTCGAGACCAAGGTCGATGGCAGCCCGGCGCCGCTGACCGTCGATCAGCGCGCCATGGTCGGCAACAGGGATGTCGGTGCCCTGCTCCGCGAACTCAAGTTGCCGCTGCTGCCGATTGGTAGCCGCGAGATCCGGGTGAACGACCTGCCCGAGGCGACCCGGGCCCGGCTCGTGGACGACGGACTTCTGATACCTGCGGGAAAGAGCGACAACGGCCGGCAGCAATATGCGCCGGGTTGGGTTATCAAGACCTCGGCCGTGCGCCAGCAGGTGTTTCCGCCCATGCGCACCGTCTTGGTCGAACACCAGTACCGGCCGAGCGTCGGCTCCAGTCCCGACACCATCCTGCGCTCGAGCCTCCGCCGCAGCGGCGCACTCGCTCAGGAAGTCGCCCGTTACCGGAAAGAGTACTGCGTCCAGGATACGTTCCTCGCCGAACTCGACAAGCGCGCGGGCAGTAACCAAACCAACAGCGCGAAGCTGCAGGAGCGGCGCATTTCGTATGTGCTCAAGACCGGCGCGAATTGGGCCGGGCCGATCCGCTCGTTCAAACTGACTATCGACCCAGGCGGCAGCGACCGCTTGGTGAGCTTCTGTCCCGGGCGGCTAAAGGCATCGTCTGCTACTGGAAACATGCTTGAATATACAGCAAGCGACTTCAAGCCGGATGCCGACCTGAAAATCCTGGTGATCGGAACATTCTGAGCGTGCCGGTCAATTGGTGAGCAGCACGTAGCGCGCGGCCGCGATGACGGTCACCTTGTTGCGCTGAGCCTCGCTTAGCGCCTGCAGAAAGAACGTGTCGGCAGCCATCGGTCGCGGCTGGCGCAATGAGTCCAGAACCTGCGGAACCGCCACGACCAACAGCAATTGCGGACCGCTCGCGCGCGCTGTCGGGAGCGTAAACGAAAGTGAGTCGATGCCCGGCTTCAGAAGGTAGGAGAGGCTCTGGACTTCGCCGCGATCTGACACCATGAGCAGCTCGACCACGCGGTTGGCAAAGTTCTCAATGGTCCCATTGAGGGTTTCGCCGCCCTTCAGCTCTGTCGCTGACAGGGTGATGCGTGGCATTCGCGCCTGATCGCTCCCGACCTGACTCAAGAACTTGACGGCAGGGCATTGCGCCTGGGTCACTTGCCTGACGCCGACCGAAGCTTCGAAACCCTGCTCACGCCGAAACGCTTTGTCGAAGGTGTCGAATGGGGCGGTCGAGGCACCGAACCCTTCGATGACAGCCGCATTTGGGCTCACAGCAATCGGCAAGACAAAGAAGCAGTCACCGCCAGAATATTGGGCCACGTATTTGCGGATGCGCTCAGCTCGCCCCGGCCCATCGAGCGCCGGAGACGGCGTTGCCGTCGGCTGCGCGGACAACTTCTCTGTCTCTTGGCGTCCGGGCTGTGGTCCAGCGGGCTCGACCTTCGGCGGCACCATTGTTCCAGCGAGTTTCGGAGGTGGCGGCAAAACCGCTGTGCCGGGCGCTGACCAGACCAGCTTGTAGAAGGCATATCCGCCACCGCCGACCAGCAGCAACAATGCCGCCACGCCCGCCCCCAGCCAGAGGCCGCGCGCGCTCCGCGCGGTCGACGGCATCCTGTCCTGCGACGCCGGCGCCGCGCTTTCCGGCCGCCGTAGCGGATCGAAGCCATATAACGGCGCGGCCGGTGTCTGGGCCGAACCGGTTGGCGTCCAGTTGGCGACCTCCCCCATGGTCGGGCGCAATGCCGGATCAGGCTGCAGCATCCGCTCCAGCAAAGGCCGGATTCGCATATCCACCGCACCGAGATCGGGCATACGCCGTCGCTTCTCCACCAGTTGAAACTGGCTGCCGCCCATGTCGAGTTTCTGCCCGGTCAGCGCATGGAACAGCACAAGACCGAAGCTGTAGACATCGGATTTCGCAGTCACGTCATTGCCGTACAACCCAACCTGTTCCGGCGATGCGTAATTGTCCTTGCCGGCGAAGCCCGAGCCGATGATGGTCTTGTCACCCATCTGGGTCGACCGCGCGATGCCGAAGTCGATGATCTTGGCCCGCCTGACGTCGTCGAGCGGAACGATGATGTTGTCCGGAGAAACGTCACGATGGATGATGCCGTGCTCATGGGCGGCCTCCAGTCCCGATGCGACGCGCTGCATCAGCCTGATCAGCGCCTCGAAGGCCAACGGCCCATCATCGAGCATGTTAGAGAGCGAGCGGCCATTCACGAATTCCATCGCGAGATAAGGTCGCTGCAGCACCGGCTCCACGGTAAACAGGAAGTAGCGAACGATCGCGTCATGCGGAAGATTGTGGAGTGCCGCGGCCTCTCGACGGAACAGCGCGAGCGCCGCCTCGTTGTCAACCATGTCGGGCAGCAGCATTTTCACCGCAACAGGCGATCCAGTCTGGATCTCACGGCATTTGTACACCTCACCCATGCCGCCCGCGCCGATCACCGCTTCGATCTCGTAAATGCCGTTGAGACGCGTGCCGGGCGGCACGCCGTGATAGGACGATCGGAACGGATCGTTCGGGGTCATGGTTGCGGCTCCCGATTGAGCGGAGATCTTGTCGGCTCCTGAGATCGTGGCGTCAGCAGTCGCACGATCACAATCGTCACGTTGTCGAGCCCGCCACGATCAAGAGCCAGCGCGAGCATGTCATCGCAAGCCGCCTGGGCGCGTCGCGTAGCCGCGTGCTGCAGGATCTCGTCGTCCTGCACGTGCCTGGTCAGGCCATCGCTGCAGATCACGAAGATATCCTCCGGCTCGGCCGGGCCTGTCACCACCTCAAATTCCGGATCATCGGCGACACCGACGGCACGAGTAATGGCATTGCTCGGCCAATCATTCACGTCTTCGCGCGAAAGCGCACCTTCGGCGATCAGTTCCTCCAGTTCGCTGTGATCATGCGACACTTGGCTAATTGCGCCACGACTGATCAGGTAGACCCGGCTGTCACCCGCCCATATGCAGGCATAGTAGCTATCGCGAACGAGCAGAACCGCCGCTGTGGTCCCGACGGTGGCCCCCTGTCGTTCATGACTTAGCGCCAGTATCTGCTGGTTTGCGCTGAACAGCCGTTCCTCGCATTCCGCCAGCAGGTCTGCGGCTGATTCTGGCGTGCCGATCGCGTCAAGCGACTGCACGACAATGCGACTGGCGAGATCGCCGGCCTCGTGACCACCCATACCGTCGGCGACCGCCCAAAGGCCGACGTCGGTTCGTACCAAACATGAATCCTCGTTCCGCTCCCGCACCCGTCCGGCATGGGTGACGCTACCAACATCGAACAAGGATGGAATATGCACCATCGCGTGTCATCCATTCCCGGATGCCGCGTGGCCGAGATCACCGGTCAGCAGCGTGATGTAGTGAAACGGATCTGGTAATCCGCGGCAACTCAGCGCCATTGGCGGAAAGCCTTCCCCTCCGGCGGTCCACCAGAAGCTGGCCGCGGCGTAGACCTGTGGGTTGGCGGCGCAAAGTGCTGCAAACGACCCCGCGAAGGCGTCGACCGCCGAAGCCCTTCCCATTGTCGCACTACCAAGCGACGTGATCGCCGGACCGCCGGCGATGGTCTCCTGCAGTCGTGGCACCGCAAGCTGATCCAATGCATCGGAGATCTGCTCGAAGGTTGCCGCCCGATCCAGGGTCGAAAGCATGAACGCCTCCACTTGCCCGAACCATTCGTCCTGCGGATCAATGCTCGGCGGCGGCAGCGAGACGGCCTCGCCGGTCACCGCATGCAGGGTCAAGGGATAGTATCGCCCCACCCCGTCGAGCGAGGGCATGATCGCACCCGCCACTGTCGTGCCGCAGATCGCGGCGCCGAGCCAAAACCGCCAGACCGGAGCGGTCAGAAAGGCCTGCTGCCATCCTGGGCCAAGCTGGTGGCGACTTGCTGACAGCGCGGCCTGTACCCACGGCTCCCAGGCTTCCAGGAAGCTGCGCGGGGTCGCGATCGCGATGAAATCGCGCTTGGCGCCGATCTTGCCGAATAGCCCGCAACGCATGGTCATATCCCGGTCGGGCAACGAAACTCGCGCAGCACTGACAGATTCAGCGGGTTGCGCAACGACCCAGTCGAAATTTGATAGTTGAGCTCGCGCCCCGCGACGATGAAAGTCGCGCTGGCCGTTTCCGCTTTCACAACCAATGAGCCCGCCTCTAGCATCCGAAATAACGACCAGGGACCAATGCGCTCGAGCACGGATGGCGCGCCGGTGTCGTTACTAACTGAAATTGCCGTTCGCGGCGCTGGGCCCGGCCATAGGACGGTCGTTGGCGAGTTGCTCTGAGGCGGTGGTGGTGGCGGTGGCGTCGGTTGCGGACCGCCGAACAAGGACGACGTGGCCGGTCCGGGAATGGTTGGGCTCGCAATCGTGGTGCCGCCGATCTCGGTCTTAACGGTCACGCCTGGCCCCGGTGCCCCAGGAGGCCGGATCGCGAAAGAAACGGCGGGCACACCGCCGCCCGTCTGGAAGAACGCATCCCGGATATAAGCCGCATTCTGGAATTGTTTGAGCGTGTCGGGCGAGAACGACCGACCAACGGGGCTCTCCTTGCGCCAAGCCCAGTCCGACCGCGACGTGTCGGCATAAGGTGCCAGGTACTGGGTGAAGAACTTGTCCATAACGCCGTTCGGACTGAACAATTTGGCAAAATCCGCCAGCGGGACTTCCTGGCCGCTGCTGCGGACAAACGGGTAGCGGTTGGTCACGGTCTGTTGGCAGACCGGCGTGACCTGATCGCGCAACGTTTGCAGGATTTGCCCAGCGGTTGAAGCCGCGATGCTGCCTTCGAACTCCGCGGCTGCAGCGCGCAGCATGTCGGAGAATGGCGGCGGCATGCGCGAGGCATTGTTGCGGAGCGCTGCGACCTGGGTCTGAAGCGCAGCCGTGGCCTGTGCTGTCAGTTGGGGATTCTCGATGATCAACGTCAGGTTCTGCGCGATGTCGTTCAGGTTCGCGACGGTCGAGTCGATCGGCCGGCGGGTGCTCTCGCCTTCGAGCGCCGCGTGGTAAGGTTTGAACTGTGCCTCGATCGTCGCGCCAGGCGGTCCATCCTGGGCATTCGTGAAGAGTGCCGGCGCCGGTGCGGCAGCTGGCGCCGAAGCGTTCGCCGGCTTCGCCCGTTCCTTGGTCAGCACCGTCTCATCGCGCACCGATTCCAGAATTTGCCGCATCGGCGAGGTCGGCGCCGAAAGCGCCCGCAGCACCTCGTATTTCGGCTTGTCGGCGAGCAGCTTCTTCAGGCGCAGGCTCCCGAGCGCCGTTCGCCAGGTCGTCACGAAATCGTTGGAATAGATGTTGAGCAGATCGCCGGCCAGATTGTCGTACTGCTGGTCGATGGCCGACTGCTGGCCTGCATCACCCAAAACCCATCGCTCCCGCTTCATCCGCTCAGACAATCCGGACAGCCGGGCGACGAACTTCTGATGGAAGCCGTTATACGTGAAGAACTCAGGTACCCGCACCGCGTCCAAAGGCTGCCCCGTCGTGGTTTCGAACACGACACCCATGTCGGGTCCGCCATGGCGGCTAGCGATCCAGTCGCCAGCGGTCGATGCGCGAGCCTCCGATTTCAGAAACTCGTAGGCACGTTGCGACACGCTCAGGCGCGCCAAGGAGCTCTGGGCCTGCTTGATCAACCGGCCGTCGAGTTCGACCAGCGGCTGCTGCTCGGTCTCGAGGTCGAACATTGCCACGAGGTTCTCGTCGAGCAGACGCCGCCCTTCCGCGTTGGTGGCGCCAGGATAGAGGTTGTCCGCCCAGTCACGTTGCATCCAGGAGCGGATCAGCTCGCGGTCCGGCGACTGCAGGCCGCCGACCATCAGATAGACCTTGAGCGCCTCGTAGACGAAGGCAGGTTCGTTGATGCGCGCATTGAGCTGCTCCTCGAGGCGATACAGCAGGCGCGGCCGGAACATGCGCTCAAGCGCCGTATGATAGGCCGCCTTCGAGGGCGACAGCAGCCGGGCGTGCTGACTGAGCCCGTAGCGAGCCGACAGAGGCACCGACTCGCCGCGCGATCCGTAGCCTGCCGGGGCGTTGCGCAGCCGGTAGAGCAGCGGCAGCACCTTGTCGAGATCATGATCGGCAATCAGCGTCTGCTTGATAAGTGGTGCGCCGGCGGCCGCATACTCGCTATCCGCCTGCAGGCTTTGCTCGATCAAATCGGAGTTCCGCTTGTAGCTCATCAGCCAGGCTGCGATCAGTCCGATCGAGACCAGGCCGATCAATGACAGGGCCGCGGTTTTCAGGATCAGCGCGCGGCGCACCGCGGCACGGTCGGTCGAGACCCAGTCGGCCTCGCCGATGATGACCTTGGAAATCAGATCGGCGAGGAAGAAGCTCTTGCCCGTGCCCGAATAGGATCCGGAACCGACCTCCTCAGCGCCGAACGTACGTGCCAGCGACCCGATCAATTGGTCGATCGGCGTGCCCTGCTGCGTACCCGAGGTGAAGTAGAAACCGCGCAGGTTCGCGTTCACGTGATAGCGCGTCGGCTCGAAGATCTGGTTGAGGAAGTCGTGGATCTGGGGCTTGAGCCGCGCCATCTGTGCCGGAAAGCCGAACAATTGCACGCGGTGCTGGGGCGTCGGCTCGTCCTGCAGACGGTCGAGCGTCTCCTCGCTCAGGCGCTCCAGCAGACGGTCGAACTCGACCGGGATCTGCCCCACCAGATTCTGGGTCTTGTCTGCGGTCTGGAACGTGGCACCCCAGACCTGGCGGCGGCCGGCCTCGCCGAGATAGGCGAAATACTCGGTGAAGCCGGCAACGAGATCGGCTTTGGTAAATAGCGCGTAGACCGGGAAGCTGACCTTGAGCCTCTGATGCAACTCGAGCAGGCGCATCCTAATGGCATCGGCGTGAAGTGCGAGTTCCTGCTTCGGCAGCGTCAGGATGTCTTCGATACTGATGGCGACAAGGACGCCGTTGATCGGCTGGCGCGACCGGCTTTTCTTCAGGATGTCCAGGAACGCCAGCCAGCTATCCTTGTCGGCCTTGCTGTTGGAGTCCTGGGTCGTGTAGCGGCCGGCGGTATCGATCAGCACCGCCTCCTCGGTGAACCACCAATCGCAGTAGCGCGTACCGCCGACCCCCGCGATCGCTGCGGGCGTCGCCCCGCGCGCGAGCGGAAATTTGAGCCCGGAATTGACCAGCGCCGTGGTCTTGCCGGCTCCGGGCGGACCGATGATGACGTACCACGGCAGATCGTAGAGATAGCCCGACTTGTTGCCGCTGGCGGTCTTCAGCGTCGCGAGCGCATCCTTCATGCGCTCCTTGAGCACCGGTTCATCGCTGACGGGCTGGTCCGCACCAGCGATGCCATCGGCAATCTCCTTGGCACTCTTGCGCCGCTTGAACAGATTGAGGCCAACAATGCCTGCCACGACCGTGGTGAGCAGCAGAATAGCGATCTGCCGGACGATATGGTTCTCCAGCGGCCGCCAGTCGCCGAACGCGATGAAGGGACCGGCGAGATAGATCACCGCTCCGAGCGAGCTGAGCCCTACTCCGTAGAGAACGATGCGAAGAATGTCCTTGGCAAGCATCTAACCGTACCTGTCGCAAACCACCTGACCCGGCGGTATCTGCCTATTCGCTGCGTTCGATAAAGATCTCGACGCGCCGGTTCTTGGCGCGTCCCTCGGGTGTCGTGTTGCTACCGATTGGCGCATCTGCTCCTTTGCCCTCGACGTCGACGCGCGAACCATCGGTCAAGCCAGGCTTCAGTGCCGCGGCAACCGCCTTGGCGCGCTCGACCGACAACTCGAAATTTGTCGGGAAGCGGACTGTGCGGATCGGCGAACTGTCGGTATGGCCAACGACCCGGATCCGTCCCGGCTCCTTGTCGAGGGTTGCCGCGACGCGGAGTGCGATCGGCTTGAAGCCGTCGAGGATGGTCGCCTGGCCCGACGCGAACAACGCCAGGTCGCAGACCCTGATCACGATGAAGCTCGGGGTCTGGTCCGCCGTCATGGCACAGGCGGTGTTCTCCTTCGCGAGCGCGTTGCGGATGCGTTGCAACTGGGTGATGCGATCCGGTGGCGGCGGAGGTGGCGGCGGCGGCGGCGGTGCAACGATCTGGCGCTTGAGCTCGATCGGGCCGGCCGGATGGAGCGCGAGCGCCACCTCGGCAGCATTCTCTGCCCGGCCAGCGAGGAGCGTCCGCAGGACGAAGTAGGACCCGGTCAGCAGCGCGGCCACGACAGCCGCGACGAGCCAGACCGGAACGCGCAGACGCTGCCGGCGCCCCGCCAGCGCTTGCCCGCGCCAGTTGGGCGACAGGTCGCTCATCGTCTTCGGCCGGACCCGGCGCAGCAATTCATAGAGGTTACGCTGGATCAGCTGCAGGTTCGCAAGTCCGCCCCCTGACGTCCGGTGAATGCCCTGAAAACCAAGCGCAAGGCAGGCGTGCTGAAGTTCGAGGACCGGATAGTTGACCAGTGGATCAACCTTCAAATGGTCGAGAATCTCAAAGAAACGGACGCCGCCGACACGCTCGCCGAAGAACCGGCTCAGCATCGAATATTGCGTCCAGACGTGGCGCTCCTCGGTCGGGATGTGCTGCACGATATCGTCGGCAGTGGCACACAGGATGTATTTCGCTGTGTTGGCCTGATGCTCGGATATGCCCGCGGAACGGATGTCCTTCTCGAAGAACTTGATCGCGTCTGCAACCTGCTCCATCAAACTCGCGAATGACGCGCGCATGAGCGCCACCCGCAACCGACCAAGCAGCTGCAGCAACGGGCCCGCAGCGCGCATCACTGGATTGGCATTTGGCGCGACGAGATCGTCGACGCGCAACGGCGGTCCCGGCGGTAGCATGGGCTGCTGCGCCTGGGCTGGCGCGGGTGTCGATATCCATTCCTCAGCGGGATGGCTGGCCGGCGCGGAGGCGTAGTTCGAGCCCTGCGGGACAGGAGAAAATGATGACGGTGGCGCCGGCGCGCCGGGAGAGGGTACCGGTGATGGCGAATAGCCTGGACGTGCCGCAGGGCCCTCGCCCGGCGGAGGCTGAGAGGTCGGCGCCGGCGGCAACTTCCCGCCGGGGTTGGGACGGATGATCGTCCGTTCGCCCCGACCGAAAGGATTGACCGGCTTGTCCCTGTCGCTCATGGCCTGTCTTCCAGGATGGCCCAAAGATACAGCTCAAGCTCCGGCCAGTCGCCGGAGAAATGCATTCCGATCGAGGCCGCCGTGCTGAACTCGGGCCACAGCGGCGACTTGCGGTCGAGATAGAAATAGACGTGATCCGTGATGGCCCGGATGTGCGGCGGCGGCGTCGGCAAATGCGCCAAGGTCAGGCCCGGCAGGTTTGCGTGCACGATCTCGTTCATCTTGGTGTTCGGCCCGACCTTGAACAGGTGCGGGAAATCGTTCTGGATCTCCACGAGCGGCCGCCGTGCGGCAACCTCCAGCACCAGGGTCGCGTTTCGGAATAGCGCGCGATCGCGGATCGGCGACACGAACGCATTCTGTGCGCGCTCGATGATCTCCAGGCGGATTGCCCGCCGGCCCAATCGCGCGCTCAAGAAGTCCTGGATGTCGCTCACCAAGGGTGTGAAGACGTTCTCGAGATCGTCGTGATCGTAAGCCGGATAGTTGCGCGCCCGCCGTTCCGCCGTAGAAAATGTCGCAAGTTCGCCCGCGAATCTCAGCAATTCCTCGTACAGGCGCTCGGGGTGCACGCTGCCGGAGCGCTGGAAATGAGTCAGGACGGGAATGGTACGGTTCAGCACTTGCAGGACCAGATAGTCGACACTCTGCAACCCACCGCCGGATGACGGATCGACCGCGTAACGCGCCAGCTCGTCGAGTTTCGTCTCAACCCAGCCGATGATGCGGTTGAGCCAGCCATCGATGATCGGATGCGCGGCGCAGATCAGCATCGGCGGCACGAATTTATCGTCGAACAGGATGTTCTTGTCGCGCACCTCGAGAATGCGCGCGATGCCGAGGCCCATGTATCCGGGCTTGCTGCTCTTGCGCAGTTCGAACGACAAGCGCGGATAAGCGATGTCGATCTCTTCCTCGATGCGTAGCGCAGAGGTCGAGTCAATGAAGGTTTCCGAACTACGAACATAACGACTGGCGCTGTCGGTGCGATCCTCGTCGACCTCGCGGGTGTTTGGCGCCGCGACCGGCATCATCAGCCAGACGACCTGGCCTGCCGCCGTCTCCGGCACATCGATCGCTTCGGGAATTTGGCTGTCCGCAGGGATATCGAACGGCGTACCGTCCGGCATGACGCCGGACGCATTGCGCACCGCGAACTTGCTCTGTTCGGTAAGATCCTTGTCGATCTCCAGCTGGGCAAAGCCCCACGGGTATGGTGTCGTGTAGCGAACGCGCTTTTCCAGCAAGTGTTCGATGTAGCGGTCGTTCTGCTGCAGATGATGCGGCCGCAGAAACAGACCTTCCGACCAGAAAACTTTGCTGTACCAAGACATTCCTACATCCACTTAGAAATTGTCGGCAGCCGCGTGGTCGCCGATAGTTTACTTTGAACCGGGCCTGTCACCGCGGTCGTAATAGTTCGAGAAATGCAACATAAAGGTTTCGATCGGCGCGCTGTTGTCGCGGCCGAGATGCGCCTTCCACCGCGTCAAGAACTCGTCCCAGAGTTTGCCCTTGTTCGTGCCGAGCCAGGAGCTTGCGCCACGCTGAAGCTCGAGCTCGCGGGCCATCAGCGTCGGATCTATGCCCGCAATCAGTTCATGGACAGCGTGCTGCATCGCCATATAGGTCTTCAACTGATGTGACTTGAGATCACTGAAGCCCTGCGCAAAGGCGCGCTGTGTGTCGAGGTAGCTGCGCGTCGGCGGCCCAAAGAGAATGCGCATCGCTTCTTCCGAGGTCGGCGAGAACTTCAGCGGATTATTTTCGAGGGCTTGGACGGTGGTTTGGCTAGTGCTACGGGTCAGCTGCTTGGCTTGGGTCCGCGCCTGCAGCAGCGCCATCAGATTATCCACGGTCATACGCAAGATGACGCCAAGCTGTTCGGCGAGTTCGGCATCGGACTTGCTGGCAAAGAAATTGTCCGGCAATCCTGCAGCGCGCGCCACCAGTCGCGCGAACTCGGGACCGCCGACTGGCTTGGCCGTGACAGGTCCCTCGTCTGCCGCTTGCGCCGGGCGCGATGGCGATGCTGGCGGCTGGGCAGCGGCTGGTTCATCATCAATCCATACCGACGGCCGGCGTGGGGTCGGCATGATGGGCGGGCGCTCGACTTGCGGTTTCGGCGCGTTGGCTGGACCGGCTGCCCAGTTCATGTCGTCGTCCTGCTCGGACGGTTGGTACGGAGACGCCGGCTGTGACCGTCGGAATGGGTCTACACCAGGTGCCGGGACGCTCGCCGCCCAATCCAGGAACCCCGGATTGACGGGCCGCGCAGCCTCGCGTGGCTTCTTCAGCAGTTGCGGATCGATCGGCGGCGGAATGTCACGATCGGCTGTCCAAAGCTCTCCGTAGTCGGCATGCTGCTGGACCGAGGGTTCGCGCAGTTGCGCCTCGTGGTTTGGGCTGCCCCCGCCAGCCTCATTCTCCAGCGAAACTCCGATGATGTAGTGGCCGATCGTGAGTCGGTCACCGTCGCGCAAGCGGTGCGGCCCCCGCATGCGCTGGTCGGCACCATTGAGAAAGGTGCCGTTGGTCGAAACGTCGTGCAGCCAATAGCCACCGTCGCGAAAGTGCACCTCGCAATGCTTTCCGGAAATCGTCCGCGCCGGATCCGGCAGCGTCCAGTCGAGGTGACGGTCCCGGCCAATATCGACTGAACGCCTGCCGGTGACCGTAAACGACACAGGTCCGCCATCCGGAAGGTTCGGTTCGTTCTCGATATTAAAGCGAAGCACCATCACATCGTCTCGTTAGCGCGGAGGGCGCGGTTCGCCGCGTGCCAATTGAATACCATCCTCTAGGCATGACGTCATTATCCGGTCCCGGGCGTCACGGGGGAGCCGGCAGAGGCCGATCAGCAGTGCTGCACGCACCGCCCGCGCGGCCTGATCTGGCTTAGCTTCCACGGGCGCAAATTCCGGGGGAACCACGCTTCCGCCGGACCAGCCGGCCGCCAGCGCCAGCCATGTCGCCGGCTGCTCGGGATCATTGGCATTGCCGACAGCCAGCGCCTTGTTCCGGGACTGCTCGTCCGGTTGCCGGACCCAGGTCTCCACAATATTGAGCGACCTGGTATCGCTGGCGTCGAAATGGTCGAACATCAGTCGCAGAGAGCGACATCCCCAGGCAACTGCTACGCGCCTGGGAAGCAGATAGGCACAGTAAGACACGGCCGGGTGCCAATTCCGCGCATCGGCGGCCTCCTGAAGGAAGTCCAGCGAAGGCTTGTCAGCGTCGGCTTTGCCGACATCATAACGCGCCAAGGGATAGGCCTGAAACAGATCCTGAACCGTACCGAACCGAACTTGTCCCATGACCGTCAACCAACAAGGGTTGGAGTACCGTGGGCGACCAGCGGACCACCGGCAGCAAGCGCCATGCCGGCCTGCGCCGTCATGGCGATCGTCGGCGCGTTGATGACGATGCCCGCCGGGGTCAGGATGATCTGACTAGGACCCACCTGTAGGGTGATGTTCGCATTGGCCATGAGCGTGATGCTGAGGCCTGCATTGACAGACTGGTCCATGGCCAAAGTGATGTGCTGACCACCCAACTGGATATCGAGCTTATCATTGCCGTTCTTGAGCGTGGTGTTGCGCGTGTCGCCGCCAAATGCAGCTTCGCCGATGGTACGTGTCTCGGTGTCGCGGACCGTTACGTCGTGGTCCTTCTCGGCATGCACCGTGATCTTCTCGGATCCCTTCTTGTCCTCGAAGCTCCACTCGTTGAAGCCGCCGCCACCTTTGGTGGAGTCCGACTTCAATCCCCCGATCGTCTTCTTCGACGGCAGATCGTAGGGCAGCTTGTATTCGTCGTTGTACACGGTGCCGATCACCAGGGGCCGGTCCGGATCCCCCTCCAGGAATTCGATAACGACTTCCTGTCCGACGCGCGGGATGATCTGACCGCCCCAGCGCTTGCCAGACCAAACCTGAGCCACGCGCAACCGGCACGACCGCTTCTTCTTCCGATCCCAGAAAAAGCGGACATAGATTTCGCCCAGGGACTCGACGTCGATTTCCTCGCTCGAATTATCGTCTTTGGTCACCACCTTGGCCGTCTGGATGCCGTTGATTCTTGGCTTCGGCGTCATCATCAGCGCTCGAAACGGCCGATCGCTAGGCAAGAACTCGTAGCTGCCGAAATAGACGTGTTGCCCTGCGTCGCTCGGACCGCCGGTGCGATAGGATTCGATCGAGAACGAGTGCACAGCTCGCACCACGAGGTATTCGACGTTCTGCGAGTCCTTGGAGTGCTTTTCGAGCTTCGTCAGCCCGCCAGGGAACAGGTTGACGGCGTCGCCATTGCCGCGGCGACGCCGATCCATCGCTTGCTCTGCCTGGAGCTGGATCTTCGCGTAGCGCTCCCCGTCGGATTTCTCCTTGAACTTCCCGGGATAGTCGTAAAACTCCATCTCCGACCGAGTGTAATGCTCGGAGCCCTTGGCGTCGCTGATCATCTGAGCGTTGGGCTTCTGATAGTTGTAATCGTTGAGTTCGATCTTGCCGGTACGAAATCGCCGCTCCGATACCCATTCATAGATGTGCTGCTCGCCTCGCCGGTCGGCACCCGCCAGCGGGATGTAGGGAATCGTAGCAAGACCATTGATCGGACTGTGCGACGATTTGGAGTCCGCCAACACCAGCGTGTGCTTGCCGCCCTCATGCTTGAAGAAGTAGTAGATGCCGTGCTGCTCCATCAGCCGGCACACGAAGTTCATGTCGGTCTCGCGGTACTGAACGCAATATTCGAGCTTCGGACAAGAACCCTCTTCGGTGAGTTTGGATTCATAGTCGGTGAAGCCGCGTTCGTTGAAGACCTCTTTGATGATGTCGGGCGCCTTCTTGTCCTGAAAGATCCGGCAATCGGTGGTTCGCGACAACAGCCATAACCAGGGCCTCAGCACGATCCGGTAGCTGAAATAGTCGTTCTTCACCCCGAGCCACTGGGCCTCCGTCAGAATGCCGCTGAACTCGCGCTCCTTTTCATGCAGCTTTATGGTCAGCGTGCACTGCTGGCCGATAGCGCGGTCGAAGTCGAGGTCGGCATCCTCACTGAGACACTCGATGCGATACTCGAACAGTTCGCTGAGACCTTCCGAGCCTTCGAATCCGGCAAAAACCAAAACGTCCTTGCCAAGAGGCGTCTTGAGTTCGCAGAGGCGGGTATCCTGAGTAAGCTGGCCCATGTGGGCTTAAACTCCCTCCTTCGATCGAATGACCCGCTGCAAAAAAGCTGATCAGACGTTATGCAAGAACGACGGAAATCCTGCGTGCCGCCGGCTGTGCCGGCAAGCCCGCCCCAGGGCTGGGCTTCCTGACGTTCCACAACGGCCGCCAAAGATCTACCCCGGGCCATCAAGTAGTCGGCTCCAAGAGCTTGCCGGTTCACGCGAAAATGGCATGATCTTCGGGAATGAACCAAGGTCGGCAGGCATCTGACCCATAGGTATAGATTCCGGATCATGCGCCCCCGCGCGATCCCCTAGTCGCCACGGGCTCGGCAGCGGGGCCGTGATCGAGCAGATGGACGGTCCGCATATGCTTGACGTCGCCTCCCTGACGCAGCCCATTGCCGCTGACGATCCCTGCGGACCGGATCTCGACGCCATCGGAGACGTCCAATATCTGAACTTCTTCGCAGGTGCGGAATCGCTGCTACCGATGTCGTTCTTCGAGGTCGTCAATGCCAACGGAGAGCGTGGACGCTTCGATCC
Organism: Bradyrhizobium sp. MI1.7; assembly: GCF_055811795.1. Lineage (NCBI taxonomy): Bacteria > Pseudomonadati > Pseudomonadota > Alphaproteobacteria > Hyphomicrobiales > Nitrobacteraceae > Bradyrhizobium > Bradyrhizobium sp. MI1.7. Next base: position 112,891 of record NZ_JBVVPO010000019.1, read on the forward strand.
AAAAGCGGTCGATTTTGCCGGCCAGTTTGCCGCCGCGCAGCCCATTCTGGCGCGTACCCGCGATCTGCGTCTGAACCTGCTGCTGGCCAAATTTTCAATCCTCAACCGCGATCTCGACGGCTTTCTCTGCTGCCTGAAGGCGACCAACCTGCTGCTGCGCGAGCAGTGGGAAGCGGTGCATCCGAAGGGCGAGGACGGCGACTACGCACTTCGCGCCGTCACAGTCGAGGCAATCGACGTGTTCCCGACCGTGATCAACCCGCTCCAGTTCCTTCCCCTGATCGAGAACCGCAGACACGGCAACCTCAACTACCGTGCCTATCAGATCGCTCACGGCGAAATTCCCGCCGGCGACGCCGACGCCGACGGGCCTGATCTGGCGGCCATCGAGCGCATCGTCAGCGAGACAGATCTCGACACTCTCAAGGCAGCCAGCGGGCGGTGCTCTGCGGTCGCTGCTGAAATCGCGGCCATCAAGCAGACCTGGCACGAGAAGTTGAACGCGGGGCAACCGATCAGCCTCGACAGGCTCTCTGGCTTGGTTAACGGCATGGCTGCCTGGCTTGCGGGTCTTGTCGCGTCGCGCGATCCGGCCGCGATCGCCGCAACCGCGGAAGATGTCGGTCCTGTCGATGCACAGGCGCCGTCAGACACGACCGGTGTGGTGACTTCATCCGCACAGGCATCTGCAGCGCTTGCAGCAGTGGCAGACTATTTTGCCCGAATGGAACCGTCCAACCCGGCACTGTTGCTGGTGCGTCAAGCGCAGGAGATGGTCGGCAAGTCATTTATTGAAGTCATGCGGATGCTGGTGCCTGCGCACGTGGGGAGCGCTGCGATCAACATCGGACGCGACAAGGTCTTCGACCTGCCGATCGAACGGATGGCGGAACTCGCCACGTCATTCTCATCGACGGCCGAGAACAACACCCAAGACATTGTATTTTCAGTGGAAAGCAGAACGCAAGCCTTGGGCCTGCTGGCGAAGGTGGCGTCGTTTTTCCGAACCGCAGAGCCGTCCAGCCCCATCCCCTTTTTGGCAGATCGCGCGCGCGACCTCGCGCAACGAGACTTTCTCAGCCTTTTGAATGATGTTCTTCCTGAGGGAGCGCTTAAAACAATCGACAGATCGCATTGAACCCAGCTTTCGCTCGAGGGCACTAAATGGACACAAGGATGTTTGCCGACCGCAGCAACTTGAAGTCCCCTAGCCGATCTGCGTCGCGCAAATTCGACGTCTAAAGCGATTTCGTAGTGAGGGAACCATGGCTACAGATAGCGGTCAAAAATTCATTCGTCGAAATCGCGCACCACGCGTGCACATCACATACGAAGATCCTTACGACGCCGAGCGGCTGATCGAACTGCCGTTCGTCATGGGCGTCCTCTCCGACCTTTCCGGCAATAACCCCGGCGTCGAGAAGACGAAGGTCGAGGAGCGCAAATTCCTCGAGTTCGATATGGACAATTTCGACAGCCGCATGGCGGCAATCCAGCCCGGCGTGACGGCGCGCGTCGCCAATCGTCTCAGCGACGGATCAGACGAAAAACTTTCGGTCAATCTGCGCTTCAACAAGATGGCCGACTTCACTCCCGTGGCCGTCGCCCGCCAGGTGCCGGCTACAGCCAAGCTGCTCGAGGCGCGCGAACAACTTGCCAACCTGCTGCGCTACATGGATGGCAAGGTAGCCGCCGAGGATCAGCTGAAAAAACTTCTGGCCGATCCTCAACTGATGGCAGCGCTTCGGGAACGCGCGATCAGCCAGTCGACCGAACCTGGCACCGAGAGCTAAGGAAGGAACGGGGACCATGGCAAAAGAAGCTGTTCACAAAGAGAGCACCACCCAGGTCAAGACCGTCGAAGCTGACGAGTTTGCCACTCTGCTGAAGCAAAGCTTCAAACCGCGCACCGAACGCGCAGCGACCGAGGTCGACAACGCGGTATCCACGCTCGTTCAAGAGGCATTGAAAGACTCGAGCGTCATCAAGTCGGACGTGCTCGACACGATCGAGGAGATGATCGCGCGGATCGACCAGAAGCTGACCGCGCAGATGAACGAGATCATTCACGCACCCGAATTCCAGGCGATCGAAAGTACTTGGCGGGGCCTCCACTACCTCGTCTTCAACTCGGAGACCGACGCCAACCTCAAGATCCGGGTCATGAACGTCTCGAAGACCGAGCTGTATCGCAATCTGCGGCTTTACCCCGATGCGCGCTGGGACCAGAGCCCATTGTTCAAGCAGATCTACGAATACGAGTTCGGCCAGTTGGGCGGCGAGCCGTTCGGCTGCCTTATCGGCGACTACTATTTCAGCCACCTCCCCACCGACGTGCAGTTGCTGCGCGATCTCAGCAAGATCGCCGGCGCCGCACACGCCCCCTTCTTCAGCGGCGCCGAGCCGACGCTGATGGGAATGGACTCGTGGACCGAATTGTCCAACCCTCGCGATATCGGCAAGGTGTTCGACACGCCGGAATATGCCGCATGGAAGGGACTGCGCGACCAGGACGACTCGCGTTATCTCGGCCTGTGCATGCCGCGCGCGCTGGGTCGCCTCCCCTACGGCGCGAAATCGGAGCCTGTGGAAGAGTTCGCCTTCGAGGAGGAGACAGACGGGCACACCGGCGACAAATACGGCTGGATCAACGCGGCCTATGCGATGGCGGTCAACATCAACCGCGCCTTCAAGGAGTTCGGCTGGTGCACGCGCATCCGCGGTGTGCAATCCGGCGGAGAGGTCATCAATCTGCCGACGCACACATTCCCGACCGACGACGGTGGCGTCGATCTGAAATGCCCGACCGAGATCGCCATCAGCGATCGCCGCGAGCACGAACTTGCAAAGGCGGGTCTCATCCCGCTGATCCATCGCAAGAACACCGACAAGGCCGCCTTCATCGGCGCCCAGTCGCTTTACAAGCCGAAGAAGTATTTCGGCGAGAAGGGCGTGGATGCAACCGCGTCCGACAACCTGTCGTCACGTCTGCCCTACATGTTCGCAGTGTCTCGCTTTGCGCACTATCTGAAGTGCATGGTTCGCGACAAGATCGGATCCATGAAGGAGAAGGATGAGCTGACGGTCTGGCTGCAAACCTGGATCAACGAGTACGTTGATGCCAACCCAGCCCTATCGTCAGAAGCTCAGAAAGCGCGCAAGCCGCTGGCCGCTGCGAAGGTAGAGGTCATAGCAAACGAGGAGAACCCGGGATATTACAACGCGCGCTTCTTTCTTCGTCCGCACTTTCAATTGGAAGCGATGGATGTCGGCCTCAGTCTGGTTTCACGCCTGCCAGGTCCCAGCTCCTGACGCTGCAGCATCGCAACCGTACACACAGAAATTTGAGAGGACCATGCTATGGCTGTCGACATCTTCCTGAAACTCGATCCGATCAAGGGCGAGTCGCTGGACGACAAGCACAAAGACGAAATCGATATTTTGAGTTGGTCGTTTGGCGAGAGCCAGACCGGTACCTTCCACAGCGGATCGGGCGGCGGCGCCGGCAAGGTCAGCGTGCAGGATCTTCACTTCACGCACTTCGTTGACAAGGCCACGCCGGAACTTTTCAAGGTCTGCGCAAACGGCAAGCATATCGACAGCGCGATCCTGACGGTCCGCAAGGCCGGCGAAAACCCGCTGGAATATCTCAAGATCGAGATGAAGCAGGTTCTCGTGACGAGCGTATCGACAGGCGGATCGCACGGCGAAGATCGCCTTACCGAAAACGTGAGTCTGAACTTCGCGAAGGTCAAGATGATCTACAAGACCCAGACGGAGAAGGGTGGCGCCGGAGCTTCGCCGACGTTTGGCTGGGATGTTCCTGCCAACAAGGAATGGGCCTGATTGTCGGCCCCTCGCCTGGCGCCGGTTGCGATTGGCGAACCGGCGCCAAGCGGTGCGATTTTGATCGCACCTCTCGTCCGGCCCGGTTGCGGGCCCGAAAGCCTGCTGGGCGACGCCAAGTCGGACACCAACGCGCGCCCCCCGGGATTGCATGCGAGTTGGGCGTCATGGGGACCGTGAATGACCATTGCACGAAAGAAGGATCGGCTCTCTCCCCCACTGATGCTGGCATTTCGCTCAGCCCATGAAGCGCGCGACGCACGCAAGAAGCTCAATCTACGCGATGAGTCTGGCGAGCGGGTCATTGCAGGGCGGCGGAGCGCGGGCCGATTTCCAATCTCGGAAACGTTGCTCCGGCGCGAGGTCTCCCATGACCTCGAAACGCTCCTCAATACCATTGCCCTGGAATCGACCCTGGATCTGAACGGCCACGATTGCGTCCGAACCTCAATCCTGAACTTTGGCTTCCCTGATATTGCCCACCGTTCGATCGACGAGGTCGCCGACGACGAGCTCACCGACGCGTTGCGCGAGACGCTCACGACTTATGAACCGAGGCTCGATCGCAACACCATCCGGGTCCGACGCGACGGCTCGGTCGGCCCCGAGCAACTCAAGCTGCGCTTCATCGTTCACGCCGACCTGAAGGCCGAGCCGCTCAACGTCCCCGTGGAGTTCGTCGCCGACGTCGACCTCGACAGCGGCGATATCCAGATCAACCGACTTTAGCATGAACCGCGAATTCCTGGATTTTTACAATCGTGAACTGTCACTGCTCTACGAGCAGGCCGGGGATTTCGCCGAAGAGTATCCCGGCATCGCAGAACGCCTCGGTGGGCTGATCCGGGATCGCTCTGATCCCATGATCACGGGATTGCTGGAAGGTGCCGCATTTCTCGCCGCTCGCGTTCAGCTCAAGCTCAAGCACGAATTCCCGGAATTCACTGCAAACCTGCTCGAGCAACTGGTTCCGAATTACCTTGCCCCGACTCCGTCGGCCATGCTGGTCACGGCACGCCCCCCCTATGCCGACCCAGCGCTACGCGATGGCAAGAAGATCGCGCGCGGCGCCTATTTCGACGCCACCTATCGCGAGAGAGAACGAAGTCTCTCCTGCCGATTTCGACTTTGCCGCGATATCGCTCTTTGGCCATTCGACGTCACCGGCGCCGAATACTTCTCGACGGCAGGCGCGCTGCAGGCGCTCGGGATTCCCGTCGGCGGCGACGTCATCGCCGGGCTCAGGCTGTCGTTGACCCACCGTACCGCGGCCCGGCTCGATGAGGAGCTGCCGGACGCGGAGGCCAGGGCCAAGCCGGAAACCTGGTTTGCAGGCTGCCGCACGAGCGAACTTCCGATCTACCTTTCAGGCGCGGAATCCGACGCCATTGCGCTTTACGAGCAATTGATCTCGAACTGCAAGGGCGTCTACTTCCGGCATCTCGATGATTTCGGCGATCCGGTGGTGACTCGTGCGCCCCATGACTGCGTGCAGCAGATTGGTTTCGACGAGGACGAGTCGCTGTTTCCCAACGACAACCGGGTCTTTCGCGGCTCGGAGCTGCTGCGGGAATATTTCATGTTTCCACGCAAGTTCCTCGGCTTCAACCTGACGGGACTTCGCAGCGTGATGCCACGGCTGCGCAGCAAATCGATCGATATCGTCTTCGCTTTCGATGAACACAATTCACGGCTTGCCGCCGCGGTGCGGCCCGATACCTTCAGGCTCTATAGCGCGCCGGCAATCAACCTGTTCGAGAAGACGAGCGATCGCATCCCCGTCAAGTCGAATACGCACGAGTACCATGTGGTGCCCGATCGCAGCCGCTATCTGGAATACGAACCGCACCAGGTACTCGAAGTCTACGCGCACTTTCCGGCCGACAAGGACAAGCGGCCGGTGCGCCCGCTGTATTCGGCCGCCGTCGACCGGACCAGCGGATCGGTCGAGGGGCTTTATTTCACCGTTCGACGGTTGCCCCGGCGCCGCACAGTGGGAGAAAAGACGTACGGCGCATCATCGGACTACACCGGGACGGACATGTTCCTGTCTCTGCTGGAGCCCGGTGAACTTAGCGGCGAAGGTGCGGTCGCCGAACTCAGCGTCCGGGCGCTGTGCTCCAACCGGCATCTCACCGAACACTTGCCGGTCGGCCAGGGCGGCGCCGACTTCCGCCTGTTGGACGATACTTCCCTTGATCTGATGTGCGTCGCCGGTCCCACCCGACCACGCGAACCGATCGTGGCCCAATTGCGCAGCCGCAGCGAGATCGCGAACAGCGGAATCGTCAGCTGGCGGCTGATCAACATGCTGAGCCTGAACTATCTTGGCCTCGTCGAGCGCGGTGGCGGCAAGAACGCCGGAGCCCTGCGCGAAATGCTGTCCTTGTTCGCCGATCAGTTCGACGACGCCACGGAACGCAAGATCCGCGGCGTGCGCAGCATAGAAAGCCGGCCGGTCGTACGGCGGGTGCGCGAGCGCACCGGCAGCGGCGCAGCGCGCGGCCTGGAGATTACCATCACGCTCGACGAGAAGGCATTCGAGGGCAGCGGCGTGTTCTTGCTCGGAGCCGTGCTGGAGCGCTTCTTCGCCGACTATTCGGGCTTCAATACCTTCACACAGACGGTCGTCTCGACGCCGGAGCGCGGCGAGATCATGCGTTGGCCGCCGCGCATGGGCACGCGGAGACCTCTATGACGCTGATCGACCAGATGAAGGCGGAGCCCTGGCGGTTCGATTTCTTTAATGCGTTGCGCCAGCTCGAGCGCGCCAACTCGGATCGACCGCGGATCGGTGACAGCGCTGCACGCCGCGAGGAGTATATCGACCTCGGCCAAGTGCCTTATCTGGAGTTCCCCGCCTCCAACCTTGCGGCCGTCGACGACGTGGGTGGCCGGCTCAGGATACTCGTCAAATTTCTCGGTCTCCTGGGGCCGCAGGGCGCGCTGCCGCTTGCCACCACCGACGAGAGCCTCAGTTGGTGGCTGATGCGGGATGACGCCTTCCCGCGCTTTCTCGATCTGCTCAACGGACGCTTTCTGCAACTCTTCTTTCGCGCCTGGGCCGATGCGCGGCCGATCGCTCAGCACGACCGTCCGGCGGATGATCGCTTCATCGCCTATGTCGGCTCCTTCGCCGGCCTCGGCTCCGACGTTTTCGCTGATCGAGACACCGTACCGGACATGGCGAAGCTCAGCTTTGCCGGACTGATCTCCCCCAGAGCGAAGTGTGCGTCACGGTTGACGCGGTTCCTGCAGGGGCTGTTCGACGTCAAGGTCGAGATCGACGAATTTGTCGGCACCTGGCTGTCATTCGACCCAAGTCATTGCAGCCGGCTCGGCGGAACCCATGCCAGGCTCGGCCGGGACGCTCTTCTGGGCTCACGCGTGTTCAGCGTCGAGGACAAGATCAGGGTGCGGGTCTTTGTCAAGAATTTTACCCAGTACGAACAGTTCTTGCCGACCGAAGCGCGCAACTTGTCGGAGCCTCTGGCGGACGCCGTGTTCTTCTATATCGGCGACGAATTGGAATGGGAGGTGGAGCTCGCCATTCCAGCGGGAGAGGTCGTCCCGGTCAGGCTCGGACAGAGCGGACGACTTGGATGGACCACCTGGGTCTCGCCGAACTGGACTTCCACGGAAGAATATCGCCGCGATGCCCGCTTTCAGCTCAGCGAGCGCTTGAGCGCCCGTCGGGCCGCCGCAGCCGATGCCTCGGCGATTTGAACCTATCCGTAGCGCCGATTGCCTAAAGCTATGGGATTCGATGAAATTTCCGCTTGATGCCAGGCATCCGCGGATGGATTAAGCAGGAGGATCCGCCGTGACCGACATCAGCATTGAGGCTGTAACGGGCAAGCTGAACCGGGCCGGCTATGATGCCTTCATACAGGCCCTGCGCCACGCAAAGAGCGCCGGCAATCGCAACGTCGAGCTAGCGCACTGGCTGTTTCATATCCTGCAGCAGGAACGCAACGATCTCAGCCTCTCGGTCGATCATTACAAGCTCGACCGGGCACGCTTGTTGTCGGACCTTGCCGGCGTGATCAATGGCTTTCGTAAGAACGAAACCGACATGCCGGGCGTCGCCAATCCGGTCATCGATCTGCTCGATCGGGGCTGGCATTATGCCACGCTCTTCTTTGGCGAGACCCAGATCCGCACCGGTCATCTGCTCGTGGCGGGCCTGAAATCGAATGATATTCGTCGCACGCTGAACAACCTCTCGCAGGAATTCGCCAAGGTCAACGTCGACGCACTCGCCGCGGAGCGCCGCAATGTCTGGGCCGGCTCCGACGAGGAAACCATGCGGCCGATGGACGGTTCGGGCCTGGTCGGCGCAGGCACGGAAGGCGCGGCCCAAGCGGGTCCCAAGGGGACGACGCCGCTCGACCGGTTCTCCCAGGATCTCACCGCCAAGGCCAAATCAGGTGAGATGGATCCGATCCTTGGCCGGGACGAAGAAATCCGCCAACTGATCGACGTGCTGATGCGACGGCGGCAGAACAATCCAATTCTTACCGGCGAGGCTGGCGTCGGCAAGACCGCAGTTGTCGAGGGATTCGCCCAGCGAATCGCCGCCGGCGACGTGCCGCCACCGCTCCGCGGTGTAAGGCTTTGTGCGCTCGACATCGGCCTGATGCAGGCCGGTGCTTCCATGAAGGGTGAGTTTGAGCAGCGCTTGCGCTCGGTGATCGACGAGGTCCAGAGCTCACCCACCCCGATCATACTGTTCATCGATGAAGCCCATACATTGATCGGCGCCGGCGGCGCGGCCGGCACCGGTGATGCGGCCAATCTCCTGAAACCTCCTCTCGCCCGTGGCACGCTGCGCACGATCGCCGCCACCACATGGGCAGAATATCGCCAGTATATCGAGAAAGACCCCGCGCTCACGCGACGCTTCCAGCCGATCCAGATCGATGAACCGGAAGTGGAGACCTGCTGCATCATGCTGCGCGGACTTCTCGGTCCGATGGAAAAGCACCACGGCGTTCGCATCTCCGATGCTGCGATCGTCGCAGCGGTCAACCTGTCCCACCGCTACATTCCTTCACGGCAGTTGCCGGACAAGGCGGTCAGCCTGCTTGATACCGCCTCGGCGCGCGTGGCCATCAGCCAGAGCGCGACGCCAGCCCTGATCGAGGATGCACGCGTTGCGATTACCGCTCGTGAAGCCGAGAAATCGGCACTCGTCAGCGACAGCGATCTTGGGCTTAAGGACAGCGACCGCATCACGGCGATCGACAACGACATTGCGGCACTGAAGGACAAGCTGACGAACCTTGAAGCCGATTGGGCCGCAGAGCAGGAACTCGTCAAGGACATCCGGAGCATCCGGGAGATTCTGTCCCAGCCCAAAGAAGGCGAAGATCCGGCTGCCAGGCGCGCGGAGTTGCGCGGCAAGTTCGACACACTTGAGAGCATCCATCCGGAGAAGCGGATGGTCTATGCCCATGTAGACCAGCAATCGGTGGCGTCCGTTGTCTCTGACTGGACCGGCATCCCGGTCGGCCGGATGATGCGCGACGAGATCGAAACCGTGCTGAAGCTACCGGAGATCCTCAACCGCCGCGTCGTCGGCCAGTCTCATGGGCTGACGATGATCGCCAAGCGAATCGAGACCAGCCGCGCCAAGCTTGACAACCCTTCCAAGCCGATCGGCGTGTTCATGCTGGCTGGTCCATCCGGCGTGGGCAAGACTGAAACCGCCCTGGCGCTTGCCGAGACCCTTTACGGCGGTGAGCAGAACATGATCACGATCAACATGTCGGAGTTCCAGGAAGCGCACACCGTCTCGACCTTGAAGGGTGCACCTCCCGGCTATGTCGGCTATGGCGAAGGTGGACGCCTCACCGAGGCTGTCCGGCGCAAGCCCTACAGTGTCATCCTGCTCGACGAGGTGGAGAAAGCTCATCCCGACGTCCACGAGATCTTCTTCCAGGTGTTTGACAAGGGAACCATGGAGGACGGCAACGGGCGGCGGATCGACTTCAAGAACACCTTGATCATCCTTACCACCAACGTCGGCACCGATCTGATCATGGGCCTCTCGCGCGATCCAAAGTATCGCAACGAGCCGGAAGAGCTCGCCAAGATGCTGAGGCCGGAACTGCTGAAGGTGTTTCCCGCAGCGCTGCTCGGACGCATCGTCTCGATACCGTACTTCCCGCTATCCGACGAGATGCTCGCCGGGATCGTTCGGTTACAGCTCGACCGGATCGGACGACGCCTCCGCGACAATCATAACGCGTCCTTCGACTACGATGACGCGGTCGTGGAGCACATTGTGTCACGTTGCAACGACCCGGATTCCGGCGGGCGAATGATTGACAACATCATCACCAACACCCTGCTCCCGGAGCTGTCGCGCGAGTTCCTTAGCAAGTCGCTTGCCAAGGAAGAAATCAAGCAAGCGCGGGTCTCGATCGAGAACGACAAGTTCGCATATTCGTGGAACTGAGGACGATGAACATTCAAACCGAGCATCGCCACCCGAACGCCGGTCCCACGCCATACGACGAGGTCTACTACCCCGGCCACGTCTACGGGCTCACTCATCCGAACCATCTTGCTACCATTGCTGCCGTTTACGGCATGCAGTCAGCGCCGGTCGAGCGTTGCCGGGTGCTGGAGCTTGGCTGCGGCGTTGGCGGCAACCTGTTGCCGATGGCCTTTCAATATCCAATCAGCGAATTCGTCGGTGTCGACCTGAGCGGCGTGACGATCGAGCGCGGCCAGCGAAACATCGCCACATTGGGCCTGAGCAACATCAAGCTTCTCCATTGCGACATCATGAATGTCGACGCAGGCTTCGGGGAGTTCGACTACATCATCGCACACGGCGTGTATTCCTGGGTGCCGCCGGCGGTGCGCGAGAAGATGATGATGATCTTCAAGCAGAACCTGGCTCCCCGCGGGGTCTGCTACGTCAGCTACAATGCGCACCCGTTCTCGCATCTTCGCGACATGGTCCGCGACATGATGCGGTATCACACCCGCCGTCTCACCGGCATGAAGGAGAAGGTCGGACAGGCCCGCGCGATCCTGAAGTTCCTGAGCGACGGCTCGAAGGCCAACTCGGTGCACGGCGCAGTTATGCGCGACCAGTACAACCGCGTCCTCAAGTCCCCCGACGAGCTTCTGTTTCACGACGATCTCGATGATGGTGCCGAGGCGTTCTTGCTGCATGAGGTCGCCGAGGACGCAAGCCGCCATGGCCTGCAATATCTGGGCGATGCTGATTTTTCACGACGCTATCTTGCCGGCTATTCCGAGGAGGTTCGCGCGACGCTGCAGCGCTTCCCGGAAAGCGAGTTCATGGCGCGCGATCAATATCAGGACTTCATCGACGGCAACGGCTTTCGGCGCACCTTGCTCTGCCACGACAGCATTTCGCTGTCCCGCCAGGTCGACCTCGATTTCGTCACCCGGTTCCATTTGCTGAGCACGACCAACCCGGTCGACCCCGACGCCTGCGTGACCGACGATTCCGCGATGGAATTCGAGAACCAGGACGGCAGCAGGGTCACGGTAACCAATCCGCTCTTGAAGGCCGCGCATCTATGTCTGGGCCGGGCCTGGCCGCGAGCATTATCATTCGACGAGCTGCTCGATGGGGCCCGCGCGCTGCTGGGCGACCGGCGGGCGGATGATGACCAAAAGGTGTTGACGGAGGCGATGTTCATCCTGGCTTGCAGCGGCGAGGTTTCGTTCCTGCTGTCGCGTCCCTTTTTGTTGAAGGAAGCTACCGAGCATCCGCAGGCGAGCCTGCTCGCGCGAAGACAAGCGCAAACAGGTCCGCTCGTCACCAACCTCCTCCACCAAACGGTGCAGTTGGAGGACGACCGGACCAGGGATTTCCTGCAATTGCTCGACGGAGCGCGGACCATCGACCAGATCACGGCCGAAATGACGGAAAAATTCGGCCCGACCATCCGGATAGACCAGAAGGATAATGCCGGGCAGCCTGCCGAGCCGTTATTGCTGTCAACGCGAGAAAGCGTTCAGCGCTCGCTTGCGATGGTCGGCAAGCTGGGCCTGCTGGTCGCGTGATGCGCTCAAGTGCGTCGGCTCCGTTGGCGATGAACGGCAGGAGTTGGAAGCTCGTGCCATTTCCTGCAGCGGATGCGGCCCGGCACTCTAGCCGTCGTGGGTATATTGCTGGCCGAGGAGCCATCCCGTGAGAATACCGCCGGGTCCGCTGGCATAGACCGGATCAAGGCCAACACCTGCGCGCAGCATCTTCCATTCATGCTCGCCGACCCAGGGAATCCCTGGATCGCCCTTCTGATACTGGGACAGCAGCGTTCGGGCGACCTCTGCGGCATTGGCGTAGATCGGCCCGTTGGCCCAGCGAGGGCGGGGCAGGCCTGTCATGCGGCAATAGAGCGCCGTGCAGACGTAGGCAGACGCCTCTTCGGCATTGGCATCAAGGCCTGTACGCAACAGATCGTATGCCGCATGCAGGCTCTCGTGGACGATATAGGCCTCGTCCATCCGCCCCGCTGCCGACACGACCTCCAGCGTGTTTGCCGCAACCGCCGTGCCGTCCGCCCTGGTTCTCGCGACATCGTTGTATTGTGCAGCAACGCCTGCCGCGAGATCCGTCGGAGGTCTGACGGTGACCTGCCCCAACCGGATCGCGCGGGCGACGTGATGGAACGTTTGCGGCGCAATCGTCACATGGCTGCCGCGGATCGGAAACCGGAAGCGCATGCGTGCGACCGCCGGGCCATGGAGTACGTCCAATACCCTGCTCCGCAGTGACATTTGATCGTCCTCGTTGTTCGCACTACCCCACGGTTGGTGGTCGCCGTTTCCGATCAGCAGGTTCAAACAGTCATTGCACCGGCGCGATAGGAATTCGAATAACCTGGGCCGGGCGGCAGCTTGGTCGAACGAGCCGGCATTGAACCCGAACCCGTCCGGGCGAGACCAATTTGGGGCGAGGATTGCCTCGGAGTGCGCCCCATGACGACGACCGATCCGACGACGACCGACACTTACCGGAAGATCGCGGCACGACTGACCATGCTGCGGCCGCAGATCGATTTGAAGAATTATTTTGCCGGCCCCAACCCGGATGTGCGCCTTTATGACGAGAAGCCCTACATCCGGCACCAGCTCGAGAAGTATGGTGTCGCTGCCGCGACGACCACGCTCGACGGCGTCACCTTCCTGCCCAAGGACTGGGAAGAGCTGATCAAGAAGCTGCGCATTGCCAAGACGACGGACGGATTCGACGCCTTCGCCGAAGGGCAAAGCCCGGAGAAAGCGTCGCATTGGGCCCTCGATCTGTCGATGGCGGCAACGATCGGCAAGGGGTTCCGGGAGATCTGGCGCCCAAAGCTGTCGGACAGGCCGCTCTCAACGCGGGATCTCCCGGGCCGCCATGGCTTCGGGCTCGGGCGCGACCGCGGACAATGGAGCGACGCCTACAGCTCGCAATTCGGCAAGGACCCGCAGCCCCAGGACATCACCTCGTTGCATTTCGCCGTAGCACCTGATCGGGTGAACGTGCACATCGACGAAACAGGCTTCGTATTCGAAGGCGTGGACGGCGCCCTTACGGTCGGACCGAACTTCGTGCATCACGCCGGCAATGAGCTGTTCTGGAAGAGCAACAAGCATATACCGCAATGGGCCGCGGAGCACATCGATCTGATCCTGCCGAACAGCGCGAACGACTTTTCGCGCGTGGGCATTTCGGTCGACATGTACCAGCGCAAAGACTTGCGCGTTACGGTCACGGGCTCCTGCGGACTTTTCGGCGGTTTCGAGTGCTCCGGAACCGTGAGCATCAGCGGCACGCATGATCTGCTCGGCTCGAAGCCAAAAGGCCGGCGCTAAAGCGGATATCGCTCGTTCGACATTGCTTCGTGTCTACGCCTCCAATCTACGAATGAGGCTCTTCGATTTGCCACTGCCAGTTGGTGGCCCGAATGAATGGAACCATCGAACCGCCTCGAGGTAGCGGCGACCAATAAGTATTGGTGGCGAGAACGCGTAGTTCCGCAGGAATCGGCGGGGGAGGTCTTACATTGCCGAACCAGGAAAGGCCGTTGAAGCCCGTCGTCGAAAGCTATGTACCGCCCGCGGGAATCCGGCATGCGGTGACGGCAGGCGAGACCTGGATATCCCTTGCCAAGCGGATCGGCATCGCCCCCTGGGACCTCATCGAGTTCAATTTTCCGGGCGTCAAGCTCGTCAAGCAGCGCGATTTCCAACAAGCCACACGCCAGGTGAACTGGTACCTGGCCGAGTATGTCGGCTGCCGCGCGATGTCGCCCGATCGCCAAAATTTTGCGTTTTCCTCCGGTACGACGGGCGGGAGAGGTGGATGGCGAGGGGGATTCATCTATCTGCCGCCAGGTACGCCGCCTCCCCCGCCGATTGCGCCCACTCCACCGGTTGCGCCCACCCCAGCGGCTCCGACCCCGCCGGAATGTGAAGGAAGCCGACCCGACTTCGCGCGCGTGCTGGACGTGAGCGAACGGGATTTCGCGCGCAACGTTTTTGGCCCGACGCTGCCGCCGTGGGAGACAATTGCGATTACCAATGGCCTGGGAGCAGGCGGAAGACCGTGGACGAACGATGGACCGTTCTTCAGGGGAGGCAATCCCATGGTGCCGAGCATGCGGTATGCCATCAATCTTGGCAGTGTCGCGTTCAGTAACCTGGCATCGCCTAGCCCCACCTTCGGTCTCTTGTGCGACGACTTCGGTCGCATTTGCGACCTCTTCGTGCACGAAATGACCCATGTGTGGCAGGCGTTCAACGATTCAAACTGGACGATGGCGCGCTCGTTCTGGGCGCAGACAATCGGTTCCGGCTACGAGTACACGCCGGGCGATTCCTGGGACTCATACAACGTCGAGCAACAGGCACACATCGTTGAAGATTGGCACAAATACAAAATCAGTTCTCCGATGCTTGCCGAGGAGCGCTATCCGTACGTCCGGCTCGTGATCCGCTCTGGACGCCTCACTTTTCCTCGCGGGCTGGATCTTGTGGCATTGAAAAAGGACCTTCAAGATCTGCGCGCAAGGCACCTGGACTAGAACCCGCTGCAGGGGAGTGGTCGGGAGTCTACTTAACTGAAGCACCGACACGCCGAGCATTCGACGCGGTGCGGTCGCGCATTCTTCCTCTCAAAAGTATTTTTCCGACTTGCGTGCTGGTCAGCTTCGCAGCGCAAGCACACGGAGAAGAATTGCGCGGCCGCCATGCGACAGGCGATCGTGAAACAGTTCGGAGAGCCGGTCTCCACGCTTCCGCACCGAAAACCTCTTCCGGAGCTCATGGGCGCGAGACAGCGAGCAATAGAGAAAATCACGACGTAGCCGGCGCAGGCGGCTGCCATAGCCTCTAACATCGGCGCTCGCGTAGGCCTCCATCAGGGTGCGCATCAAATAGTCATCGCTCGGATCAACATAAGTTTCGTGGGAAACGCTCGATGATCGCATCGACACGGGTTCATCGCTAGACAGAAATAGGTTCCTGCGGGTCAGCCCATCCGATACGCCCGTCGCTTCTTTTGTGAAATCTCCATAGTTCACAAAAGGCAGCGCTGCGAGTTGCCGGCGCAGATTTTCGAGCGTCGCCGACGGGATCCGGACGCCGTTGCCCGCGCTGGTGTCGAGCTTATTGGCGCGCACCGTGGCGTAGAGGTCGCCCCAGAATTTGTCCCAGGGGGCGGTGCCGTTGCGGTTAGACGACGGATTCTTGCGAACGCTATATGTGGTTTGAGTGAGGTAGGCCGCCAGTTCGCCCATGTGGCGCGTAACAGCGCCGTCAGGATCATAGACGTCGATCATGGCGTGGACGCACTCATGCAGGAGCAGCGCCCGATCGCTATCATTTGCGGGCGGCGACTTCTTCTGCGTCAACAGAACATCCGTAACCTGATCGTAGAAGGCGAGATCCTGAGTGCCGCCCTTCACCAATATATTGCCGGCGCGAATGTGATCGCGAACTGTCGTCAAGTATTCGCCCTTGATATGGATCTTGTCGACGTAGAACTCGATACCAAGCGCGACCGAGTCACTGAGTGTGTCCAGGACGTCGCCTTCGGTCAGTGGCATGACCTACCTCCCTTGCGTGGTCGAGCAATAGTGGTCCGGCCAGGCTCCGCAAGCGCTGAAACGCTGTACTGCACCAATAGGAGCCGCCCGCCCCTCCGTTCGCGTTGTGGAAGGTGGCTAGATCGTCCCGCCGCCGCCGCCGAAGATTTCGACGACCACAGCGCGATTGGCGGCCCTGTTCATCACGGTCGTGTTGTCCTTCAGATACTCGTAGTGTGAGGCGGGCTTGACGGAGAAGACGCGCGAGCGGGCGCTTGGGCCGAACAGGTGAAAGACGTTCTTGGCCCGGCCCGTGCGCAGGAAGCTGTTGTTCCGTTCGCCGCCGGTGCTGTCGCTGTATCCGACGATCTGGAACTGCAACGACTTGTCGGTCTCAAATCGGATGAGCTGCGCTGCCAACAGCGGATCGCGCTTGGCGATGTTCTTGAGATGCCGCCAGTCGACGCCGAAATCCCAGATGATGAGATATTGGCAGATGCCGGCCGGCGGGACCAGACTGACGTCCACACCGAGATGGCCGACCTCGGTGCGGGACGTCGCGACTTCATTGGCCACGTAGGGAAAGACGGCGGCGCTGTGAACCTTGGCAAGCGGCGAGCACTGCGGTTGCGTCGCCATATTCGGCATCTGTTCCACCGGGCCCGGCGGCGTGTATTGCGGCAGTGGCTGCGGCGCGCGTCCCATGGCAATTTCTCCCATTGCTGGCGTGGCCTGCCCAAAGCTGAGCACTGGAGGGAGCGTCGGCTCCCACCACGGCTATGACTAGTAGTGACGTGAGCGGTCGGGGAAGTTCAAAGGCGAGGTGCGGGCGCCCTCAACAGGGCCATTAGCGGACATTGATTGGCCTTCCGCGCTCTCCGGAAAGCGGGGTAGGCTACGCCTATTGCCGTCCGTGCCAAATTGTTGCGGAGGAACTGGCCATGAAACTTCGCCGCCGAAATTTTCTGCATCTCGCCGCGGGGACCGGCCAGATTGTTTTCCCGCCGCCGAAGGAGGCTCTCATTTCCGCGCGCAAGATTTCGCGTTGACGGACCGAACTAAGACAGGAGAACCAGACATGGCCGCCTTTCAAGAGGTTTTCCGCCGCTCCGGCATCGATGAGCGCCGCAGCCCGCCGGGCATGGTGGTGCCGTTCGGCGGCTCCAACATCGTGGCGCTGATCGATCCCGGAAGAAAGCTCAAAGTCGATCCTAACGCCCATGCCCTCGGGATCAAGGAGATCGATGGCGCCGATACCCTTAGACGCGTCATGCAGGCCAGAGAAACCTTCTCCAAACCCGATATCGATCCGCAGCTCAGGGCGGCGTCACTTCCCGCCACCTTCAATGGCGATGCACGGTTTTTCGAGATCAATGGCCGGATTAAGCCGATTGGTTTTCCCGGCCTGGAGGTGGTGGCCCGTTCGGCCGGCCGGAAGATCGAAGCCAAGCTCTATGTCGTGGTGCTACCGGAAATCAAGATCAAGGTGGCGTTCCGCAATGTCATGGTTCCGGGGAGTGGCGGCGCTCCGGCGTTTCACGCCAAGAAGCCCTGCAACGAGCAAGACGAATTGCTGACGATGAACAATATATGGAGGCCGCAGGCCAACATCCGCTTCGAGCGGGTGCCAAGCGACTGGCTGGTCATCGACGACTCGCAGGCTGCCATCAAACAGGAGATCGCCAATGCGACTGGCATGAAGGATGCGAGCCTGGCGACCTTTCCCGATGTGATCGACGTCGAGAAACTGAAGGGCATCTTCGTCAAACACAAAGTTCAGGGCGCCCATCTAACCATTTTCTGCGTCGATAAGGTTTGGTCCAATGGCGGCCTCGCCAATGGCTCGTTTGCTCGCGGGCTGGACCTTGCCTTCATCAGCTCGCAACGCGGGCCTAACACGTCTGCCCATGAATCCGGCCATTTTCTCGGCTACTACTCGAAGAGCGCGAGCAAACCTTGGGACAGCCAAGGCCACACGCTGGAGACCGATCCGAAAACCGGAAAAGAAAACAGGGCGGAAGACATCAAGATGCTGATGCGCGGGGGAGGCGCCGGGTGGAAAATCCCGTTCAATCTCGTCAAGGAGTTCCGCGACTTCCCCGGCTAGCATCCGAAGATCAGACAGAAGCTGGAAATCACTCCAGACGTTGAATGTCGCCTTGGGTCAGAAGCTGCCCCGACGGCCCCGAAACGCTTACTTTGCCACCTGGCAGGCAGAGCGTGTCATCGGCCATCATGACCGCAATACGCTGCGCTTACGCCTCGATCCCAAGGGAGATTCGACAGACCTTGAGCCGGGCATGAGTGTCTGGCTTGAGAACTAGGCTGTGTACTCATTAAGCAGCTGGCCGCCTTATGTCCGCTCAACCCCTAACAGCGGCGGGAAAGCGGACGTCTGCCGAGGTCGCTGAAGGGCCGATATTGTTGCAAAAGTCGATTTTCGCCGATGACCAAAATTCTGCGGGCCGTGGGCGCGACTTTCGCGTACAAGATGCGAGGGACCTCACGGCCTCACGCAAAATTCACAGGCGACTTCGGTAACGCGATTGAGGTCATACGAATCAGCGATCGCTCGCTGCTTAGTGTTTTCGCGAAGAAGCTTGAGCCCTGCAACTTTCGACTTTTGCAACACAATCGGCCAAGAGGCGACATCGCTCACTTGGTTGTCGTTTCGAAATCTTTGCCGACTTCCGATAACATTGGCGCTGTTACCTTCTTTCAGGTGCCGCCCGAAGCGATCCGCCAGCCTCACTTCAGCCTCGACGTAACACCGAGCAAACACACCAAAGAGCGCGACGCAGCAACATCTCTCGACTGACTTTGTGCACGGTTGCGTGCATAAACTCCGTGATTCACGTTGAAATTTGGTCACGAGTTAGGTCAAGCCCCTTGATCTTTGTCAATGTCGGCATCAACCGACGGGCCTCCTTAAGCAAAGGGGGCGAGACAGGATAGGAGCAAAACGATGAAGCGGATGATTTTCAGAAATTTTGCAATTGTAACTTCGGTTATCGCCTTTGCGACACTGTTCACCGTTGACTGGTCTGAGCAGCGCGGGATTTCGCTGTCAGTTGAGAGTGCCCAAGCGAGGCGGCTCTATGTCAGCCCGTATCCCTATAGTCACTACATACCCGATCAGTCCGGTCTGCCTTGGTACGCAGTGCGGGCCTACTACGCTGGCGGCCCCTGGTGTGGTGCCGGCGGCACGACCGGGTACGGCACGGCTGTGGGGGTCTTTGGGCGTGCTTCCTACACCTGCTACGACGGTTGGGATAGCTACGCGAAGCTCAATGGCATTGGTTGCACGCCCGGCACCTTGATCAAGGGCGGTGACGGAATCATGTACGTCTGCCAGTAAGCACGCGGACCACAAGGAGAGGCGGCGCAATCGTCGCCTCTTTCAATTCGAAAACGATATCCGACAGCCAGGGTCACGGGCGGACGTTGAGATCGGGGGCCCAACTCGGTCGGCTCGTCACGCGAAACCGGACCACTGCGCCACGCTCGGCCGGGGCCGCCTATGGGCCAATAACCGACATGCAAAGGGAGGCACGCTGCATGGCCGAGAAGTAGTGTTGAATGCTACCGCGGGTCACGAGGTTGGTTACCAAGGCTGGTGGCCCGCAGGCAAATCCTCTATCGACGCACTCCGACGCGATTAACGCCACCATTGGCATTGCCGCCGACGTTATGACGGACTGCAGCGCGCGCAACGGGCCGTGGCCGGAGGGCAACGCCAGCCCGGGCAACGCAACC
>NZ_JBVVPO010000020.1:0-13983 GCF_055811795.1 Bradyrhizobium sp. MI1.7
CGTCCGCTTGACCGCCATCGCTACCCTCCAAGGCTTTGCCCTAGGGAATCACAATTGACGAATTACGCAACAGGCCCCTTGTGGGAGAAGGTGGCGCGAAGCGCCGGATGAGGGGTTGTTTCCGCGAATTCAGAAGTAAGAGAGTCACGCGCGGAGACCCCTCACCCGTCTCGCCGCTACGCGGCGAGCCACCCTCTCCCACAAGGGGAGAGGGAAGACAAACCTACTTCGGCAACAGCGCCTTCAGCTTGTCCATGTCGCGCACGTTCATCTTGAAGCCGCCGGGCATCACGATGTCACCGGGCTTCTGGTCGGGCTTGCAGGCCCCCAGCCACTTGGCTTCGAGCTGCATCGTGGTGTCGCGGCCTGCTGCGCCGGCGGCGCCGCCTTGCGCGTGCGACGAGGTCTTCACCGTATAGGCCGAGTTGAAATCGCCGGTGATCTCGGCATGCGAGGTCGTGCTGATGCCGGCGACGTTGCACTCGGAATCGCTGACATAGCCGGTCGCGGTCTTCTTGATGTCCTGCTTGGCGCAGATCTGCTTGGCCATCGGGGAGACGTTGTTGTTCATCTCCTTGTCGACGGTCTCGTCGGTGCAGTGCTGCATGGTCATCTCGGGCATGGGCGTGCCGGTCCTGACCATCTTCATTTCCCAGAGACCGGCCTTGCGCACCGGCAGATCGTCGGCGCTGGCGCTGCCTGCCGACACCACAAGACAAAGGGCCGAGCCGAGCAAAGCGAGCTTGCGCGTCATGTGGAAGCTCCCGACGTTCCGAAAGCGCCTCAGTACAGCGTGCGGATCGGCTGTTGGGCAGCGCCATAGGGCACCCAACGGCAGGAGAACGAGATGTAGCCGCCCTCAAAGGCCTGCACCGCGAGGAATTTCACGACCTTGCCGTAGCGCGCGCAGTGATCGACCGCGACCTGCCGCGCATCCGCCTGGGTCGCCAGCGAATAAGCGATGATGCCGCCGGTGTCGTTGCCCTTGAACGGAGGCACCGGAAGGAGATCGGCGCGTGCCGACTGGCTGGCCATCATACCCAGGGCAAGAAAGCCCGCGGCCGCAATGATTCGCATTCCCGTCACTCCAATTGGTTGGCGCCAGTTTACGGTGCCGGGAGGTCCATGAAAAGAACTGATGCCCCGCCGGCTGCGAGGTTGGGGTCAACTCTTGGCCAAGTGTTGCCGCGCTGCACTTGACCTGCCCCGGCCTTCGCGGCACCGTCCATCCTTCGCAAGACCCAGCTGTCCGGATTGCCCATGCGCGCCCTCCCCCTGAAATCGCTCCGCTTTGCCACCTTGCTTGGCCTCATGTTCGGAGCGCTGTCGCTCGGTGAGGCCAGGGCCGCCAATCCGCTGGAGCTGAACTTCTGGCTGAACGGGCCGCGCTATGACGGCGCCGTCGTCGATTGCGAGAGGGCGCTGCCGACCATCGCCACCCAGTTCTGGGAGAAGGAAAGCTCGTTCTGGAATTCCTCGTTGAAGATCACCGGCTTCGCCGCCGTTCACGAGATCGCGTTCCGGCCCTGGCAGTCCGACAACATTCCGCGCCGCTATTGCACCGGCGACGCCATGCTCAATGACGGCAAGGTGCGCAAGGTGCATTTCTCGATCATCGAGGATGGCGGCTTCTCCGGCTACGGCAATGGTGTGGAATGGTGCGTGGTCGGGCTTGACCGCAACTGGGCCTACAATCCGTCCTGCCGCGCCGCCAGGCCCTGAGCCTCGATCGAAAGGCCTGAATCGGACTGATCAGGCGCCTGACGGGCCGGCCCGAATTTTGTTCTTGAAATGTTCTTGTTGCCTGCTAGGCTGATTGCACAGTCTAGTTGAGGGGCGTCGCCATGTTTCATTTTAGATTGCGTTCGTTCACCCGTCTCGTGATCTCACTGACCCTCCCCCTGGTTCTGGCCGCCGGGCTGGTCGCGCTGCCGGGCGGCGCGAAGGCCCAGGACAAACGGCAGAACGCGCCCGGCGAATTCGACTTCTATGTGCTGTCGCTGTCATGGTCGCCCTCGTTCTGCGAGGAGGCGTCCGAGCGCAACCGCGGCGGCGGCGGCGGTGGTCGCTCGCAGATGCAGTGCAGCGGGCGGCCCTACGCGTTCGTGGTGCACGGGCTGTGGCCGCAATATGAGAATGGCTTCCCTGAATATTGCCAGCGGCCGTCGCCACGCCTGAACCGCAACATCGTCTCTTCGATGCTCGATTTGATGCCGGCGCCGGGGCTGATCTTCAACGAGTGGGACAAGCACGGCACCTGCTCCGGGCTCGACAGCCGCAATTATTTCGAGACGATCCGAAAGGCGCGCGCCGCGATCAAGATCCCGGCGGAATATCTCGAACTGTCGCAGGCCAAGACCGTGGCGCCGGGCGAGGTGGAGGAAGCCTTCATCAAGGCCAATGCGGGCCTGAGCAACGCGGCCATCTCGGTCACCTGCAATCGGACCCGGCTCTCCGAGGTCCGCATCTGCCTCAGCAAGGACCTGCAATTCCGGGCCTGCGAGGAGATCGAGCGCCGCGCCTGCCGCCGCGACCAGGTGACGATGCCGCCGATCAGAGGTGGCTAGTCCAAGTGTTTGTGCCCCGGACGCAGCGCCGGTTCGGCGGTGCGCTGCAGATTCGGGGCCCATGCCGGCACAGGCGCGCATCCCGCTTTGCTCAAGCCGTGACGTAGCGTAGTCCTGTCTCATGAACTACCGTCACGCCTTCCACGCCGGAAACTTCGCCGATGTCATCAAGCACATCGTGCTCGCGCGCATCATTACTTACCTCCAGGACAAGCCGGGGGCATTCCGTGTCATCGACACCCATGCCGGCGCTGGCCTCTACGATCTCGAAAGCGACGAGGCGCGCCGTAGCGGCGAATGGCTGACCGGCATCGCGCGGCTGATGCAGGCGCGCCTGTCGAACGACGCCGTGGCGCTGGCCAAGCCCTATCTCGACATCGTTCGCGCCTACAATCCGAAGGGCGAGCTCAAGGCCTATCCGGGTTCGCCGCTGATCACGCGCGGCCTGCTGCGGCCGCAGGACCGCCTCGTTGCCTGCGAGCTCGAGCCGAAGGCGCGCAAGGCGCTGATCGGTGTGCTGCGCCGCGACGAACAGGCGCGCGTGGTCGATCTCGACGGCTGGGTCGCGCTGCCGGCCTTCGTGCCACCGAAGGAACGGCGCGGGCTCGTGCTGATCGACCCGCCGTTCGAGGCGAAAGACGAGTTCGAAAAGCTCGGCGACGCCTTCGCGGCGGCTTTCACCAAATGGCCGACCGGTATCTATGTAATCTGGTATCCGGCCAAGAGCCGGCGCGCCACCGACACGCTGGTGCAATCAGTGGCGCGGCTCGCAGCCGCAGCAAAACCGCCAGGAAAATGTCTGCGTCTCGAATTCAGTGTCGCGCCGCAGCTTGATGGCGCCGCCCTCACCTCCGCCGGATTGTTGATCGTCAATCCGCCGTACACGCTGCATGGCGAGCTCAAGACGATCCTGCCCGAGCTGGAGATACCGCTCGGACAGGGCGGAGCTGCCAGATTCCGATTAGAGGTGCCGAGACCGTAACACCCCGGCATTCTTGGGAAAAAGATGCAGGAGCGGTAGTCAATCTGCAGAGAACCGTATTATGCTGTTTCCGTGACTGGCTTTACGTTCCGCTTCCGCGAATGGTTGCGGCGGAGTGAAGGCCTAAGAAAGATCCGATCGGACCGAAAGAAAGGTCCGCCCAAGGATGGCCAGCTCCCGGGCTTCGTAAGGCCCGGTCATGTCGTGACGTGAGTCTGCGTCGCGACGGAGGAGCAATGAGGGGGAGTTTCCCGATGGCCATGACGGGAACGGTCAAGTTTTTTAACGGCGAGCGCGGCTACGGTTTCATCAAGCCCGACGACGGCGGGCGCGACGTCTTCGTGCACATTACTGCTGTGGAGCGGGCGGGACTGAAAGATCTCGCCGAAGGACAGCGCATTACTTTTGAAGTCGAGCCGGACAAGAAGGGGAAGGGACCAAAGGCAGTCAATTTGGTCATCGTCTCCTAGAGCGTTTTCGAGCGAACACCTGGCGAAAAAAATCCCGGCCGCGAGCGGCCGGGAGGCTGTTGTCCGGTATTTTCTTCTTCAACTATCAGAAGTGATAGTTCACGCCTGCGCGCACAACGCTGGCGCTATAGCCGTTTGACACGCCGGTAATTGCGAACTGGCTCGTCGACAGATCGATGTAGAGATATTCGAGCTTGGCGCTCCAGTTCGGCGCGAAGCCGACTTCCGCGCCGGCACCGATGGTCCAGCCTGCGGTGGTGTGCGACTCCGTCCAGCCGAATGTCTGCGCGCGCAGTTCGCCGAAGGCGAGGCCGGCGGTGCCGTAGAACAGCACGTTGCTGAAGGCATAGCCCGCACGGCCGCGCAGCGTGCCGAACCAGGGGTTGGAGAACTTCCACGGCGCGAAGGTGTCATCAGCGCCCGCGGCCTGGATATCGCCCTCGACGCCGAACACCCATGGACCGTTCTGGAAATTGTAGCCGGCCTGTACACCGCCGACGAAACCGGAGGGCTTGACGGGCGAGTTACTCACCGAGCCCCACTCATAGCCGAGATTGGCACCGAGATACGGACCGGCCCAACTATAGGCATTGAGCGGCTGATTGACGGTGTAGGGCGCACCCTGCCCGTAATTGAGATCGGCGGCCTCTGCCGAAGCTGTCCAGCCGGCTGCAACCAACACGGCTGCGCCTACAACGAACCCCCTCATCGGTACTCTCCAACGCAACGGCCGCCCCCCGCGATGCCTGCGCCGCCGCGCAAGGCAAAATCGCATGGTTACGGAACCTCCTCTTTTTCGCGTAAGATTTATCGAGAGTTTTAAGTTAAAGGCCTGTTAAGCCGGGTTACCACGCTCTTAACAGGCTTAAGCAAGTGTTACCCGGAACCGCGCCGCCATCCTGTGTGTGCCGCAAGGCTGGAACTTCAAATCGGCACCCCCAGCGCTTAAATTCGCATCATGGCTCACGATTCCACCGACAATCCGGACGACGCACGCGCGCGCAAATCTCCGCGCGGCACGACGGCCGACGCCCCGCCGGAGAGCCTGGCGCCGCCGGACCTCGATCCCGCCACCACCGCTGGCGAGGACGAGGACGACGCGCTGCTGCCTGACATCCTGGAGGAGAGCGGCGCGGTCGGCGAAGAGCCGCTGGCGACCGGCCATGAAGCGATCGAGCGCGCGGTCCGCCTCGCGCCCACCTCGCCGGGCGTCTATCGCATGCTCAGCGCCAATGCCGACGTGCTCTATGTCGGCAAGGCCAAGAACGTCAAAAAGCGCCTGTCGAACTATGCGCGCCAGAGCGCGCCGCAACCGGCGCGCATCCTGCGCATGATCGCAGCCACGGTGACCGTGGAGATCGTCTCGACCAACACCGAGACCGAAGCGCTGCTGCTGGAAGCCAATCTCATCAAGCAGCTCCGGCCGCGCTTCAACGTGCAGCTGCGCGACGACAAGTCGTTTCCCTACATCCTGATCACCGGCGACCATTGGGCGCCGCAGATCCTCAAGCATCGTGGTGCGCAGTCGCGGCCCGGCCGCTATTTCGGCCCGTTCGCTTCCGCCGGTGCGGTCAACCGCACCATCACCGCCTTGCAGCGCGCGTTCCTGATCCGCTCCTGCACCGATTCCTTCTTCGAGAGCCGCTCGCGGCCCTGCCTGCTCTACCAGATCCGTCGCTGCGCCGGCCCCTGTACCCGCGAGATCGATTTCCCCGGCTATACGACGCTGGTGCGCGAGGCGACAGACTTCCTCTCCGGCAAGAGCCAAGCGGTGAAGCAGGAGCTTGCCGGCGAGATGGAGAAGGCCTCCGGCGAGCTCGAATTCGAGACCGCGGCACTCTACCGCGACCGCCTCGCCGCGCTGTCGGCGATCCAGTCGCAGCAGGGCATCAATCCGCGCACGGTGGAAGAAGCCGACGTGTTCGCCATCCACCAGGAGGGCGGCTTCTCCTGCGTCGAAGTGTTCTTCTTCCGCACCGGACAGAACTGGGGCAACCGCGCCTATTTCCCGCGCGCAGAGAAGACCTATACGCCGGAGGAAGTGCTGGGGTCCTTCCTCGCCCAGTTCTACGACGACAAGCCGCCGCCGAAGAACATCCTGCTCTCGCACGAGATCGAGGAAAGCGAGCTGCTCGCCAATGCGCTGTCGATCAAGGCCGGCCACAAGATCGAGGTCACGGCGCCCAAGCGCGGCGAGAAGAAGGAGCTGGTCGCCCACGCGCTGACCAATGCGCGCGAGGCGTTGGGCCGCAAGCTCGCGGACACCGCGACACAGAGCCGCCTGCTCGACGCCATGGCCACGACGCTGAGCCTGCCGCATTCGCCCAAGCGCATCGAGGTCTACGACAACAGCCACATCCAGGGCACCAATGCGGTCGGCGCCATGATCGTCGCCGGGCCCGATGGTTTCGTGAAGAACCAGTACCGCAAGTTCAACATCAAGTCGGAAGGGCTCACGCCGGGCGACGATTATGGCATGATGAAAGAGGTGCTGGAGCGCCGCTTCAAGCGCCTGATCAATCCGCCCGAGGACGCCGCCGGCAAGGCCAAGGACGACGACTTCCCGCAATGGCCCGACCTCGTGATCATCGACGGCGGTCGCGGCCAGCTCAACGCCGTCCGGGAGATCTTTACGAATCTCGGCCTGACCCAGGTGTCGCTGATGTCGGTCGCCAAGGGACCGGACCGGGATGCCGGCCGCGAAACCCTGTTCATGCCGGAGCGCGAGGCGATCAAGCTGGAGCCGCGCGATCCCGTGCTTTATTTCATCCAGCGCCTGCGCGACGAGGCCCACCGCTTCGTCATCGGCTCGCACCGCAAGCTGCGCAAGAAGGACATCCGCGAGGCCGGTTTGCAGGAGATTCCGGGCATCGGCCCGTCACGCAAACGTGCCTTGCTGCACCATTTCGGAACCCTGAAGGAGATCGAGCGGGCCTCGATCGCCGATCTCGGCAAGGTTCCGGGGGTGAGCGCCGAGAGCGCCCGCAGGATTTTCGACTATTTCCATCCCCAGCCGGGGTGAACTAAGGGGGCCGCGGTCATATGGTCGTCGCATGCTGCACCTCATTTGGGGAGCGGGACGGTTGACCTTCAGGCACGAGCGGTATTGGTAGGACGGATGAACATCGCCACGACACGAGGGACGACCAGCCGCGCGATGTCCCTCCCGAACATCCTGACCTATGGCCGGATCGCCGCGATCCCGGTCGTGGTCGGGTGCATCTATGCACAGTCGATTCTGGATCAGCCGCTGTGGCTGCGGTGGGTCGCGGTCGCCATCTTTATCGCGGCGGCAGTGACCGATTACCTCGACGGCTATTACGCGCGGATCTGGAATCAGCAATCGGCGTTCGGCCGGATGCTCGATCCGATCGCCGACAAGCTGCTGGTGGCCTCCTGCCTGCTGATGCTCGCCGCCGACGGCATCATCCATGGCTGGTCGCTATGGGCCGCCATCGTGATCCTGTGCCGCGAGATCCTGGTCTCGGGCCTGCGCGAATATCTCGCGGCGTTGCGGGTGAGCGTTCCCGTGACAAAGCTTGCGAAGTGGAAGACGACCGTTCAGCTCATCGCCATCGGCTTCCTGCTCGCTGGCCCGGCCGGCGATGAGGTGGTGCCCGTGGTCTCGATGATCGGGCTGGCGCTGCTCTGGGCCTCGGCGATCCTCACCATATACACGGGCTACGACTATTTCCGCGCCGGCATCCATCACCTCATCAAGGAGGATGAGGCATGAAGGTGAAGTACTTCGCCTGGGTGCGCGAGCGCGTCGGCAAGGCCGAGGAGACCATCGAGCCGCCGGCGACCGTGCGCACCGTCGAGGAGCTGATCGCCTGGCTGTCCGGCCGGAGCGAGGCCTATGCCTACGCCTTCGAGAAGCCGAAGGTGATCCGCACCGCGATCGATCATGCCCATGTCAAATCGGACGCCGCGATCGCGGGCGCCCGCGAGATCGCGTTTTTCCCGCCGATGACCGGCGGCTAGGCCATGACCTCCCCCGCCGGCCCCTGCCCCGTCACCATCCGCATCCAGCAGGACGATTTCGACATCGCGCGCGAGATCGCGATCCTGACCGGGAGCCGCACCGACATCGGCGCGGTCGTAAGCTTTTCCGGCATCTGCCGCGGCGACGAGAACAGCGCGAAGATCGCCGCCCTCACGCTCGAACATTATCCCGGCATGGCGGAAGAAGAGATCAAGCGCCATGCCGACGAAGCTACATCGCGCTGGCCGCTGAACGGCGTCACCATCATTCATCGCGTCGGGCGGTTCATGCCCGGGCAGAATATCGTGCTGGTGCTCACGGCGTCGCAGCACCGCCAGGCGGCGTTCCAGGCGGCCGAGTTCCTGATGGATTATCTCAAGACCAGCGCCCCGTTCTGGAAGAAGGAAGAGAGCGCCACCGGTACCGGCTGGGTCGAAGCCCACGCCCGTGACGACGAGGCCGCCGCACGCTGGACCCGATCCTGATGGCACAAGCATCCAAGAAGACCACGCGCGGCCGCGCCGCGCCAAAGCTCGCGAAGGTCGGCCGCGGCGAGTTGCTCACGCTGATCGATTTCGTGCGCTACGCCGTGAGCCGCTTCACCGAGGCGAAGCTCGCCTTTGCCCATGGCACGACCGATCCGGTCGCGGAAGCAGCCTTCCTGGTCTGCGAAGCCCTGCATCTGCATCCCGACCAGTTCGAGATCTTTGCCCATGCCTGCGTCACGTCGGCGGAAGGCAAGACCATCGTCGACCTCATCCATCAGCGCGTCACCACGCGCAAACCGACCGCCTATCTCGTCAACAAGATCTACATGCGCGGCCTGCCCTTCTATGTCGACGAGCGCGTCATCGTTCCGCGCTCCTTCATCGGCGAGCTGCTGGAGTCGCATTTCGGCGGCGACGGCGAGGCGGGCTCGCTGATCGACGACCCCACGGCCGTCGAACGTGTGCTCGATCTCTGCACGGGCTCGGGATGTCTCGCCATCCTTGCCGCGCATCATTTCCCGAATGCCACCGTTGATGCCGTCGACATCTCCAAGGGCGCGCTCGAAGTCGCCACACGAAATGTCGGCGAATTCGGGCTCGATGACCGGATCAGCCTGCATCGCGGCGACCTGTTCGCCCCGCTCGGCGACAACAGATACGACCTGATCATCACCAACCCGCCCTACGTCGATGCCGAAGGCATGGCGGCGCTGCCGCCGGAGTGCCGCGCCGAGCCGAAGCTCGCCTTTGACGGCGGCGCCGACGGTCTCGACGTGGTGCGCCGGATCTTGCGCGATGCGCCCGATCACCTGACGCCGGATGGCGGCTTGATCTGCGAGATCGGCCGCGGCCGCGAACTGGTCGACGAGGCCTTTCCGGAACTGCCGCTGCTCTGGCTCGACACCGAGGAATCCGAGGGCGAGGTGTTCTGGATCGCGGCCGCCGATCTCGGCTGATCCGTCCCGGCACCCGCGCTCCGCGCGGAACAAGTCAAATTCCGCCACGTTCATCCCCCGACGATTTTTTCGTTCTCGGAGGATGTCCGCATGCTCGCGCCATCGGGCGAACTGCTGCGCGCCGGCATGGCGCTCAAGATCAATCACCTCAAGCGCGCCGCGCGATCGTACTTGCGCGACCGCACCAATCAGGCCACGGGCCGCGCGACGTCCTATGCGGTCGCGGCAGGACTGTTCGCAATGGCCGGGCTGTTCCTGATCGCCACCCTCTTTGTCGGCCTGATCGCCCTTTATCGTTGGGTCGCAATCACCCACGGACAATTCTGGGGCTTCGGTGCCGTCGCGGCCGTGCTCCTGGTGCTGGCCGTATCCTGCGCCGGCCTGGCTCAGGCCCAAATGAAGCGTCGGGACAAGCCGATCGTGCCGCTTGCCAGCCGTATGCGCGTTGCGATCGCCACCCCGCGGATCCCGCGCGGAACGGTCAAGCAGGCGGTGAAAGAGGTCGCAACGACGATTCCGCTGGTGTCGCCCGCACCGGGCGAACGTGGCCGTGGCGGCAACGCCGTGTCGGCTCGGACCAACCGGCCCGTGCAGCTAGGTCTGATGCTCGCAGCCGTCGGGCTGCTGGGCTTCACGGCCGCACGGCGGCGGCGACACGGCCACAGATTGGACGCTTGAAATGCGCGCGCGGCGCACCGAGCACCTCGACAGTTGGTTGCTGGTCGCCGCCACGGCCGTCTTCGTGCTGTCCGCGGAACGCTACTTTCAGGAGTCCGGCCCCATCCGGCCGGGGCCTCCGCAAGACCATCGCAATAATGAAGCAAACTCGCCGGAAACGAGCCCGGCCGGCGCGGCGATGCAGCTTGGCCACGGCCGGCACGCGAAAAGCCCTTTCGCGATCCCGTGGGCGGGCTGGAAAGACATCTTCTGGCGCACCTATCAGCGCATCGACGACGATCGCCTGCTCGCGACTGCGGGCGGCGTCGTCTTCTTCGGGCTGCTCGCGATCTTTCCCGCCGTGACCGCGCTGGTCTCATCCTACGGCCTGTTCGCGGATCCCTCGACGATCAGTTCCAACCTGCATTCGCTCGCGATGCTGCTGCCCGAGGGCGCGTTCCAGATCGTCGAGGACCAGGTCGCGCGCGTGGTGTCCAACGGCAATACCGCCCTGGGCGTCACCTTCCTGTTTGGCCTCTTGCTCGCGATCTGGAGCGCCAATGCGGGCGTCAAAGCCATCTTCGATGCCCTCAACGTCGCCTATGAGGAGCGCGAAAAGCGCAGCTTCGTCCGGCTGAACACGGTGTCGTTGGCTTTCACCGTCGGCAGCATCGCGGCGCTGCTGCTGATGGTGGGCACCGTGGTCGCCTTCCCGCTCGCGCTCAACCATCTCGGCATCGCGCCGGAAAGCAGGCTGATCGTCGCTCTCGCGCGATGGCCGGTGCTGTTCGTCATCCTGCTGGCGGCGCTTGCCGTCCTCTACCGCTTCGCACCGAGCCGCGACGCGCCGCGCTGGCAATGGCTGAGCCTCGGCGCGGTGACGGCCGCCATCCTCTGGATCGCCGGCTCGGCGCTCCTGTCCTGGTATCTCTCGGAATTCGCCAATTACAACGCGACCTACGGCTCGCTCGGCGCGGCGATCGGCTTGATGATGTGGATGTGGATGTCGGCGATCGTCATCATGTTCGGGGCCGAGCTGAACTCGGAGATCGAGCGGCAGACCCTTCGGGATACGACCACCGGACCGCCCAAGCCGCTCGGCACCCGCGAGGCCGTCTCGGCCGACACGGTCGGCGCCGCCGCGCCATCCTGATTGCCGGCGGTCAGGCCGGGGCTCGGCCTGACCGGATCACGACGGCAATTCAGCGCTTGCTGATCACGACCTCCAGATACTCGCTATGCACCACCACCGTACCGTCGTCGGCACGGTTGAATTCGCCGAGCAGCGCCATGAGATCGCGCCGCAGCGCGGCCTGGCCGGTCTCCTCCAGCGCCACGAACGCTTTCAGCATCGGCCCGTAATAGGATTTGAAAACCTCGAGCCAGTGCTCCGGAGAGCGATAGCGGAAGGCGAACATGCGCGGCTCGGCGGCGATCTCGGAGGCTTGGCTGCCGAACATCTCCTCAAGCCGTGCCGGCGTGCCCCACAAGGCCGGCGACTTCACGCCCGCCGGCGGCGGCAAATGCCTGCCGATGGTCTTGAAGAGCTGACCGATGAAGCCCTGGGGCGTCCAGTTGGCGAGGCCGATCTCGCCGCCGGACTTGCAGACCCGCGCGAGCTCGGACGCCGCCTTGTCCTGATCCGGCGTGAACATGACACCGAAGGTCGAGAGCACGACGTCGTAGCTGGCATCCGCAAACGGCAGCGCTTCGGCATCCGCTTCACGGAATTCGACCATCAAATGCTCCGCCGCGGCCCGTTCGCGTCCCCGCTTGAGCAA
The DNA here is from genome assembly GCF_055811795.1 of Bradyrhizobium sp. MI1.7. Classification (NCBI taxonomy): domain Bacteria; kingdom Pseudomonadati; phylum Pseudomonadota; class Alphaproteobacteria; order Hyphomicrobiales; family Nitrobacteraceae; genus Bradyrhizobium; species Bradyrhizobium sp. MI1.7. Next base: position 11,887 of record NZ_JBVVPO010000020.1, read on the forward strand.
CGCTGGAACATAGTCGGTCGATGTGACGTCGCACCAGCGCCGCGCGGCGGCCAGCGTCGCATTGCCGTTGCCGGCGGCGACATCAAGCACCTTGCTGCCGGCACGCAAGTCGAGCGCCTCGCAGAGCTGCTCGCCGACGATCTGCAAGGTGGTGCCGACAATGGCATAGTCGCCGGACGACCAGGCGCTGTGCTGGCGCTGCTTGACGGCGGCGAGATCTGGTTGGGCGAGGGCCGGCTTGAGCGCGGCGGACGTCGACATGGCAATTCTCCTGCGGTTGAAGACGCCGGGACGATAGGGCGCATGCGGCTCGCTGGCCTTGAGAGTGGCGTTATTTTACGCTGAGAACACCTTGATTTCCCGCTGGAGCCGAGGGCGGCGTGACATTTCATTTCGAGGATTTCGTGCTCGACCCCGCACGCCGCGAATTGCGGTGGGCAGAGACGCTCGTCGGGCTCGAGCCCCAGGTGTTCGATCTCCTGCTTTATCTGGTCCGCAACCGCGAGCGCGTGGTGACGCGGGACAACATGCTCGACGCGATCTGGAATGGCCGCGTCGTCTCGGAATCGACGCTGACCAGTCGGATCAACGCGGCGCGGCGCGCGGTCAATGACAATGGAGAAGATCAGCGGCTGATCCGCACAGTCGCGCGCAAGGGCGTGCGGTTCGTCGGCGCAGTGACCGAACGCTCCGCCGCAGCCTCATCGTCGGCGCCGGGCAAGCCGCCCGACCCAACACCGACGGAATTGCCGCTGCCCGATCGTCCCGCAATTGCCGTCCTGCCCTTCACCAACATGAGCGGCGAGGCCGAGCAGGATTATTTCTCCGACGGCATCAGCGAGGACATCATCACCGCGCTGTCGAAGCTGCGCTGGTTCTTCGTGATCGCGCGCAACTCCTCCTTCATCTACAAGGGCCGCACGGTTCACCTGCGGCAGGTCGCCGAGGAGCTCGGCGTGCGCTATGTCGTCGAGGGCAGCGTCCGCAAGGAGGGCGATCGCGTCCGCATCACCGCGCAGCTCAACGATGTCGCCACCGGCAGCCATCTCTGGGCCGAACGCTACGACCGCGAGCTCGCCGACGTCTTCGCCGTACAGGACGAGATCACCGAACGCATCGTCGCCGCGATCGAGCCGCAGCTCTATGCCGCGGAGAATTTTCGCGCCGAGCGCAAGCCGCCCGACAGCCTGGACGCCTGGGACCTTCTGATGCGCGCCCTCTCCCATTACTGGCGCGTAACGCGGCAGGACCACGTCGCGGCGCGAGCCCTGCTCGAAAAGGCCATCGCGCTCGACCCGAACTACGGCAAGGCACTCGGGCTGCTCGGCACCAGCTACATGTTCACGGCGCATATGGGCTGGATGGAGATGGCCGCCGCGCTGCCGGTGGCCGAGCGCGCGGCGCGGGCCGCGATCCGCGCCGACGACCAGGATGCCTGGGCGCATAATGCGCTCGGCCATGTCGATCTGTTCGCACGCCGGTTCGAGGATTCGCTTGCCGAATTCGAGACCGCGCTACGGCTCAATCCGAACTTTGCGCTGGCGCAGGGCTATTATGGCCTGACGCTCAGCTATTGCGGCCGCTGGCGGGATGCCGACGACGCCGCGCGGCGGGCGATCCGCCTCAGCCCGCGCGACCCCTATGCACCCGTCTATTTCGGCATCGCCGCCTTTGCCCGCTTCCTCGGCAGGGACTATGCGGAAGCGATCCGGCTCGCGCAGGAGGCCCTGCGCCAGCGCAGTGACTTCGTCGGCGGGCACCGGGTGCTGACCGCGGCCGCGGCGATGGCCGGGCAAACCGAGACCGCCCGCGCGGCGCTGAAGGAACTCCAGCGTGCCCAGCCCAACGTCTCGCTCGCCTGGATCGCCGAGTTCATGCCGATCAAGCTCGCCGCCGACCGCGAGCACTACCTCGAAGCCTTTCGCCGGGCCGGCCTGACCTAGACTGTCTGGGCATGATCTCCGCGGCAAAACCCGTGCCCGGTTTGGGGGGGGGGAAAACCGTGGGCACCTTGCCGGTGATGGGACCGGGCCCGGCTCCCGGCGCGATTGCCCCGCATGAAACAAGGTTGTTAAGGTGCCCGGGGTGGGGGGGGGT
>NZ_JBVVPO010000020.1:13993-82706 GCF_055811795.1 Bradyrhizobium sp. MI1.7
AACATCGCCCGCCGCCCACGGCGTCCACTCCCCCGACGCTTTGCGCGGGCGGGGCTTCCCAACTCGGGTGGGGCATCTAGCCCCGCCACAACCGCGTCCGGTTTTTGCCGCGGGGGAAAACCGTTGCACACTTTCCGGATCATGCTCCGGCGCCGCGAACAGGCCGCTATCCCCTCGAATCAACAATGATGTTAAGGTCGCCCTGCTTGGGGGAGCATGAGGCGTGACGGGTTCGCACACTGACCCGTGTTTTCCCGGATGAGGCAGTCAGCTCTTTGAGGCGTAACGCGCGGCATGATTCGCATTTCGACGATCTTCATCGCCATCTGCATGGTTCTGGTCGCGGCCTCGCTCGGGCTTGTCCTCTACTCGGTCGCCGGCATCAGCGGAACCGAATCCGCCATCGTGGCGCTGACCGCGCTGACCTTCCTGATCCTCTACAACGCGGTCTCGATGCGGCTGCGCGATCGCAGTGACGTCGGCGGCCAGATCGCCGACCTCTCGCGCGGCACCGCCGACCTCGCCCGCCAGGTCGCCGAGTTCGGCCGCCGGCTCGCGGCGATGGAGGGGCGCATCGCCTCGGCCAATTCGACCAACTCCGACCGCATCCAGTCAGTGGTCGGCGAGATCAACGAGCTCGGTGGGCTGGTCAGGCAGCTCGCCACCACCGTGTCAGCCCATGAAGACCTGTTGGCCGGGGCCGCGCCGACCCCCGCCCCCGCTCCGGTCGCCCGGCCAGAGCCGGAGGCGCCTCTCGACCTGATTGCGGCCTTCGAGGAGCGGCCGGCCGCCCCTCCGCCGCTGCCCGCACCGCCGCCGCGGCCAACACCGGCGATCCAGACCCACACCGCCGTTCCGGTTCAGACGGCCAATGGCCGCAACCCGACCCAGTTACTGGCGACACTGCGCAACGCCATCGACGAGAACCGCATCGACATCTTCCTCCAGCCGATGGTGACGCTGCCGCAGCGCAAGGTGCGGTTCTACGAAGCCGTGACGCGCCTGCGCGACGAGCGCGACCAGCTGATCGCCGCCGAGGAATTCATCAGCATCGCCGAAGCCTCGGGTCTGATCGGACGCATCGACAACATGGTGATGCTGCGCTGTGTGCAGGTGCTGCGGCGCCTGATGGTGCGCAACAAGGATGTCGGCGTGTTCTGCAACGTCGCGGCCTCCACGCTCGGCAATTCCACCACCTTCGCGCAGTGCCTCGACTTCCTCGAAGCCAACCGGGCGCTGGCGCCCTCGCTGGTGCTGGAGTTCAAGCAGTCGACCTTCCGCAATCTCGGCCCGGCCGAGACCGAGAACCTCGCGGCGCTCGCCCAGCGCGGTTTCCGCTTCTCGATCGACCATGTCACTGACCTCAGGATCGAGCCGCGCGAGCTCGCCGATCGCGGCGTGCGCTTCATCAAGGTGCCGGCGTCCCTCCTGCTCGACCCCAGGCAGGCCTCGACCTCGGACATCCACCCTTCCGACCTCTCCGACCTGCTCGGCCGCTTCGGCATCGACCTGATCGCCGAACGGATCGAGGGCGAGCGCGCAGTGGTCGATTTGCTCGACTTTGACGTGCGGTTCGGTCAGGGGTTCCTGTTCGCGCCACCCCGGCCATTGCGGCCTGAAGGGGCATCTGCTACCGGCGGGGCCTCGCCGAACCCGGCGCAGGAAATTCAGGGATCCAATGGCTCCGCTTCTCCCAGCCCAGGCGCCACGTCTTCAGCGCCTCCAGCCCAGCGTATCACCGGCAACGCGGCGCTCGCGCGCCGGATCTGATCGGCCGCACGCATCATGACCACGCTGCATTTCGCCGAAAGCCTGCGCGAGCTCGTGGGCGGCGTTGACGTTGTGCTCAGCGACATCTGGGGCGTGGTTCACAACGGCCTGGAATCCTTCCCCGAGGCCTGCGAGGCGCTGCACACCTATCGCAGCCGCGGCGGTACGGTGATCCTGATCACCAATGCCCCGCGCCCGGCCGACTCTGTCCAACGGCAATTGCGCAAGCTCGGCGTCGCGGACGAGACCTATGACGCGATCGTCTCGTCGGGCGACCTGACGCGGCTCTATGTCGCCGAGCATCCCGGCCGCAAGATGTTCTGGCTCGGACCCGAGCGCGACAACTCGATCTATCGCGGCCTCGATGCGACGACCGCGCCGCTGGAAGAAGCCGACTACATCGTCTGCACCGGCCTCTATGACGACGAGACCGAGACGGCGGAAGACTATCGCGGCATGATGCTGAAGGCGCGCGAGCGCAAGCTGACGCTGGTCTGCGCCAATCCCGATATCGTGGTGGAGCGCGGCGACCGGCTGATCTATTGCGCCGGCGCGATCGCGGAACTCTATCGCGAACTCGGCGGCGAGGTGATCTTCTACGGCAAGCCGCATCGCCCGATCTACGAGCGCGCGATGATGCTCGCCGGCGAACGCCAGGGTCACATGATCGACCGGAAAAAGGTGCTGGCGATCGGCGATTCCGTCCGCACGGACCTCACCGGCGCGCGCGAATTCGGCATCGACTGCCTGTTCGTCACCCGCGGCATCCATGCCGAGGAGTTCGAGGGCCTCGACCAGCTCGACCCGAATTCGGTGATGGAGTTGTTCGGCCACCCGCCGAAGGCGCTGATGCGCGAATTGAAGTGGTGACGGTTGCGGCTTGAACCGACGCCGGCTTAGACGAATTGCTAAGCCCCGGTCGTCGTCATGGCCGGGCATAGCCAGCCGAAGGACGGCGGCGCTCGCGCGCACCTACGCCCCGGCCATCCACGCTTTTGGCACCCGCAAACGCGGATGCCCGGGACAAGCCCGGGCACGACGTTCCAAATGGAAGATAATTGTCCGGCGAAGAGCGCGCTTACGCGCTCGCCATGTCCGGGAAGACCGCTTCGATCTTGGTCTTCAGCGTCGCCGCGTTGAACGGCTTGACGATGTAGTTGTTCACGCCGGCCTTCTTGGCCGCGATCACGTTCTCGGTCTTCGATTCCGCGGTGATCATGATGAAAGGCGTGGTGGCGAGGTTCGGATCCGCGCGCACTTCGCGCAGCAGGTCGTAACCCGTCATCGGCTCCATGTTCCAATCGGAAATCACGAGCCCGTACTTCTTGCCACGCATCTTGTTCAGCGCCGCCGAACCGTCGCTTGCATCATCGATATTCTCGAAGCCAAGCTGCTTCAGGAGATTCCTGATGATACGGATCATGGTGCTGTAGTCATCAACCACCAGAACCGACATCGACAAATCAACCGCCATCTCGACTCCCCCAACGCAAACCCAGGAAATATTACGATCGGACCCGCCGGGGCCGGAGCCCCGCTGTTCCACAATTCAAGGACTAGCACCAAGGCGTTAAACAGCGCGTTAACTGGGGGCGCCTCCGAAGGACTGAAATCACGTTCAATGCGGCCGCTCTCCCTGCCGCTTGACTTCGTCCGGCCGGTCAAGCCACGGTCCGCAGGTCCTGCCGCTTCGAGAATTCCCCTGATGGTCCCGCATTTTACCGTTATCCGCGACACAACGCCGGATTCCGCGATTTTGAGGGGCGCCGTGGTCGCCATGGGCAATTTCGACGGCGTTCATCTCGGCCATCGCGCGGTGATCGCAGCCGCGCTGGAAATGGGCCGGGCGCATGGCCGCCCTGCGCTGGCATTGACCTTCGAGCCGCATCCGCGCCGGTTTTTCAGCCCGAACACCCCGCAATTCCGCCTGACGGACGAGCCGGCCAAGCTGCGGCTTTTGGCCGGCACCGGGCTCGCCGGCGCCGTGGTCATGACCTTCGACAAGGCCAGGGCCGGGACCAGCGCGCAAGACTTCATTCACCATGACCTGATCGGGCGCCTCGGCGTCAGCGGCATCGCGGTCGGCTACGACTTTCATTTCGGCAAGGGTCGCGTCGGCTCGCCGAGCCTCCTGGTGAACGAGGCGCCCCGGCTCGGCATCGAGGTCGACGTGCAGGCCCATGTCGACATCGACGAGCGGCCGGTCTCCTCCAGCGCCATCCGGATCGCGCTCGCCGAGGGTCTCATTGACGAGGCCACCACCATGCTGGGCGCGCCCTGGTTCATCACCGGCGAGGTGATCCACGGCGAGAAGCGCGGCCGCGACCTCGGCTATCCCACCGCCAACATCCGCCTCGATGCCAATTGTGGCCTCAAGCACGGCATCTATGCGGTGCGGGTCAGCCGCGGCGCCGAGCGGCTGGACGGGGTGGCAAGCTTCGGCCGCCGTCCGACCTTTGATAATGGTGCGCCGCTGCTGGAAATCTTCCTGTTCGACTTCAAGGGCGACCTCTACGGACAAGCGCTCGACTGCGCCTTCGTCGGCTTCATCCGCGAGGAGCTGAAATTCGACAGCCTGGAGGCCCTGATCCGCCAGATGGACGACGATTCCGCCCGCGCCCGCGCCGTGCTGGCCGCCGCCCCGGACGCGTTTCCGCGGCTTGGCGTGATCGATTGAGGCCCAAATCCGGCCCGCCGTACCTTTTGCGCTTCTACCTTTTGCGCTTCCCTTGGCCCCCTGCTATGGAGAGCCCATGTTTGCGCGGTGCATCATAGGGATTAGCGGCCCGGCTTCCGCCTGAGCCTGAAGGCTCGGCGCAAGACCGGGATTTCGTCGTTTCACCCCGCGATTCCAGTCGCTATCCGTTTCCGCGCCCTTCCGAGCCAGTCAGCCCCATGTCCGAAAAGCCGCAAAAGTCCGACGCCAAAGACTATTCCAAGACCCTTTATTTGCCGCAGACGGATTTCCCGATGCGCGCCGGCCTGCCGCAGCGCGAGCCGGAACTGCTGAAGTATTGGAACGACATCGGCCTCTACGACAAGCTGCGCCGGGAAGCCCAGGGCCGCGCCAAATTCGTGCTGCATGACGGCCCGCCCTACGCCAACGGCAACATCCATATCGGGCACGCGCTGAACAAGATCCTCAAGGACGTCGTGACCAAGAGCCAGCAGATGCTCGGCTTCGACTCCAATTACGTGCCGGGCTGGGACTGCCACGGCCTGCCGATCGAATGGAAGATCGAGGAGGAGAACTACCGCAAGAAGGGCAAGCAGAAGCCCGATTTCCGCGACTCCGCCGCGATGGTGGCGTTCCGCAAGGAATGCCGCGCCTATGCGACGCACTGGATCAACGTGCAGCGCGAGGAGTTCAAGCGGCTCGGCATCATCGGCGACTGGGATCATCCCTATCAGACGATGAGCTATCCGGCCGAAGCGCAGATCGCCCGCGAGCTGATGAAGTTCGCGGCCAACGGCACGCTGTATCGCGGCTCCAAGCCGGTGATGTGGAGCGTGGTCGAGAAGACCGCGCTTGCGGAAGCCGAGGTCGAGTACGAGGACTACACCTCCGACATGGTGTGGGTGAAGTTTCCCGTCACGTCACCGGCGCATGGCGCACTCGCCAGTGCCTCGGTCGTGATCTGGACCACCACGCCCTGGACGCTGCCCGGCAACCGCGCGATCTCGTTCTCGCCGAAAATCGCCTACGGCCTTTATAAGGTGACGGATGCGCCCGCCGACAACTGGGCCAAGACTGGCGATCTCCTGATCCTGGCCGATGCGCTCGCCGCAGAAGTGTTCAAGCAGGCGCGCGTCACGTCTTACGAGAAGGTGCGCGACATTCCCGGCGACACGCTGGATGCCGTGGAATGCGCCCATCCCCTGCGCGGGTTCGGTGGCGGTTACGAGTTCATCGTGCCGCTGCTCGCCGGCGAGCATGTCACCGACGACACCGGTACCGGCTTCGTGCACACCGCGCCGAGCCACGGCCGCGAGGACTTCGACGTCTGGACGGCCAACACCCGCGAGCTCGATGCGCGCGGCATCCCGACCGCGATCCCCTACACCGTCGACGAGAACGGCGCCTACACCGCGCAGGCCCCCGGCTTCACCGGCAAGCGCGTGCTCAACGACAAGGGCGAGAAGGGCGATGCCAACGAGGCCGTGATCAAGGCGCTGATCGAAGGCGGCAAGCTGCTCGCGCGCGGCCGCCTCAAGCACCAATATCCCCATTCGTGGCGCTCGAAGAAGCCGGTGATCTTCCGCAACACGCCGCAATGGTTCATCGCGATGGACAAGGACATCAACGATGACGGCCATGCGAAGAAGGGCGACACGCTGCGCGCCCGCGCGCTGCACGCGATCTCGGTCACGCAATGGGTGCCGCCGTCGGGCGAGAACCGCATCAACGGCATGATCGCCAACCGTCCGGACTGGGTGATCTCGCGCCAGCGCGCCTGGGGCGTGCCGATCGCCGTGTTCGTGCGCGAGAAGAGCGACGGCTCGGCAGAGATCCTGCAGGACGAGATCGTCAACCAGCGCATCGCCGAAGCCTTCATGGAGGAAGGCGCCGACGCCTGGTACATGGACGGCGCCCGCGAGCGCTTCCTCGGGTCCCGCGCGAGCGAGGACTGGAAGAAGGTCGACGACATCTGCGACGTCTGGTTCGATTCGGGCTCCACGCACGCCTTCGTGCTCGAGGATCGCCAGAACTTCCCGCAGCTCGGCAACATCGTCCGCAAGATCGACGGCGGCAACGACACCGTGATGTATCTGGAAGGCAGCGACCAGCATCGCGGCTGGTTTCATTCCTCGCTGCTGGAAAGCGCGGGCACGCGGGGCCGCGCGCCCTACGACATCGTGCTCACCCACGGCTTCACGCTCGACGAGAACGGCCGCAAGATGTCGAAGTCGCTCGGCAACACCGTCGAGCCGCAGAAGGTGATCAAGGATTCGGGCGCGGACATCCTGCGCCTGTGGGTCTGCGCCACCGACTATGCCGACGACCAGCGCATCGGCCCGGAGATCCTGAAGAACACCATCGAGACCTATCGCAAGCTGCGTAACTCGATCCGCTGGATGCTCGGTACGCTGCATCACTTCAAGGCGAGCGAGAAGGTCGCCTATGCCGAGATGCCCGAGCTCGAGCGGCTGATGCTGCACGAACTGGCCGGCCATGCCGAAACCGTTCGCAAGGCCTATGCCGCCTTCGACTACAAGACCGTCGTCGCGAGCCTCGCGGCCTTCATGAACTCCGAGCTTTCGGCGTTCTACTTCGATATCCGCAAGGACACGCTCTATTGCGACCCGCCGTCCTCGCCGGCGCGCAAGGCCGCGCTCACCACGATCGACCTGTTGTGCGATGCGCTCCTGAAGTGGCTTGCGCCGATCCTGAGCTTCACGACCGATGAAGCCTGGCGCATGTTCCGGCCGAACGCGGAGCCTTCGGTCCATCTGACCCTGTTTCCCGAAGGCATCGAGACGCTCCGCGACGACAAGCTCGCCGCGAAATGGGAGACGATCCGCAACGTCCGCCGCGTCGTCACCGGCGCGCTGGAGCTTGAGCGCGCCGCCAAGAACATCGGCTCGTCGCTCGAGGCCTCACCAGTGATCTATGTCGCCGACCGCGACATGCTGGCGACGCTGTTCGACACCGATCTCGCCGAGGTCTGCATCACCTCGAACTACGAGGTGCGTGAGGGCGAAGCGCCTGCGGGCGCGTTCCGTCTCGATGCGGTGCCCGGCGTCGCGGTCGTCGTCGAGAAGGCGGTCGGCACCAAATGCGCCCGCTCCTGGAAGATCTCGCCCCTGGTCGGTGAAGACCCTGAATACCCCGACGTCAGCCCGCGCGACGCCCAGGCGCTGCGCGAATGGAAGGCGCTGGGGGTGGGGGTCTGATCCCCGGCCATGACCCCGCTTCGCGCCGGCATCCTCGCGGCCGTGGTCACGCTGGTGGCCGACCAGGCCTCAAAGCTTTGGCTCCTGAACGTGTTCGACCTCGCCCGCCGCGGCGTAGTGAAGGTGACGCCGTTCTTCGACCTGGTGCTGGCCTGGAACATCGGCATCAGCTTCGGCTGGCTCCAGAACGACGGCCAGTCGGCGCAGATCGCGCTGATGGCGGTCAAGGTCGTCGCCGTGGTCGCCCTGGCGATCTGGATGGCCCGCTCGCACACCCTGCTCGCCACGGTCGCACTCGGGCTGATCATCGGCGGCGCGATCGGCAACGGCATCGACCGCTTCGCCTACGGCGCGGTGGTCGATTTCGCCCTGTTCCACATCGAGCTCGGCGGAAATACCTATAATTGGTATGTGTTTAACCTCGCGGACGTGGCCATCGTTGTCGGGGTGGCGGCGCTATTGTATGATTCCTTCCTGGGGGTACCCGCCGCAAAAGCGCCCTGATCCCGGCCGATACGGACCGGCAGGTGGAACCCTGCTTTTTGCGAGGATTGGCCGCGTGCGAGCGGCAAAGTGCAGCAATCTGCCACAATATGGAACAGGTACAGTGATGCGCAGCTCCGAGACCAGCGGTTCGATGGTTCGAGACCCCAAGGCAGGGTTCTGGCGGGCGTTGAAATTGTCCGCTGTCGCGCTCGGCATCGGCCTCGTCATGACGGCAGGCCCGGTCCGTGCCGGTGACGACGACGATGATGATGACGGGATGACCTTCGAAGAGAAGATCATCGACAATCTGATGTCCGGCATCGGCGCCAAGAGCATGGAAAAGCCCGGCATCGAATACCGCGAGCGCTCGCCGCTCGTCGTGCCGCCCAAGCTCGACCTGCCGCCTCCGGCAACCCAGGCCAAGAATGCTCCGAACTGGCCGAAGGACCCCGAAGAGAAGCGCCGCAAGGAAGCCATCGCAGCGCGCAAGAAGGCGACCAAGGCGACGGAGAACTGGCAGGCGGCCCAACCGCTGACGCCCGCCGAGATGAAGGCCGGCGAGGTCGCCGCAGCCCCCCGTACAAGCAATGACCCGATCCAGCCGGGCACCAACGGCAACCCGTCGCTCAGCCCCACCGAGCTCGGTTACGCCGGTGGTCTCTGGAACATGATGAAGGGCGGCAACAGCTCCGAAGAGAAGAAATTCACCAGCGAGCCGCCGCGCTCGTCGCTGGTCGAGCCGCCGCCGGGCTACCAGACGCCGTCCCCGAACTACGCCTATGGCGCCGGGCCGGACAAGTCGCGCCGGACCTATTTCGACATCATGTCGGGCAAGGAAAAGGAATAATAGCGCTCCTGCCCCACCGCGACATCCTGACAGGCGCATCCTGGCACCGGCGGCTTACGCACGCCGGACGCAGTCTGCATATTGCTTATCAGTAACTTGCCAGCGCGTTGAGTTCTCTGCTTCGTGACGCGAAGCCTCAGCCGCACGGTGTAGCATGCAGTGCCTCCGAGCCGGACATCCGGGTTCGGCCTTTTCATAAGGATTATGATGTCCTCTTACCGATCGGCCGCCTGCCTCCTTGCCGCGCTGCTTTCGACGAGTGTCCTCTCAGCCAGCGCCGCCCTCGCCCAGACCACGGTGACATCGGCCCCGCCCGCCAGCTTCACGCTCGCCAACGGCATGCAGGTCGTGGTGATCCCGGACCACCGCACGCCCGTGGTCACGGAGATGATCTGGTACAAGGTCGGCTCGGCCGACGAGACGCCGGGCAAGTCCGGGCTCGCGCACTTCCTCGAACATCTGATGTTCAAGGGCACCTCGAAGCATCCGGTCGGCGAATTCTCCCAGACCGTGCTCCGCGTCGGCGGCAACGAGAACGCCTCGACCTCGGTCGACTACACCAACTACTACCAGCGCGTGCCGAAAGAGCAGCTGCCGACCATGATGGAGTTCGAGGCCGATCGCATGACCGGCCTGATCCTTAAGGACGAGAACGTGCTGCCCGAGCGCGACGTCGTGCTCGAAGAGTACAACATGCGGGTCGCCAACAATCCGGACGCGCGGCTCAACGAGCAGATCATGGCCGCGCTCTATCTCAATCATCCCTACGGCCGGCCGGTGATCGGCTGGCACCAGGAGATCGAGAAGCTCGACCGCGAGGATGCGCTCGCCTTCTACCGCCGCTTCTACGCGCCGAACAACGCGATCCTCGTGATCGCCGGCGACGTGGAAGCCGCCGACATCCGCCCGCTGGTCGAGCGGAATTTCGGCTCCATTCCGGCCCAGCCCGCGATCCCGGAGCGGCGCATCCGTCCGCAGGAGCCGGAGCCGGCGGCGCCGCGCACGGTCACGCTGGCCGACCCGCGCGTCGAGCAGCCGAGCCTGCGCCGCTACTATCTCGTACCGTCGGCGACGACCGCCGCCGCAGGTGAAAGCGCCGCCCTCGACGTGCTGGCGCAGCTGATGGGCAGCGGCAGCAATTCCTATCTCTACCGCGCGCTCGTGGTCGACAAGCCGCTCGCGGTGTCCGCCAGCGCCAGCTATTCGAGCATCTCGCTCGACCCGACCCAGTTCGCGATCTCGGCCTCGCCGAAACCGGGCGTCAGCTTTGCCGATGTCGAGCAAGTGGTCGACGGCGTCATCGCCGACATCGCACAGAACCCGATCCGCGCCGAGGACCTCGAGCGGGTCAAGACCCAGCTCATTGCGGAAGCGATCTACGCCCAGGACAACCAGGCGGTGCTGGCGCGCTGGTATGGCGGCGCGCTGACCACGGGCCTCTCGATCGAGGACATCAGGAGCTGGCCCGACCGCATTCGCGCGGTCACCGCCGAGCAGGTTCGCACTGTCGCGCAGAAATGGCTCGAGAAGAAGCGATCGGTGACGGGCTATCTGATCAAGGACACCAGTGCCGCCAAGCGCGAGGAGAAGCGTTCGTGACCTATCCCTTCCTTCGACGCGTTGCATTCTCGCTTGCCACCGGCGCGGCACTCGCGCTGGCTACGGTGTCGCCGTCACAGGCGGCTGCAAAAATCCAGCACCTGACTTCGCCGGGCGGCATCGAAGCCTGGTTCGTACAGGATGCGACGGTGCCGCTGATCGCCATGGAATATTCCTTTGCCGGCGGCTCGGCGCAGGATCCCAAGGACAAGTCCGGCGTCGCCAATCTGGTCGGCGACCTTCTCGACGAAGGCTCCGGCGATCTCGACTCCAAGACCTTCCATGAGCGGCTCGACCGCCGCGCCATCGAGCTCTCCTTCAGCGCCACCCGCGATACGTTCCGCGGCAGCCTGCGGATGCTGCGCGACAACAAGGACGAGGCCTTCGACCTGCTCAGGAGCGCGCTGACCTCGCCGCATTTCGACACCGCCGACGTCGAGCGCATCCGCTCACAGGTGATCTCGGGCCTGCGCCGCGAGACCACCAATCCGTCGTCGCTGGCGAGCCGCAAATTCCTGGAGGTCGCGTTCGGCGACCATCCCTATGGCCGGCAGACCAATGGCACGCTGGACAGCGTGCCGACCATCACGGTCGCCGACATGAAGGATTATGTCGGCCGCGTGATTGCGAAGGACGGGCTGAAGATCGCGGTGGTCGGCGACGTCGATCCGGCCACCCTCGGCAAGCTGCTCGACCACACTTTTGGTAGCCTGCCCGCAAAAGCCAATCTCACGCCGGTCGCCGACGTCGAGGCGGCAAAACCGCCGCAGCGCGCCTTCGTGCCGCTCGACGTGCCGCAGACCGTCATCACCTTCGGCGGCCCCGGCGTGAAGCGCAGCGATCCGAACTTCATGGCCGCCTATGTCGTCAACCACATCCTGGGCGGCGGCGGATTGTCCTCCCGGCTCTATCGCGAGGTACGCGAGAAGCGCGGGCTGGCTTATTCCGTGTTCGAATCGCTGCTCTGGATGGAGCATTCGGCGGTCTTCATCGGCAACACCGGCACCCGCGCCGACCGGGCCGGCGACACCATCGACGCCATCGACAAGGAAGTGCGCCGCATCGCCGAGGAGGGCCCGACGCAGAAGGAGCTCGACGAAGCCAAGTCCTACCTCAAGGGCTCGCAGATGCTGGCGCTGGATACCTCCTCGAAGCTCGCGCAGGCGCTGCTGCAATACCAGCAGGACAAGCTGCCGATCGACTATATCGAGAAGCGCAACGCCATCGTCGATGCGGTGACACTGGACGACGCCAAGGCCGCCGCCAAGCGCCTCTGGGGCCAGGGCCTCCTGACCGTCGTCGTCGGCCGCGCCCCACAGGCGGCCGCGGCACCGGCGACGAAGTCGAACTGACGTCCCCTGACGTTTCCTGAAATGGCCGGGCTCGCCCGGCCATTTGCGTTTCCAGGATGCGCCATTGCCGAACGTGGACGTCCGCGATATGTCCGGACATCACGAATGGTGCCAGCATGCTGCGGATATCCCGCGATCTCGTCATCGACGAGGACGATATCGAGATCGGCTTCGTCCGCGCCTCCGGCCCGGGCGGGCAGAACGTCAACAAGGTCTCGACCTCGGCCCAGCTGCGCTTCGACACGCGCAAGCTGACCTTGCCGGAGGATGCGGTGATCCGGCTCGCCCGCATCGCCGGCCAGCGCATGACCAAGGACGGCGTGATCGTGATCCACGCCCAGCGCTTCCGCACCCAGGAGCGTAACCGTCAGGACGCCATCGACCGGCTCACCGAGATCCTGACCGAAGCGATGATACGGCCAAAGCCGCGCCGCGCGACACGGCCGACCTTTGGCTCCAAGCAGCGCCGGCTCGACGGCAAGAAGCGCCGCAGCGACATCAAGGCAGGGCGCGGCGGCGGCCGCTTCGACGACTAGCAAAGCAGACCCAGTCAAAAAAACTCCGGCCGCGGGGCGACCGGAGTCTGCTTGCTTCACCCGGCGGGACTAGTAACGCTTGGCCGGGGCTGCACCGCCCGTCGCGGAATCGTCGGCGGTTCCCTTATGCGCAGCGCTACCGGTGGTGCCGACCGTGCCCCTGGTGCCTTTGGTCGACTTCATGCCCGTCTTCTCGCCCGCCGCGCCCGGCTGAGCATTCATCTCCTCATCCCCGCTGCCCATTGTGCTGCCCTGCATCGATTTGCCTTGCACGGCGCCGCCCGTCTTGGCGGGTGGCGCGCCTTGCGCGAGAACCGGCGTCGCAATGAGAGCCGACAGAGCGCATGCGATCATCGAGGTCTTCACCAACTTCATCCATTTCTCCTGGATTTTTCCGCGACGAATGGCTCGGCTGCATCCTGCGCCGCTCACCTGCACCGGGTCATTGCATCGCGTAGAGAGTTCAAGCGGCGCGGTCGTCATGCAATGCGCATGGTGTGGTGATCGTTTAGGGATTTGACGGCGGTTTCGCGGAATTGTGCTCCGCATATAAGGCATTGCGGAACACACGCGGCCACCAGTGTCTCCGCGCGCATCGAAACAGCCCGCTACTACCACCGCATCTTTGACGCCGCCTAGAGTTTGCGCACGTTGATGTGGATGGGCGGATTCTTGGCGATGCGCGCAATCGTGCTGGGATTGTGCACCGCGATGGTGCTGGTGACGCGGGTTGCCGATGCGCAAATGCCCTTGCCGGCCGCCAAGCCGCCGGATGGCGCGACGCTGTTCAAACAGCAATGCGCGGTGTGCCACACGACAAGCCTGTCAGAGCCGGCGCGGCAAGGCCCACCGCTGGTGAAGGTCGTCGGCCGTCCCGCCGGCAAGACCGAAGGTTTTAAATACTCGGAGGCGCTGTCGAAAGTGGACTTCGCCTGGGACGAGACCAGGCTCGACGCCTGGCTGAGCAATCCGCAAGCCGTCATTCCCGGCGTGACCATGGTCTACCGGCAGGCGAAGCCGGAGACGCGCGCCGCCATCATCACCTACCTGAAGGAGCTGAACTGAATGGCAAAGCCCGTTCATTCCATGATCCGCGTGCTCGACGAGGCCCGCTCGCTCGACTTCTACAAGCGCGCCTTCGGCTTGGAGGTCGCCGACCATCTGAAATTTTCGGACTTTGCCCTGATCTATCTGCGTCATCCCTCCTCACCTTTCGAGGTCGAGCTGACGGTGAATTTCGATCGCAAGGAGCCGTACCAGCTCGGCGACGGCTACGGACATATTGCCGTGGTGGTCGAGGATCTCGATACCGAACATGCCCGCTTCGAGCGCGAGAAGCTCGCACCGGGACCGCTGCACGACTTCAAGCACGACGGCAAGACGCTGGCGCGCTTCTTCTTCGTCAGCGATCCCGATGGCTACAAGATCGAGGTGATCCAGCGAGGGGGTCGTTTCGGCTGATCAAAATCACAAAAATCCAAATCACAAAATCTACGGAGGAATGCCATGAGAGAAGTCGATCGTCGAAGCAAGCACAGCCGCCGCGTCTTTCTCAAGGGCGCGGCGACCGCCGTTCCGGTCGTCGCTGTCGCGACCAGCGTCGCCGTCAGCATCGAGGATGCCTGGGCGGATGATGCCAGCACGCTCTCGCCCGCAACGATGAAGACGCTGCTGAAGGTCGCGCGCGACATCTATCCGCACGACGTCCTCGGCGACAGCTACTACATCACCGCGATCAAGCCGTGGGACGGCAAGGCGGCCAAGGACCCCGCCGTCAAGTCTCTGATCAGCGACGGCATCACGCGGCTCGATCAGAACGCGCGGGATCGGCACAAGGTGGCTTACGCCGAAATGCCATGGGAAGCCGACCGCGTGGTGCTGCTGACGGAGATCGAGCAGAGCGACTTCTTCCAGAAGGTGCGCGGCGACCTCGTGGTGTCGCTCTACAACCAGAAAGAGGTCTGGCCGCGGTTCGGCTACGAAGGCTCCTCCGCAGAGCACGGCGGCTACATCAACCGCGGCTTTGCCGACATCGACTGGCTGCCGAAGGCTTAAGGCTCACCCAACGGTTCAGGAGAACGCATATGGCAAAATTCGATCTGAACGACTCCAGCGTTGTGGTGATCGTCGGCTCCGGTGCCGGCGGCGGCACGCTGGGCAACGAGCTCGCGCAGAAGGGCGTCAAGGTGGTGATCCTCGAAGCAGGTCCCCGCATCGAGAACCAGGACTTCGTCAACGACGAGTGGGAGAGCTTTTCCCAGCTCGCCTGGACCGATGCCCGCACCACGTCGGGGACATGGCGCGTCGCCAAGGACTTCTCTGGCCTGCCCGCCTGGATCGTCAAGGCGGTCGGCGGCTCGACCACACACTGGGCCGGCGCATCGCTGCGCTTCGACGAGCACGAGTTCAAGGTGAAGAGCACCTACGGCAACATTCCCGGCGCCAATCTTTTGGACTGGCCGGTGACGCTCGCGGAAATCGAGCCGTGGTACGCCAAGGCTGAGAACAAGATGGGCGTGACCCGCACCAACGGCATTCCCGGACTGCCCGGCAATAATAATTTCAAGGTGCTGGAGGCCGGTGCGAAGAAGCTTGGCTACAAAACCGTGCACACCGGCAACATGGCCATCAACAGCCAGCCGCGTGACGGCCGCGGCGCCTGCCAGCAGATCGGCTTCTGCTTCCAGGGCTGCAAATCCGGCGCGAAATGGTCGACGCTCTACACCGAAATCCCCAAGGGCGAGGCGACCGGCAATCTCGAAGTACGGCCGAGCAGCATGGCGGTCAAGATCGAGCACGACGCCTCCGGCAAGGTGACCGGCGTTGTCTATGCCGACGAGAGTGGCGCGATGCAGCGCCAGAAGGCGCGCGTCGTCGCGGTGGCCGGCAACTCGATTGAAAGCCCGCGGTTGCTGTTGAACAGTGCCTCGACCATGTTCCCCGATGGCCTCGGCAATTCATCGGGCCAGGTCGGCCGCAACTACATGCGGCACATGACCGGCAGCGTCTACGCCGTGTTCGAGAAGTCGGTGCACATGTATCGCGGCACCACCATGGCCGGCATTATCCGTGATGAATCCGCCAACAATCCGAAGCGCGGCTTCGTCGGCGGCTACGAGATGGAGACGCTGTCGATTGGCCTGCCGTTCATGGCGGCCTTCCTCAATCCCGGCGCCTGGGGCCGTCCGTTCACCGCGGCGCTCGACGGCTATCCCAGGATGGCCGGCATGTGGCTGGTCGGCGAGGACATGCCGCAGGAGACCAACCGCATCACGCTCGACCCCGTCGTCAAAGACAAGTTCGGCCAAGCGGTCGCGAGCGTCCATTTCGACGACCATCCCAACGACCTCGCGATGCGCGCACATGCCTACAAGCAGGGTGCGGCCGTCTACGACGCCGTCGGCGCCACCGTGACCTATCCAACGCCACCCTATCCGAGCACGCACAATCTCGGCACCAACAGGATGAGCGAGAAACCGCGGGATGGCGTGGTCAACAAGTTCGGACAGAGCCACGACGTCAAGAATCTGTTCGTCTCGGATGGCAGTCAGTTCACCAGCGGGGCGGCGTGCAATCCGACGCTGACCATCGTCGCGCTCGCGATCCGGCAGGCTGATTACATCGCCGGCGCGATGCAGAAAAAGGAGATCTGACGTCGGGCGTTATCCCGTCTGATTGGAAGAACGTGGCAGGCATTTCGCTTGCGGCCATCCTTCGAGACGCCCGCCTACGGCGGGCCCTCAGGATGAGGTCGTGTTGCGCGGCGAGATATCAGACCCTCATGGTGAGGAGCCCGCCGAGGCGGGCGTCTCGAACCATGCAGGCCAAGAACGTTCGGCATGATGGCATTGAGAATGCGGATGCGGGCCGCCACAGCAACGGCTACTCGGCCGCATCGAGGATGGGCGCGACGGTTGCCTTGAACTCCTGCACCTGCGTCACGCTCCGGGAGCGGTAGATCAGGCAGGAGCAGCGCAGCAGCGAGGCGAAATTATTGACCTCGCCGTGATGGTCGAGCACCTCATTGTAGAGCGTGGTCAGGAACTTGCCGACGCTCATGCTCTCCTTGGCCGCGATCTCCTCCAGCGTGTCCCAGAACGCCATTTCCAGCCGGATCGAGGTGCAGTGCCCGCCGATCCGCAACGAGCGGGTCTGGGATTCGTAGTTGCGTTGGGGCTGGTGCGCGAAGAAATTGCACATGGCGTCCTCCCGTCCTGTTGCCATTTTTTCACGATGCTACACCGCTGCCCGTGCCCCCACAATCAGGACGGCAGGCAGGGCGACCGCTCCGTCCCGGTTGCGCAATTTTCTCGAACGTCCAATCCCTTCAATGTGATAGGCATCCCTCTTCCCCAGCCCGCCACACGGCTGTTGCCCAACACATGCTTTTGACGCAACACGGCCTAGAATAGCGCCGTCAGCGAATCCAGATCGAAAGCCCCATGCCCGTCCGCCAGCTGCCAGAGCAAGTCGTCAACCGCATCGCCGCCGGCGAGGTGGTCGAACGTCCGGCAAGCGTGGTCAAGGAACTGGTCGAGAACGCCATCGATGCCGGTGCGAGCCGGATCGACGTCTTCACCGATGGCGGCGGGCGGCGGCGGATCGGGATCACCGACGACGGCAGCGGCATGACCGCGAAGGACCTCGCGCTCGCGGTCGAACGCCATGCCACCTCCAAGCTCGACGACGAGGACCTGCTCCAGATCCGCACGCTCGGGTTCCGCGGCGAGGCGCTGCCCTCGATCGGCTCCGTGGCGCGTCTTTCCATCACCACGCGGCACGCGAGCGAGCCGCATGCCTGGGCGCTGTCAGTCGAGGGCGGCGACAAGTCCGAGATCATGCCGGCCGCGCTGGCGCATGGCACGCGCGTCGAGGTCAACGACCTCTTCTATGCAACGCCCGCGCGGCTGAAATTCCTGAAGACCGATCGCACCGAGGCGGAGGCGATCCGCGAGGTGGTCAGGCGCCTCGCCATGGCGCGGCCCGACGTCGCCTTCACGCTCGCGGGCGAGGAGCGCGCGCCGGTGACCTGGACCGCCGCGCTGCCCGGCGCCGCCGGACGGCTGACGCGGCTCGGCGATATCCTCGGCGCAGAATTCCGCAGCCACGCCATCGAGGTCCACGCCGAGCGCGAGGGCGTCGTCATCGCCGGCTATGCCGCGGCGCCGGCGCTCACCAAGGCCAACGCGCTCGGGCAATATCTCTTCGTCAACGGCCGCCCGGTGCGCGACAAGCTGATCCTCGGCGCCGTGCGCGGGGCCTATGCCGACTATCTGCCGCGCGACCGCCATCCGGTGCTGGCGTTGTTCGTCACGCTCGATCCGCGCGAGGTCGATGCCAACGTGCATCCGGCCAAGACCGAGGTGCGCTTCCGCAATGCCGGCCTCGTGCGCGCGCTGATCGTGCACGGATTGAAGGACGCGCTCGCGCGCGAGGGCCGGCGCACGGCCGCCAACAGTGGCGAGAGCGCATTGTCCTCGTTCCGGCCCGCTTTCACGCCACGGCCTGCGAGCTGGGACTGGCGGGCTTCGCCATCCGCCCCGGTCGCGCCGATGCCGTCCTTCGAAGGTGCGGCCGCACCCGCCTTCGCCGAGCGCGCGCAGGCCGCGTTCGACGTCGGCGCACCTAGTGCGGACGTGCGGTTCGAGACGCAACCGACGGCTGACCTGGTCGACCGTCCGCTCGGCGCGGCGCGCACGCAGATCCACGAGACCTACATCGTCTCGCAGACCCGCGACGGCCTGATCATCGTCGATCAGCATGCCGCGCATGAGCGCATCGTCTACGAGCGGCTGAAGGCCTCGCTCGCCGCCAATGGCGTGCAGCGGCAGATCCTCCTGATTCCCGAGATCGTCGAGATGGACGAGGCGACAGTCGAGCGCCTGCTGGAGCGCAGCGAGGAGCTTGCGTCGTTTGGGCTGGCGATCGAATCCTTCGGCCCCGGCGCGGTCGCGGTGCGCGAGACGCCGTCGCTGCTCGGCAAGACCAATGCGGGCGGGCTGCTCCGCGATCTCTCCGAGCATATGGCCGAATGGGACGAGGCGCTGCCGCTGGAGCGCCGCCTGATGCACGTCGCCGCGACCATGGCCTGCCACGGATCGGTGCGCGCCGGCCGCCGGCTGCGGCCGGAGGAAATGAACGCCCTGCTCCGCGAGATGGAGGACACCCCGAACTCCGGCCAGTGCAATCACGGCCGGCCGACCTATGTCGAGCTGAAGCTGAGCGATGTGGAGAAGCTGTTCGGGCGGCGATGATTTCGTAGGGTGGGCAAAGCGAAGCGTGCCCACCACCTATCGCGATCGCAGAAAGTTGGTGGGCACGGCGCGTTGCGCCTTTGCCCACCCTACGGCAGCGAGACTACGGCTTCCTCAAAAACACGAACTCCGTGTCGTCATACGCCCGCCGCTCCAATTCCTCGAAACCTTCCGGCGTCACGAACTCCGCAGCCTTAGCCTCTTCCACCACGAGCAGCGCGCCCGGCGTGAGCCAGCCACCATCGCGCAAGCTCGCAAGCGCCTTCTCCGCAAATCCCTTGCCATAGGGCGGATCGAGGAACACCAGCGAGAACGGCTCGACGGGATGCGCAGGGCCGAGATCGGTCGCATCGCGGCGATAGACCTTGGTCACGCCGCCAAGGCCGAGCGTCTCGACATTGTTGCGCAACAGCGCGCGCGCTTCCGCGCCGTTGTCGACGAACAGTGTGAACTTTGCGCCGCGCGAGGACGCCTCGATGCCGAGCGCGCCGGTGCCGGCGAAGAGATCGAGCACGCGCGCATCCTCGATCGGATCGTCATAGGCGTGCACGAGGATGTTGAACACGGACTCGCGCAGGCGGTCCGCCGTGGGGCGGATGTCGCGCGAGGACGGTGAGGCGAGATTGCGCCCCTTCAAACGACCGCCGACGACGCGCAATCAGTCCTCCCGCGGCGTCAAATCGCGCTTGCCGTGATAGCCGCGCTTGGGGCGGCGCGGCGGGCCGTAGCCGTTGGCCTCGGACTCGTTGCGCTCGCGCGCTTCCTCGCTGCCGGTGCGCTGTACCAGCACACGGCGGCCCTTGCGATCGTTGATCACGTCACGCTTGCTGGCGGGCTTCTTCTCGCGTGGCGCTTCGCCGTCGGGTGAAGAAGATTTCTTCGGCACGTCGAACTGCGCGCCCGACTTCTCGATCACCTTGTCGCCGAGCTGATCACGCAGCACGCGCGACTTGATCTCCTCGACCTGGCCTTCGGGGACCTCGCCGAGCTGGAACGGTCCGTAGGACACGCGGATCAGCCGGTTCACTTCGAGCCCGAGATGGGCGCAGACGTTGCGCACCTCGCGGTTCTTGCCTTCGCGGATCGCGAACACCAGCCAGACATTGGCACCCTGATCACGCTCCAGCGTCGCCTCGATCGGGCCGTATTTGACGCCTTCGACCTCGATGCCTTCCTTCAATTGATCGAGCTGGGCCTGCGTGACGTCGCCATGGGCGCGAACGCGGTAGCGGCGCAGCCAGCCGGTGTCCGGCAGCTCGAGCGTGCGCGCGAGCCCGCCATCATTGGTGAGCAGCAGCAGGCCTTCGGTGTTGAAGTCGAGGCGGCCGATCGAGATCAGCCGCGGCAGGCCTTCGGGCAGATTGTCGAACACGGTCGGACGGCCCTCAGGGTCGTCATGCGTGGTCATCAGGCCGCGCGGCTTGTGGTAGAGGAACAGCCGCGTGCGCTCACGCTCCGGCAACGGCTTGCCGTCGACAGTGACGACATCGTTCGAGGTGATGTCGAGCGCCGGTGAATTGATGACGCGGCCGTTGACGGAGACGCGCCCCTGCGTGACCATCTCCTCGGCGTCGCGGCGCGAGGCGAGGCCCGCACGCGACAGCACTTTTGCGATACGCTCGCCGGCCTTCTTCGGCTTCGGTGCTTCGTCACGGCGCGGACGGCCCTCGAAATCCCGATCACGGTCACGATAGGCGCCGCGACCGCCGAAGGCGGGGCGCTTCTCGAAGATCCTGCTCTCATCCTCGTTTTCACGGCGCGGACGGTCGCCGAAGCGGCCTTCGTTGCGCGGATGCTCGTGCCAGTCGGAGCGGCCCTCAGAGCGCTCGCGCGGACGATTGAATTTGGGACGGTCACCGCCGCGTTCGCCATCGCCATCACGACGGGGCCGATCGAATTTCGGACGGTCGTCGCGCGGGCGATCGAACTTGGGTCGATCGAACTTGGGCCGCTCGCGGAACGGACGATCGCCGGACGCGCGATCGTCGCGCGAGCGCGAGAAACGCGGACGGTCATCGCCGCCACCCTGCCGATCGTCGCGCTTCTGCCAGGGCTTGTCTTCGCTGCGGTCGCGGCCGCCGAAATCCTTGCGCGGACCCTTGCTGAAGTCCTTGCGCGGCGGACGATCGCCACGCGGACCCGCGTCGCGCTTCTGCCACGGCTTTGAATCGCTGCGCTCGCCGCGATCGCGCGGGCGGTCGCCGAAGTCGCGCGGGCGGTCGCTGCGATCCCCACGGTCGCGCTCGCGATCCGGTGCGCCGCGCGAAAACTTCCGCTCGCCGTCGAACTTGCGTTCCGGGCGGTCGCCACGCGGCGCGTAGGGCCGCTTGTCGCCGAACTTCTTGTCACCGAACCGGCCGGCGGGACGGGAATCGTCGCGATCCCGGCTGCGCGGCGGACGGTCGTCACGGCCATAGGACGGACGATCACCACGCGGCTTGAATGGCCGCTTCTCGCCATCGCGCGAGCCGCGATCGGAGAACGGGCGGTCGCCGCGCGGCTTGAAGCTGCGCTCGCCGCGCTCCTCACCACCACGGTCGTCGCGCTTGAATTTCGGACGGTCGCTGAAATCGCGGCGCGGGGCATCGCCCTCCTCGCGGCGGCGGAACGGACGATCCCCGCGGTCGGCGCGAGGCGGACGGCTGTCGCGGTCGCCACGGGGCGGGCGGGCGTCGCCCCTGCCCTCAGGGCCGCGCTTGGCGAATTTCTTCTCAGGGCCACGCGGCTTGCCGGACCGGCCCTTGGGCGGGCCTCCCCTTGCCGGGCCTCGATCACGCCGGCCGCGGGAATCGTTGTCTTTGTCGCTGTCGCGAGGCATGAATAATCTCACTTAGGGGGTGGCCAGAAAGCATTGTGCGCGCTCGTTTCGAGCCGCATGCTCAGGCAAATCCGGTATTCACTCTTGCTGAAGGCGGAGCTACTAGCAGGTTTCTGACGATGATACGAGGCTTGAAAGCCCCCTCTTTCATGGATTTGGCGCTCAAAACGGCCGAAAATGCCGGAAAGGCGGGCGAAGTTCCGATCGGATGCGTCGTGGTCCGCAATTACGAGGTCATCGCCACCGCGGCGAACCGGACGCTGACCGATTACGACCCGACCGCCCATGCCGAGATCATTGCGCTGCGCGAGGCCGCCAAAAAGATCGGCAGCGAGCGCCTGGTCGACTGCGACCTCTACGTGACGCTGGAGCCCTGCACCATGTGTGCGGGCGCGATCTCCTTTGCAAGGGTCAGGCGGCTCTATTACGGCGCCGCCGATCCCAAGGGCGGCGCGGTCGAGTCCGGCGTGCGGTTCTTCGCTTCGCCCACCTGCCATCATGCGCCGGACGTCTATTCCGGGGTCGGCGAGAGCGAGGCGGCGCGGCTGCTCAGGGACTTCTTTCGGGAGCGGCGGTAGATTCACATATTCCGCCGTCATGCCCCGCGAAGGCGGGGCATCCAGTACGCCGCGGCCTATCGATCAACCACCACCGTCTCGGAGTACTGGATCGCCCGGTCAAGCCGGGCGATGACAGTTGTGTGTGTCGCGACAGCTTAGTTCAGCCTGCGAAGAACTCGCGCAGCGCCTTTGCGGTGGCGTCCGGGTTCTCCTCGGTGAGGAAATGGCCGGAGTCCACCGGCATGCCGTCGACGTTGGTCGCCCATTGCTTCCACGTATCGAGCGGCGTCGCGGCGGCCTGGGCGATGCCCGCGCCACCCCAGAGGGCCAGCATCGGCACCGTGATCTTCTTGCCGGCCTCGAAATCGGTCTTGTCTAGGTCGTAATCGAAATAGGCGCCGGCGCGGTAGTCCTCGCACATCGCATGCACGCGGGCGGGATCGCGGAACGGGGCGATGTAATGTTCCAGTGCGCGCTCGTCGATGGCGTCCAGCGTCTTCGACTTGGTCTGGCTCGCCATCTTGAAGCGCAGGAAGAACTCGCCATTGCCCGAGATCAGCGTCTCCGGCAGCGGCGCCGGCTGGGCGAGGAAGGTCCAGTGATAGATCTTCAGCGCGTAGGCGCGGTTCATCCGCTCCCAGTAATTATAGGTCGGCAGGATATCGAGCACCGCAAGGCGCGACAGCCGGCCGGGATGATCGAGCGCCAGCCGATACGACACCCGGCCGCCGCGGTCGTGGCCGGCAAGCGCGAAGTGGACGTGGCCGAGTTGCTCCATCGCCTCGACCATGGCCTTGGCCATCGCGCGCTTGCTGTAGGGGATGTGCTGCGCATCGCTCTCGGGCATGTCGGACCAGCCATAGCCCGGCAGATCGGCAATGATCAGCGTGAACTTGTCGGCGAGCTGCGGCGCCACGCGGTGCCACATCACGTTGGTCTCGGAGAAGCCGTGCAGCAGCAGCAGCGGCGGCCCCTTGCCGCCGACGCGGGCGAAGATGCGGCCGAAGGAGGTGTTGACCCACTCGGAGCCAAAGCCCGGATAGAGGTCGGCGAGATCGGACATCTTCTGCATCCATATCTGGTCAGTCCTGTCTGGTCAGTCCTGGGCCGCCTCAAACAAAAATGTCGAAAACAACCCCATGCACAGTAGCACGGTCGTCACCTGTGAGGGTTGCTAACCCCAACAGGCGATTGCGCAATTTTGGAATGTCGATGTGGCGGGGCGGAGGCACGCGGCAATCTTGATGCCACCATGCGTGTATTCCGGAAAAAAGCCTGTCAGCCCCGGGCCTTCTCGGCTTCCACCGCCTGCCAGCCGATGTCGCGGCGGCAGAAGCCTTCCGGCCAGTTGATGCGGTCGACGGCCTGATAGGCACGCGCCTGCGCCTCGGTCACGGTCTTGCCGAGCGCGCACACGTTGAGCACGCGGCCGCCATTGGCGAGGATCGCGCCGTCCTCCTCGACCGTGCCCGCATGGAATATCTCGGCGGTCTCGACCTTGGCGGCGTCATCGAGCCCTTCGATGCGCGTGCCCTTCTGATAGTCGCCGGGATAGCCCTTCGCCGCCATCACCACGGTGAGCGCGGAGTCCGGATGCCAGCGCAGGTCGAAGTGCTTAAGCTCCCCGTCGCAGGAGGCGAGGAACGCCGGCACGATGTCGGATATCATCCGCAGCATCAGCACCTGACACTCGGGATCGCCGAAGCGAACGTTGAACTCGAACAGCTTTGGGCCATGGGTGGTCAGCATGATCCCGGCGTAAAGTATGCCGCGGAACGGCGTGCCGCGCTGCTTCATGCCGGCGACCGTCGGCAAAATGATCTTTGCCATGATCGCATCGTGGATCGCGGGCGTGACCAGCGGCGTCGGCGAATAGGCGCCCATGCCGCCGGTGTTCGGGCCGACGTCGTGGTCGAACACCCGCTTGTGGTCCTGCGCGGAAGCGAGAGGGATGGCGGTCTCGCCGTCGCACAGCGCGAAGAAGCTGATCTCGCGGCCCGGCAGAAATTCCTCGATCACGACCTCGGCGCCGGCATCGCCAAAGGCGCCCTCGAACATCATGGCGATGGCGTCCTCGGCCTCGCGCACGGTCTTGGCGACCACGACGCCCTTGCCGGCGGCAAGGCCGTCGGCCTTGACCACAATCGGCGCACCCTGGCTCTGCACGTAGGCACGCGCATCATTGGCGTTGGTGAAGCGCTTGTAGGCGCCGGTCGGAATGCCGAATTCGGTGCACAGCGCCTTGGTGAACCCCTTGGAGCTTTCAAGCTGCGCCGCCACCCCGCTCGGCCCGAACGCCTTGATGCCGGCGGCGGTGAGGTCGTCGACGATGCCGGCGGCCAGCGGCGTCTCCGGGCCGACCACCACGAGCTCGACCGCATTCGTCTTGCAGAAGTCGATCACCGCGGCATGGTCGGCGACATCGAGCGCCACGCATTCCGCCTCCCGCGCGATGCCGGCATTGCCGGGCGCGCACCAGAACTTGGTCACCAGGGGGGAGGCTGCGATTTTCCACGCCAGGGCATGTTCGCGGCCGCCGGAACCGAGCAGGAGAATGTGCATCGAGGGCTCAGAATAAGGGGTTTGCTGGTGCCGGAGGTCGCACGAATCGCCGCGGGTCTCAAGGGGAAACGCCCCGAACTCCCCGTCATTCCGGGGGCGCGGCGAAGCCCGCTTTCCTTCTCCCCTTGCGGGAGAAGGTGGCGCGAAGCGCCGGATGAGGGGTATCTATCCACACGCATAAAAGCTCGTGGAGGCAGCCCCCTCACCCGAGTGAGCCTGCGTCCACCGGCGGAGATGCCCTCTCCCGCAAGGGGAGAGGGCACAACAATCTGCACCGCGTCAGCGACGCCCGAGAACGACAATCGCCGCTACACCTGCTTCCCCGCAATGATCTCCTGCAGCGTCGCGACATGGCGTGCGAAGGCGCCGCGGCCGGCGGCGGTGGCGGTGACCGTGGTCTGCGGTTTCTTGCCGACGAAGGCCTTGTCGACCGAGACGTAGCCCGCCTTCGCCAGCGTCTCGATGTGTGCGCCGAGATTGCCGTCGGTGGCGCCGGTGAGCTTTTTCAGCCTCGAAAATTCCAGACCTGCAGTCGCAGGCAGCGCGTTCAATGCCGCCATGATCTTGAGCCGCAGCGGCTGGTGGATGATGTCGTCGAGCTCGGCCATGCGCTAGATCCGCCGCATCCAAAGGCCGCCGAGGATCAGACCGCCGCCATTGACGAACGCCATCCAGAGCGGGAACGCCTCTCCGATGTAGAAGAACCCAATCAGTGTCAGCGCAGCGATGCCAAGACCGATCGCGACGAAGGCGTAGCCGAACCAGAGACCCGCCAGCGTATAGAACAGCATGAAGTAGAGCGGCCAGAACGCGCCGAGCTGGCGTGGACCGAAATGGCCGACGACGTTGGTGCAGAGATAGCCGAAGGCGAAGAACAGCACGAAGACCAGAACGAGCCTGACATCGAAGGCGGCACCATGCGGACGGGGTGATGGATTGAGCAACCGGATTCCGACCAGACCGCCGACGCCCAGAACGTCCACGGCAACCCAGGCGTGGACCGCGTAGACCGGCCAGAGCCAGGTCACGAGATTGCCTGCGAACACCAGGACTCCCCACCAGACCGCTGCGAGGCTTGCGAGCTCGTAGAGCTGCGATTGCTTCACGCGCTGGACGATGTCGTCGATGTCGGCCAACGCTGCAGACGCCTCCTTGCTGTCGATCATGACTGGCCTGCTCCGCGCGTTGCCACGTCCTCGGCGATTGCATTGACCGCCTTCGGGTTGGTGACCATGCCCATGTGATTGACGCCGTCGATCATCTTGACGTCGACCGACGGCTTCACCGCCTGCACGGTCTCGGCATATTTGTCCGAGATCATCATCTCGTCCTCGGCACCGCCGAAAATCGTCATCGAATGAGTCACCGCCGGAAAATCGAGGCGATAGCCGCGCGTCGCAAAGTTGCGCATCAGGCGATCGGAATAGGTCGGCACCAGGATCCGCTCCGAGTTCGGCGGCACGGCGAAGGCGAGCACTGGAAGCTGCGAACAACAGTCGATGCCGAGCTTGCGCAGCGCCGCCAGCCCGAAGTAGCGCGGAAGGTCAGCATTGGCCCAACCGCCGGCGTGCGGTTTGTTGGTCGGCGCGTCGTAGCCGAGATAGGGCGCAATCAGGACGGTGCGGACGAACAGGTCCTGCATGATCGGCGTCGCGGCAACGCGCAGCGAGAAGCCGGCGCCGGCGGAATGGCCGATCAAGGTCAGTGGCAAATCGGGCGCGCTCTTGCGGACATGGGCGACGAAGTCGACCAGATCGTCCTCGAGCTGGCCGACATAGCCGATATCACCGCGCGTGCCGGAGGCGCCGTGGCCGCGCGTATCGAGTGCCCAGGTCTCGACGCCGTGCGCGGCGAATGCTGCCGTCAGGGCATGGTTCACGGTGCCGGAGGAACCGGACGATCCATGGATGAAGATGGCGCCGCGGTCGGTGGCCGTCCCCTTCGGCGCGTAGTGCCGGAAGCCAAGCCAGGTACCGTCGCGGGCCTGGAACCGCTCCAGCGGCGGGAGGGTGGACCAGTCGATCCCCTTGGCGGAGTCCGAGACTGAGCGCATCTCCGCAGGTCGTTCCAGCGGCGTCGCGATCAGGGCGGTGAGCAGCAGCGCGACTGCGCCAACCGCGCACAGGCCCCATTTCAACAGGCTTAGAGAACCCCGCAGCAGCCGCATCGCCATCGCAAACTCCCTCGAACTGATCATCGATAGAGAACTCTATATTACAGAGTACTCTTCATATCAATCCCCGGATTGGCGCTGCGCCGCGAAAATCCTTAACGTCGGGTCTGACCCCAAAATGCCGAATCGTTTGCCGATGCCGCCTGCGGAACCACTGCTCAACGCCCCCGAATTCACCGTCTCCGAGCTCTCGCAGTCCCTGAAGCGGACGGTCGAGGACGCCTTTGGCCATGTCCGGGTCCGCGGCGAGATTTCCGGTTTCCGCGGCGCCCACTCCTCCGGCCACTGCTATTTCGCGCTCAAGGACGAGAGCGCCAAGATCGAGGCGGTGATCTGGAAGGGCGTGCACGGGCGGATGCGCTTCAAGCCCCAGGAAGGGCTCGAGGTCATCGCCACCGGCAAGCTCACGACCTATCCGGGCTCCTCAAAATACCAGATCGTGATCGAGGCGCTGGAGCCGGCTGGCATCGGCGCGCTGATGGCGCTGATGGAGGAGCGCAAGAAGAAGCTCGCCGCCGAGGGCCTGTTCGACGAGGCGCGCAAGCAGTTGCTGCCCTGGCTGCCGGAGGTGATCGGCGTGGTGACCTCGCCGACCGGCGCCGTCATCCGTGACATCCTGCATCGGCTTGAGGACCGCTTTCCCCGCCACGTGCTGGTGTGGCCGGTCAAGGTGCAGGGCGAAGGCTCGGCCGAGCAGGTCGCAGCCGCGATCCGCGGCTTCAATGCGCTGCCCGAGGGCGGCAAGATTCCGCGGCCCGATGTGCTGATCGTGGCACGCGGCGGCGGCTCGCTGGAGGACCTCTGGTCGTTCAACGAGGAGATCGTGGTGCGGGCGGCAGCCGAGAGCATGATCCCGCTGATCTCGGCGGTCGGGCACGAGACCGACATCACGCTGATCGACTTCGTCGCCGACAAGCGCGCGCCGACGCCGACGGCAGCGGCCGAGATGGCGGTGCCGGTGCGCAGCGACTTGTTCGTCGAGGTCGCCGATCTCGCGCGGCGCACCCGCGCCTATTGGCAGCGTGCCCATGAGAGCCGCCGCAGCGAGCTGCGCGCCGCCGCGCGCGCCCTGCCCGCGGCGGGCGATCTGCTCGCAATCCCGCGGCAACGGCTGGATTCGGCGGGCGCGTCGCTACCCCGCGGCCTCAAGGCCAACACGCATGCGCATTTCCGCCGGTTTACCGCGGCGAGCGCAAAGCTGACGCTGCGGGTGCTGCACGGGCAGATTTCGCAGGCCGATCACCGCCTCACCGTGTGCGGCGAGCGGCTCGGCCTGTCCGCGCGCTCGCTGCTGCGGCAACGGCGCGACCGTTTCGCCGGGCTGGAGGTGCGCTTGCGCGCCTCGAAACTTTCGAATGCACAGGCGCAGCGCAACGCAATTGCCCGCCAGCGCGAGCGCACGCATCGTCTGGCCGAACGCGCCAACCGCGCGCTTGTCACGCTGTTGCAGCGATTGGATGCCCGCATCGAGAACAGCGGCAAGCTGCTCTCGGCGTTGTCGTATCGCGGCGTGCTCGCCCGCGGCTTTGCTCTGGTACGGGACGAGGCCGGCCATCCCTTGCATTCGGCCGACGCGATTGGTCCCGGCGCACGCGTCGAGATCGAGTTTGCGGACGGCCGTGTCGGTGCGACGGCGGATGCGGATCGTGCAGTTCCGACGGCAAAGCGTGCGTTGGCGCAAGCAAAGCCGGCCGCGCAAGACGCAAAACCGGCGCCGAAGCGCGTGGCGAAGCCGGTGGATCAGGGCAATTTGTTCTGAGGCGCGAGGGCGGCGTTCCGCCCTCGGTGTCATTCCCCGCGCAGGCGGGGAATCCAGTACGCCGCGGCTTCTCGGTGACTCACGGACGTCTCGGAGTGCTGGATCGCCCGGTCAAGCCGGGCGACGACACCGACTGTGTGGTGCACGCATGCAGCCCCAACCACGTCATTGCAGCCCGTCCTACCGGCAGGACAATCCCGCGTCGATCGTGGTCCAGAAGCCGCAATGTTCCGGCGCGATCATCGGCGCGCCGGCGTGGGCTTCGAACAGGAAGATCGCGACGGTGAAGACGATCAGTGCGGATGAGAACAGGACGAAGCGGTTGCGCATGAGGACTGCGTTTAATCGACATCGTGGTCGAACTAAGGCGCCGTCACCTGCTGAAACCGCCGCGACACGCGATACGTAGATTCACGGTCGGCCATACTCCGTGCAGGGCGGTGGTCGATGCGGGGCTGTCCGCCAGATTTGTTCCTCGGGCGGCCCCGCTTCCGCCTTCGCTCTATCGAGCTACGGCGGGACAAGCCCGCTCCATCCGGGCTACAGGACCGCCCTCACCGCGCCAGCCACTCCGCGACTTCCCGCTGCGACTCCGCGCGCGCCTCTGCGTCCGTGCCGAGATGGCCGTGCTCGGGCGCGGCGGCGTCGGTGGTACCGGCAGCTGCATGCAGCGGCGTATTGGCGCGGTCGAAATCGTGATAGGCGCCGGGATAGACCACGATGCGCGTGAGCGCGCTGCGGCCGCGCGCACCATCGACCATCTGGCGGCAGGCCGGCGGCGACGAGACGTCGTCATTGGCGCCGATCAGCACCAGGGTCGGCACCCGCGCGCTCCAGCCGAGGCCGGCGGAGATCCGGCAATCCGGATAGAACGCGATCGCCGCGCGAAAATCCGGCCCGGCTTCGCGCGCGGCGCTCTGCGGACGCACCGCCCAGAGCAGCGCGCTGGCACCGTTGGCCCAGCCGATCAGGCTGACGCGGTCGCGCGCGACCCAACTCTGCTTCATCAGCCAGGCGCGCGAGGCCGCGATGTCGGCGACGCGCTCGCGACGTGCCTTGATGTGCATCTCCTTGACGCGGCATTGCGGCCCAAGCTCGCGCGAGCCGTAGCTGTCGGGCAGCAGCACGGCATTGCCGGCCTTCAGCAATTGCAGCGCCCAGTCGCGATAGCGCGGCAGCACCGATTCTGAATGATTGCCGAGGCCGCCGCAGCCGTGCAGCGCGATCACGGTCGGAAACGGCCCCTCGCCTTCGGGCTTGTAGAGCTGCCCATGCAGGATTCCGGACGACAGCGGAATGTCGACCTGCTGCGGCGCCGGCGCGGCGTGCGCGGCCGACATCAGCAGCATCAGGAACAGGGCGGTCAGTCGAAGGCGCATCGGATTCTGCCGTGGAAGATGCCGGAACCGGCCATCCCTCGCGCGAAGCACTATCATGCGGAAACGGCGGCAAAACATCACAAACCGGTGGGTTTACCGGGCGGACAAGCCACCCTATCTATGCTAAATCCCGTCCAACACATCGTGCCCTCCAGGGTTTTCCACGGAGAGGCCTTCCACGGAGACTTTCGACCGTGCTGAACAAGTTCGGCCCCTCGGGCCATGGCGAAGCGCAGGTGCAATATCTCGACGGCGATTTCCGCGTGATCTCGCCGGGGACCTTCGTGCGCTGCGCGATCACCGACACGCGGATACCGCTCGACGAATTGAAGTACTGGAGCGTGGACCTGCAAGAGGCCTACGCCACGCCCGCCGCCGTGCTGCAGCGGCATTTCCCCGGCGCGCTGAAGCCGCAGCCGTGAGGCCGCGCCTGCGCTTCTATTGCTGTTCAGTGGCATCTCCGCCCACGCAGGTCTTGATGAAGGTCTTCCTGGGCTCGCCGACGACCTTCTGATCGATCGCCTGCTTGAGGCAATCGACCCGCGCCTGCGCCATGCAGAGCTGCATCTGGTCGCGCTTGTCCTGGCCCTTCAGGCTTTGCGTCGTCGCAAGACATGTGACGCGCTTGGTCGCGGGGACTGGCACCGTGCTGGTTGGAGCAGCGGGAGCCGTCGTCGGCGCCGTCTGCGCAAACACGGGCGCAATGATCAGACACACAAGACTGGCAGCGACGGCTGCGGATGGCAGTTTCATCGGATTCTCCTGATCGTCTGGAACCGATAGGCGTCTTGCGATGAATGTCGGCTGAATGGCAGGCTGCTGCAGGGTGAGCAAAGTGTAGCTGTCCTGCCGGCATCGCACGAGCGGCACAGCCTTTCGCGCAGCATGAGGATGGAGACGATGTTCGTGCGCACCTGAACTGCAGGCCTTACCGCCGAAATGATCTCCGTCGTGCCGATCTGCGTTGCATCGAATCGCGCTTGCACTCCGTGGTAAGTCACTTCGCGCTGTAGTTGGATTTTTCGCTGCGGTTCGGCGCCCTCAAGTTGTTTGACGAAGTCTTGGTGAAACAGAGCGCTGCTAAAGTGCGCGTTAGGTAATTAGCCCTGCTGCTTTGCCGCACAGACCATCAAGTCAACCAAACGACCATTGAGCTTTGGAATTGATGCAGTCTGTGAACGGGCTCACATCGGAAGAGCCATCTGACGGGCTACGATCACCTCGAAAATTCGCGGTGGATACTTTTTAAATCGAAAGTCAACGATGGGGGTGATCATGCCCACCATACTAGACATGCTCTATCGTGAATATTGCCGCGCCCGCCTCGCTGAAATGCGGAAACAGCTTCTGATCATAGCTCAACGCTCTGAAGCTTCCGAAGCGCATCATCATCTTGCGGATCAGGGTGACGATGAGAGGACGGACGCACAACGCAAGACCGGTCGCGGCGTGCCGCATTGAAGCGGCCCGAGACCGGCGAACTCTCCCGCGTAGCAGTGACCAAGCAATTGGCGGCAGTTTGGGAGCAAGCGATGAATACACCCGAATGCTATACTGTCATGGTGGCCTGCGTCTCGTGCCTGACCATCATCGGAATGATGGCTGTTGGAGCCTGGTGAGGGGACTGACCGCTGAGCCGGGATTGCATGCCCTTGACGGGTCCGCTGGCAAGCACGTTCAGTCGGACCTGTGGCGCCGGACACAGCACGCGCCCTCCGCATCGTCCGTCGATAGACGCCGGAAGGCCTTCGCCTCGCCT
The DNA here is from genome assembly GCF_055811795.1 of Bradyrhizobium sp. MI1.7. Taxonomy (NCBI): domain Bacteria; kingdom Pseudomonadati; phylum Pseudomonadota; class Alphaproteobacteria; order Hyphomicrobiales; family Nitrobacteraceae; genus Bradyrhizobium; species Bradyrhizobium sp. MI1.7. The sequence continues at coordinate 45,743 of NZ_JBVVPO010000020.1, forward strand.
CAGCGCGCAGACCTGCTTTTTGCTGTGAGGTAAGCGTTGCCGCCGCCCGATACGATTGCGGCGGCATCGCTTGAGATCCGGATGTCAGCCTCCGGGCGGACTATACGAAGAGCGCAGCTTCGCCGCGTTCTGGCGGACCTGCTTGATCTCGTCCTGCGTGAACAGCCGGGTCAGTTTCACGTTCTGCAGGGTGCCCACCGTGACGGTCAGACCGGAGATGGCCGGAGCCGTGCTCGGATCAGGCACATCGAAAATCACCAGAACGCCCGGACCGTCGGCAGCAACGCTGTACATCGAAATCAGCTTGCCGCCGGCCGCTTCAATGAGTTTTGTCGCCGCCTCCTGGCGATTGATCGTGGGGTTTTCCAAAATGGCGTTGAGAGCGCGTGGTGTATATTGTCCAGTGAGGCAAAAATGCATGGCATGTTCTCCTCTGAGCTTTTGGCAATAACTCTCCGGCCGTTCCGAACTGATCGTAACGGTCTCGCATCTGAAATGATGATGGTACGTTGCCCGCCGTGGGCATAAACGCCGCCGATGATTGCCGGGAGTTCGGCACGTCCCGGTGACGGCTCTCATGCGAGGCTACATCAACTCCCGAACGTGCGGAAGACAATTCATCCGCCGCGACATGTCGCCCCGGTCAATTGTCGCATATCGCATGGCGCGCGGTGTTGGGCTACGGCGGAGCGCTTTGCCCACGCCAAGAAATCATCAAGACATCATCGCCTGCCGAACCGCCGCTCGCGCGCCCTGTAGAGATGATCGCTGATCAATTGCCGGAGCGCTGCCGGATCATCGAATTCGAGCTGCACCGCGAACGGCACGATGCCGTCGGGCACGCCCTCGCGGCCGCGCAGGCGCGCAAGATCCTTTTCCGTCGTCACCAGCGTGAGCTGCTCGCGCTGCGCCTCCGCTGCGAGCGCCGCGATCTCGTTCTGCGAAAACATGTGGTGATCGGCAAAGGGGCGCGTGCGCGCGACCTCGATGCCGCAGGCACGCAAGCTGCGGAAGAAACGCGCGGGATCGCCGATGCCGGCGAACGCAAAGACTCGTTTGCCGAGGAGTTGCGCGACCGAGGCCGCATCCGGCTTCAGGCGCGCGCGCAGCTCCGGCTTGTTGCGCTTCGCAAGCTCCGCCGCGACATCGTTGGCGGCATGGCCATTGCCGATCAGCACCAGCGCATCGGTGCGCGCGAGCTGCGCCTTCAGCGGCGCGCGCAAGGGACCGGCCGGAAACACCTTGCCGTTGCCGAGGCCGCGCTCGCTGTCGATCACGATCAGGGAGGCGTCCTTCAGCAGGCGCGGGTTCTGGAAACCGTCGTCCATCAGGACCACGGTCGCGCCCCGCGACTTCGCGAGCGCAACGCCTTCGAGACGGTCGTGCGCGACCACGACAGGAACGTCGCGCACCATCATCAGCGGCTCGTCGCCGATGTCGGAAGCGGTGTGACGCTCGCGATCGACCATGACCGGACCCTTGAGGCGCCCGCCATAACCGCGGCTGAGCACCACCGGCGTCTCGCCGAGCTCGCGCAACAGCTTTGTCAATGCGAGCACGGTCGGCGTCTTGCCGGCGCCGCCGACATGGTAGTTGCCGACGCAGATCACGGGGATGCCGGCGTCAAAGCCCTGGCGCAGCATGCGCCGTTCGGTGATCGCGCCATAGAGCAAGCCCAACGGCCGTAACGCATGAGACTTGAAGGAACGCGGCCGGTACCAGAAGGCCGGCTCACGCATTGGCGGCCCCCATCTCGATGGTAAGCTGCAACAGATAGGGCTCGAGCGCCGTCATGGTGCGATTAAGCGCACCGCCGAGCTCCTCGACCACGCCTGCGCCGGCGCGCTGCATCCCGTCGCGCACGGCGGCATCGGCCAGCAACTGGCCGAGCTGCTTGACCAGCGCCTCCTGTGTGTCGGCCTGGCGCGCGCCGCCGCTGCCGTCGAGCGCCTCGTAGACATCGGCGAAGTTGAAGACGTGCGGACCATGGACGATCGCGGCGCCGAGCTTGATCGCCTCGATCGGATTCTGGCCGCCATGGCGGATCAGCGATCCGCCCATGAACACGACCGGCGAGAGGCGGTAGAACAGGCCGAGCTCGCCCATGGTGTCGGCGACATAGACGTCGGTCGCGGCCGTCGGCAATTCCTCGCGCGAGCGCAACGCCGGCTTCAGGCCCGACGCCGTGATCAGGCCCGCGATCGAGGTGCCGCGATCCGGATGCCGCGGCACGATCACGGTCAGAAGCTGCGGGAAGAAACCGACGAGGCTGCGATGCGCCGCGACCAGCATCTCGTCCTCGCCCGGATGGGTCGAGGCCGCGACGATGATCGGGCGGCCGCGCGTTATCGCCATCAGCCGCTCGAGCTTGGCGGGATCGGCCGGCGGCGCGGCCACGTCGAGCTTGAGATTGCCCGTGGTGACCACGTCGCGGCCGCCGAGCGCGGAGAAACGTTCAGCATCGGTCTTCGATTGCGCCAGGCAGATGTCGAACCGCGACAGCAGCGCCGAGATGGTGCCGTACATCCGCCGCCAGCGCGGGAAGGAGCGCGGTGACATCCGCCCGTTGATCAGCACCATCGGCAGGCGGCGCGCGGCGCCCGCCAGGATCAGGTTCGGCCACAAATCGGATTCGATGAACAGCGCCAACGACGGCTTCCAGTGATCGAGGAAGCGCGCGACATAGCGCGGGGAATCATACGGCACGTATTGATGGATGACGTCGGGCGGAAAGCGCTTTGCGACGACGGCGGCGGAGGTGACGGTGCCCGAGGTGAGCAGGATGCGCAGATTGAGGTCGCGCAGGCGCTCGATCAGCGCGGCTGCGGCGAGCACCTCACCGACGCTGGCGCCGTGAATCCAGACCAGGGGGCCGTGCGGACGCACGTCCCGGGACAGGCCCCGCCGCTCGCCGACGCGGGCGGGATCCTCCTTGCCCTGCTTCAGCCGCCGCTTGATCAGCGCCGGCGCAAGCGGCACCAGGCCCGAGGCCAGGCGCCGGTACATCCGCAGCGTTATCGGCAGCGAATTAGCCATCTTGGGGCCCCGGACGGCCGAGTTGCGCGTATGCGCGGCGGGTCGCCTCGTTCAAGGTCTCTTCCAGCTCCAGCCGCAGCGCTTCCATGGTGGCGGCGTCGGCATCCGGCGGCACGTGGATTTCCTTGATGCCGACCAATGCGCCCCGCCCGAACGGCAGGTTGATGGTGGTGCGGTCCCAGTTCTTGAGCCGGATGAAGCGGCTGGTCGCCATCGCGAAAGGCATGATCGGCCGCCCCGATTCCCGTGCCAGCATGATGATGCCGAGCCCGGCCACGCGCGAGCGCTTGGGGACATCGGCGGTCAGCGCGACATTACAACCGTCCTGGAGCGTGTGCACCATTTCCCTGAACGCGCCCACCCCGCCCTTGCGGTGGAAGGCGCCGCCGTGGTCACCGGAACCACGGATGAGGCCGATGCCGAGCCGCTCGACGGCGATCGCGTTGAACTCGCCGTCGCGATGCCGCGAGATCAGGACCTTGGCCCGGTAGGACTCCTTGGTCTTGATGAAGGGCGTGAGGAAATGCTGGCCGTGCCAGAAGGCGAAGATCGCGGGGATCTGCGGCTCGACGATGTCATAGACGTCAGGCGGATCGAACGTGAATTTGTTGGTCCGCCAGACCAGGCGCAGATATTCGGCCGCCAGAACCCCGACGGCACGCTGAAACCAGCTGCTTCGCAGCGTATTGCGAAGCAGTTTTTTCAACGCGCCGGTTCTTGATTCGGGTCGAGCAACCGATGGAGATGGACGATGAAGTAGCGCATCTGCGCGTTGTCGACCGTGCTCTGCGCCTTGGCGCGCCAGGCGACGTGAGCGGACGCATAGTTCGGATAGAGGCCGACGACCTCGACGTCATCGAGGTTCTTGAAGGTGTTGTGCTCGAGATCGAGCAGTTCGCCGCCGATGACGAGATGCAGCAATTGTTGCGGGGCACTATCTGGCATGGGTTCTGTTCCTAACGGGCTGCCCGGCAAAGCAGTGTTCGAGAAGCACGACGGACGCACTCAGGGCAAGGGACGATTTCGAAAATGCGCGACGATGCCCGCATGACGATCGCGACCCGCTGCCACCAGCACCCCGTGCGTGACTTCCCGGCGGTTATAGAGGATGGGATCTCCGGAGAGGTCGCTCATCCTACCATCCGCTTCCTGCACGATCAAATCGGCCGCCGCAAGGTCCCAATCATGGCTGTTGCCCCCGGCAAAAGCCGCATCCAGCACGCCATCGGCGACCCGGCACAGGCGCAGCGCGAGCGAACCGATTCGCGGATGCAGCTTGATGTCGCCGCCAGCAATATTGAGCCGCTCGACCATCGGCTTCGGGCCGGCGACGCGGGAGAAGTCGAGCGCGGATCCGGACGCCGCCCGCACGGCTTTGCCGTTGAGCGTCGTGCCCTGCCCGCGGGCCGCGAAGAAGAACTCGTCGGTCGCGGGCGCAAACACCGCAGCCAGCACCGGCGAGGCATCCTCGACCAGCGCGACGCTGACGCACCATTCGTCATGACCGCCGAGATAATTGCGGGTGCCGTCGATGGGATCGACCACCCAGGTCCGCCGCCGCGACAGCCGCACCTCGTCGTCGGCGCTCTCCTCGGACAGCCAGCCATAATCGGGCGTCGCCGAGCGCAGGCGCGCTTCGAGCAAATCGTTGACGGCAATGTCGGCTTCCGACACCGGCGAGGACGCGCCCTTGGTCCACGTCCTCAATTCGGTGCGGAACATCGACTGCGCGAGGCTGCCTGCCTCCCGCACCGCGTCCTGCAGCAGCGCCGCGTCGCGCGTCAGGATGGTTTCGTCAGTTGCATGCGCGTCAGCGTCCGCCAAGCGTCAAACCCTCGATGCGCACCGTCGGCGCATTGATGCCGTAGCGGAACTCGAGATTGTTCGCCGGCTGCATCGACTTGAAGATCTCGAACAGATGGCCCGCGATCGTGACTTCGCTGACGGGATAGGTCAGCTCGCCATTCTCGATCCAGAAGCCGGAGGCGCCGCGGCTGTAATCGCCGGTGACGCCGTTGACGCCGGAGCCGATCAGGTCGGTGACGTAGAAGCCCTGCTTGATGTCGGCGATCAGCTCGGCCGGGGTCGGCGTGCCCGGTTCGAGATGCAGATTGTACGGCCCGGGCGACGGCGAGGACGAGACGCCGCGATGGGCGTGGCCGGTGGTGGTGAGGCCGAGCTCGCGCGCGGTCGCGCAGTCGAGCAGCCAGGTCGTCAGCACGCCCTCGTCGACCAGCGCGATCTTCTTCACCGCGACGCCTTCGGCATCGAACGTCTGCGAGCGCAGGCCGCGCTTGCGCAGGGGATCGTCGATGATGCGGATGTTCCTGGCGAACAGCTGCTGGCCGAGCTTGTCCTTCAGGAAGCTGGTCTTGCGTGCGATCGAGGCGCCGTTGATGGCACCGACGACGTGGCCGACCAGCGAGCCCGCAACGCGCGGATCGAACACGACCGGCACCTTGCAGGTCTCGACCTTGCGCGGATTGGAACGCGCCACGGTACGCTCGCCGGCGGAACGGCCGACGATTTCCGGCGACAGGAGATCGGCGCCGTGCGGCGCCGAGGTGAAGTCGTAATCACGCTCCATGCCGGTGCCTTCGCCCGATATCGCGGTCGCTGAAATGCCCTGGCTGGAACGCAAATAAGAACCATGAAAGCCGGTGCTGGTGACGAGCACCATGCCGCCCATGCCGGCGGAGGCGGAGGCGCCGCCGGACTTGGTCACCCCCTTCACGGCGAGCGCGGCAGCCTCGGCTTCGAGCGCGCGGCGCTCGAGCTCGGAGGTCGCGGGCACGTCGGGATCGAGCAGATCGAGATCGGGGAAGTCGCGCGCCAGCAGCGCGGGATCGGCCAGGCCGACATATTTGTCGTCGGGCGCGACGCGCGCCATCGCAACCGCGCGCTCGGCAAGCTTGGTCACGGCATCGCCGCTGACGTCGTTGGTCGAGACCACCGCCTGGCGCTGGCCGACCAGCACGCGCAGGCCGACATCGTCGCCCTCGGAGCGTTCGGATTCCTCGACGCGCCCGTCACGCACCTCGACGCCCTGCGAGACGCCGCGCACGGCGACGGCATCGGCCGCATCCGCACCGGCGCGCTTGGCCGCCTCGACCAGCCGCTGCGCGAGATCGGAGAGCGCGGTCTGATCGAACAGGTCGCGATTGGCTTTGGACGAATCCTGGGGCGAAAGCGTCGAGCTTGGTGAAGGGTTCACAAACGAAATCCTGTTGCGGCGGGAGGTTTCGGGGCGATACCGGCCCTGAACACCAGATGTGCCCAATTGGTACGGACTTCAAGCGTTTTCAGCCCGCAAAAAGCTCAGATTCGCAAGTCTAGCGCAACGTCTCGTCAATCATGCGTGCCAAGGTCTTGTCAATCATGAGCGGCGGTGACGCTGGATTAACCAGCCTTTTTAAGTGGTTTCGGAACGGCGCGCGCTAAGGTCCTCGCATCGACCGGGAACATAATCCCGGCGGGGAGAACTAAAGCCGTGAGGCGTCAAACAGCAACAAGCGGGATCGCTCCCGCCGGGTCGGGCCGCAGCTTGCGGCTCGACCCTCTTTCCCTTCCGGTCCGCTTCGATGCGCACGATCCGCGCGCCGACGGATACACCAGGCAGATCGAGCTTCATCGCGAGCGTGTCGTGCTGCGCCGTGCCGTCCGCGGCATGCAGATGGCGATCAACGTCCGCGTCAGCGACTTCATCGGCGTTGCGTTGCGCGGCAATGACGAGGCGCAGACCCTCGTCCTCGTGCATCGCGATCCCTCGCTGTCCGTTCCGCTGCTGGTCAGCAACGATGGCGACGAGCTCGCCGAGGCCTGGGCGATCTGGAGCGAGCTGTTTGCGCTTCCGCAGCTCGACGAAGGTGCCCGCAAGCCGACGCCGCGCCGTCGTCGCGCCAACGCGATCCGCGCCCGCCGTCCGAAATTCCTGATGCGCCGGCGCACCGCCATGACGCGCGAGCTGTCGGTTCATCAGGGCGAACGCGAGATCATCGCAAGGAATTGAACGGCACGCACAGTGCCGTAGGGTGGGCAAAGCGAAAGCGTGCCCACCTTTTTTATCTCAATCCCGGGAAGATGGCGGGCACGGCGCAAGAGCGCCTTTGCCCACCCTACGGGCTACGCCGCCCGCATCACCGCGTCGACCAGCAATCCCGCAAACAGCAGGAAGCCCGCATACTTGTTCGAGAAGAACAGGCGCTTGCAGAGCAAGGGGTCGCTGATATCGAGCCGCACGATCTGCGAGGCCAGATGCACGGCGAACGCCGCAAGCCCGAGCCAGGCCGGCCAGCGCGCATCGCCTGAGGCCAGCGCGACGCCGATCAGCATCACCGCAAGCCCGTAGAACAGGATCAGCGCCTGGTGCGTGTGCGCGCCGAACAGCCGCGCGGTGGATTTGATGCCGATCAGCGCGTCGTCCTCGGCGTCCTGGTGCGCATAGATCGTGTCATAGCCGATCACCCACGAAATCGATCCGGCATAGAGCACCAGCGCGGTCAATTCGATGCGCCCGAAGGTGACGGCAAATCCCATCAGCGCGCCCCAGGAGAAGGCGAGGCCGAGCACGATCTGCGGCCACCAGGTGATGCGCTTCATGAAGGGATAGATCGCGACGATCAAAAGCGAGGCGATGCCGGTCAGGACTGCGAAGCGGTTGAATTGCAGCAGCACCACGAGACCGGTCAGCGCCTGCGCGACCATGAAGGCCAGCGCCTGCTTGGTCGTCACCTGGCCCGACGGCAGCGGCCGCGAGCGGGTGCGCTCGACCTTGTCGTCGAGATCCCGGTCGGTGATGTCGTTCCAGGTGCAGCCTGCTCCGCGCATGACGAAGGCGCCGATGAAGAACAGCACGATGGTGAGGGGCAGGCCGCGGACATCATGCGCCATGCCCGCCGCGAGCGCCGCCGACCACCAGCACGGCATCAACAGGAGCCAGGAGCCGATCGGACGATCGAAGCGGGACAAGCGCAAATAAGGCCGCGCCCATTGCGGCGCAAGCGTATCGACCCAGTTGCCGGTGGAATCGGCAACGCGGGCGGATGTATCACTCATCGGGTGAGGACGTTGCCGTTGAGCGTATCGAAGGTGCTGCCGCCCTTCTTGCCGGCATTGGCTTCAGGCGCCGAGCCCGAGCCCAGCACCTCGCTCAGCGACGGACCGGCCGGACCGCGCGGCTGGTTCTGCATCTGCTGCGCGACGTTGCAGACCTTCGTCGCCATGGCCTCGGTGTTCTTGTGGCCGTCCTTCATCTGCGCGCTGACCTGCGCCGGAATCCCGCACTTCGAAGCGTTGACCTCGATGTACTTGATCATCTTGGTCTCAGCCTGGCTGAAATTGCGAATCAGCTTGCAGGCTTCGTCCGGCGAGGCGTGACGATCGCTCGCGGCCTTGATCAGCTTGCCGCGCTTCTCGGCTTCCTCGCGCAGCGGCATGAAGGTTTTCATGCAGTCCTCGCCGGGACCGCCTTGCGTCGGCGGGGCGGCGCTGAAGGCACCTGCGCCACCGACGGGCGCGGCGCCGTTCACGGGAAACGATCCTTGGGGCGCTGCACCGACCGAAGCGCTCGGCGCCGAGCCGTTCACGGGCGGAAACGCGGAACTGGTTGGGGCTTGGCCAGGCAGCGGCGCAGGGAAGCCCTGCGCGTGGGCACCCGCGGCGCCCAAGGTGACCATGGCGGCAGTGATCGGAACCATCAAATGACGGATCATCAAGGCAGTCTCTCCGGCAGGAGCTTACGGGGCTTGGCGTCTTCCCAATTGAAGCGCAACCAGCGTGCTCGCGATTTTACGATTCCCGCCGGCCCTTAACAACCCGTCGAATAGGGCAAGAGCGCGGCGCGCCGACGCACCGATTTGGCAATATTTACCCCCGAAATGGCGGCTTTCGGTTAATAACGGCGGCAAATTGGACCTTTGAACGATGCCCTCCCACGATTTTCGTGCCCCCCGCCTGTTTGTCGATGTCCCCCTTGCCCAGGACGCCAGGGTTCCGCTCGACCGCGACCAGAGCAATTATCTCGGCAATGTGCTGCGGCTTACCGCCGGGGCCGAGGTTTTGGCGTTCAACGGCCGCGACGGCGAGTGGCAGGCCGCGATCGAAGGCCGCAAGCGGCCGGACGGCCTCGTCATCCTCCAGCAGGCCCGGCCCCAGGACCGGCTCGCTGACCTCACCTACGTCTTTGCCCCGCTCAAGCATGCCCGGCTGGACTACATGGTCCAGAAGGCCATCGAAATGGGCGCTGCCACGCTTCAGCCGGTCCTGACCCGCTTCACCCAGGCCTCCCGGGTCAACACCGAGCGGATGCGCGCCAATGTCGTCGAGGCCGCCGAGCAATGCGGCATCCTCAGCATCGCCACGGTCGCCGAGCCGGTGCCGCTGGACCGGTATCTCAGTCAGCGCCCTGCCGACCGGCTGCTCATCTTCTGCGATGAAGCGGCGGAGGTCCAAAACCCCATTCAGAGCCTGCAAGACGCGCGCGAAGCCGGACATGACCAAGGCAGCGTTGGCATCGACGTGCTGATCGGCCCCGAAGGCGGCTTTGCCGAGGAGGAGCGCGCCCTGCTGTTGCGGCAGCCGAAAATCCTGCGGCTGGCGCTGGGACCCCGAATCATGCGGGCCGACACGGCCGCGGTGGCGGCGCTGGCGCTGGTGCAGGCGGTGCTGGGCGACTGGGGCGGCACCTAACCTAGTCAGGCGAACCTAAGGTCGATTCACGCGCGGCGGCTCTACAGGTTCGCGCTTTAGATGACCTCTCGCTTCGACCGATGCAGGGTCTCGGACGGCAGCTCTCCGAAAGCCGCCCTATAGCTCGCTGCGAACTCGCTCAGATGCCAGAAGCCATGGCCGATTGCGCAGGCCTTCACACTGCGACGAGCCGGGCCGGTGCGCAGCTGCTTTCGTACCGACCAGAGGCGCAAGACCCGGCTGTAGCGATGAGGGCTCATGCCGCAGATGGCCTGCGTCGCACTCTGGAGGGTCCGAACGGACACTCCCACCCGCTCTGCCAGTTCGGTCGTCTTGTGCCAGATCGCGAGATCGTGGCGGATCAATCGTTCCATCTCTGCGACGATCCGCTGATAGCTGTCCGTCGTGGAGTGCATGGGCCCGCGCTTCACGTTGGACCGAATGGCAGCATCCATTGCGGCGAACAGGGATTGTTCGACCGCCGTTCGCGACGTCGGCTCGTTCAGGAAGTCTGGATCATGTGCCGCGGTTTCAAGCGTCGTGGAAATCGAGCCATGCAGGGAGGCAAGTACTTCCGATGCCGGACTCAGCAAATGATAGCCGTCATCCAGCTGAGACCAGGGCTCGCGCTCGGGCGGGCTGAAATAGGCGACAGCCCACAAACGCCCCGCCGGCTCATAGACCAGGCAATCGGATCTCCCCTTGAGAACGAGTATGGAGCTGCCAATTGATTGCCCGTTGATGCGGGTGGAGGTCACATGGTCCATCGGCACCGCCACCGCGATGGCGTGCGCCAGATCATAACCGCGGATGATCCGCGGGAAGGTCTTCACCAGAGACAGCGTCAGGACCGGCAGGCTGAGCTGGGCACGCTTGATTGCAGTCGCCCCCGCCGACAGCGGCATGCTGGATGCGCCGGCATATCTCTCACTCTCTCCGAAATGATCGATGTCGTACGATCGGAGCTCGAGAGCCGCGGATGGCTTGAGGCCCTGAAACGACAGCAAGCCGTCTAATGCTGTTCTTTGCGTTCCATCGCGAGCAGTATCGAGAAGGCTTTGATCCATATCCTGCCGCTTACTTCGCCTTCCTTGTCGATGCAGCGCCCTTGGGGGCACGCAGATCATCCGGCCCGTTGATGCCGGCGCGCTTGAGATCGCGAAGCAGTTTTGTGAGCAGCAGCATATTAGTCTTCTGCAGTTCGTGATTGTTTCCAAACCTGAATGCGTTCTGCTCGGTCACGATGAGCCCGGCCTTGGTTTCGGCGAGAATCTTTCGTCTCTTAAGTCCCGTCACGCGACGGCGAACCGTCTCGAGCGGCAGGCTGAGGAAGCGAGAGAGCGCCGCGCGGGACACCCCTTGCTTGATCGCATCCGGCTCGACCGCGTGAATGCTGGAGAATCTCTCGTCCAGCGACGGATCGTTCATCACATTGATCACGTTTGCGTTGAGAATCGCATGAACGATCAATAGGTCCAGCGGATCGAATTCGTCGTAGTGCCGGAACAGCTCGCTGATCGAAAACAGCATATAGGCCAGCGTGTGTCGCGAGACCGTCCGGATAGCATCTGATGCATTGCGCATGAATCGAAACCAACATTCACATTGTAAGCGAAGGCAGCAGCGAACGGGTCATCCGCCATACCCAATATGAGTATGCGACGACTTGCCTGTCCTCCTCAATTTCTCAATGTGACGTTGAGCTTGCGGTTGCTGCATTGAGTCGCATGCCCGGACAGGAATCAGCGACGGGCAATGAGGCTGTCGCGCAGGACGACATGGCCATGGACGACGATGTTGCATCGGACAGGCGGCGACGCGAGGAGCTAGGGCTCATCAAGGCATTTCTCGGCATAAGGGACCCGAGCAGGAGGCAGAGAATTCTCGAGCTTGCCGAGGAGCTCGCAGATCACGCCGCGTCCGAAACCGCAGGGATTGCCTTCGCCTCGACCGATGCATCGCTTGGCGATGCGCCCAGAGATCTCCCTGGCCAAACTGAGTGAAAGCCAGGCCCCTCCCGCCCTAGGTATTAAAATACCTAAAATACTTTCTGACAGATCGCTGCGTCCCGCCTCCAAAGCCGTTAAGCGATTGATCCTTTGGAGGTCGAAACCGCTTTCGCGCCATGCTAAGGCCTGCGCCAATTCGCCTCCCTTCTTTCGCCCTGCCCGGTTCCACCGGGACGATGGACCCCTGTTATGACCGCGACTGCCACCTCAAATGCTGCCGGCTCCGCCGCCTGGGCGGACACGCTGCTCTTGTCGTTCGCGCAGGCCGGCTATGTCAGGGCCGAGCCCGCGATCCTGCAACCGGCCGAGCCGTTCCTGGACCTCTCCGGCGAGGACATCCGCAAGAGCCTGTACCTGACGACGGACCTGTCCGGCGAAGAGCTTTGCCTGCGCCCGGACCTGACCATTCCCGTCGCCCGCGACTACCTCACCTCGAGCCGCGCGGGCCAGCCGGCCGGGTTCAGCTATCTCGGCCCGGTGTTCCGCTACCGCAGCGGCCAGGCCAGCGAATTTCTGCAGGCCGGCATCGAATCGTTCGGCCGCCAGGACCGCGCCGCGGCCGACGCCGAGATGCTGGCGCTGGCGCTGGAAGCGACCGCAGCCTTCGGTGTCCGCGATGTCGAGATTCGCACCGGCGACGTGGCGCTGTTCAACGCCCTGCTCGATGCGCTCGACCTCTATCCGGTCTGGCGCCGCCGCCTGGTCAAGGATTTCAACCGCAAGATCAGCCTGGAAAAAGATCTGGAGAAGCTGGCGGCCGCGACCACCGCGACCCGCAGCGAATATGAGGGTGTGCTGGCCGCGCTCGCCGGCTCCGACCGCAAGGCGGCGCTCGCCTTCGTCACCGATCTGATGTCGATCGCCGGCACCACCAATGTCGGGGGCCGCACCACGGCCGAGATCGCCGACCGTTTCCTCGAGCAGTCGACGCTGAAGGGCGGCGCGCTGCCGCGCGAGGCGATCGCCGTGCTCAAGCGCTTCCTGTCGATCGCAGGCAATCCCGACGATGCCGTCGCCGAGCTCCGCGCGCTCACCACGGACGCGAAGCTCGACCTCAGCGCCGCCGTCGACCAGTTCGAAAGCCGGGTCGGCTTCATGGCCGCGCGCGGCATCGACGTGAAGCAGACGCGCTTTTCGACCGCGTTCGGACGCGGCCTCGACTATTACACCGGCTTCGAATTCGAGCTGCATCACAGGGGCAACGGCGCCGAGCCGCTGGTCGCCGGCGGCCGCTATGACGGGCTGATGACCCAGCTCGGATCGGCCGAGCCGATCCCCGCGGTCGGCTTCTCGGTCTGGGTCGACGCGCTGACCCGGATCGGTCGCAAGGTGGGAGCTTAAGTCATGAGCGCGCCATTCGTCCTGGCCGTTCCCTCCAAGGGCCGCCTGCAGGAAAACACCGAGGCGTTCTTCGCCCGCGCCGGGCTCAAGCTGTCGAAGGCCGGCGGCGCGCGCGACTATCGCGGCACGCTCGCGGGCCTCGACAATGTCGAGGTCGCCTATCTCTCGGCGAGCGAGATCGCATCGCAACTGTCGCGCGGCTTCGCGCATCTCGGCGTCACCGGCGAAGACCTGGTGCGCGAGAACATCGCGGATGCCGACAAGCGCGTGTCCCTGATCGACGGGCTCGGCTTCGGCTATGCCGACGTCGTCGTCGCGGTGCCGCAGGCGTGGATCGACGTCCGCACCATGGCCGACCTCGACGACGTCACCACCGGCTTCCGCGAGCAGCATCACATGCGGATGCGGGTCGCGACCAAGTTCATCAACCTCACCCGCACCTTCTTCCAGAGCCACGGCATCACCGATTACCGCATCGTCGAAAGCGCGGGCGCGACCGAAGGCGCGCCGGCGGCCGGCAGCGCCGAGCTGATCGTCGACATCACCACGACCGGCGCGACGCTCGCCGCCAATGGCTTGCGGGTGCTCGACGACGGCGTGATCCTGCGCAGCCAGGCCAATCTGGTCGCCTCGAAGGATGCCGACTGGTCGCCGCAGGCGCGGGAGACCGCGCGCGTCATCCTCGATCACATCGCAGCAAGGGCGCGGGCCAACAAATACCGCGAGGTCCGCACCCGCTTCCAGCAATGCGACGCCGCCCTGCTCGGCGAAGCCCACGAGCGCTTCGGTGTCGAAGCCCCGTTCGGCGGGCCGACCTCGTCGGGCATGCTGACGCTGCACTGTCCGCCGGGTCAGCTCTATGCGCTGGCGAGCTTCCTGCGCGAGCATGGCGCCGAGACCGTCTCGGTGGTTTCGCTCGACTATGTGTTCGACCGGGAGAACCCGCTGTTCGCCAAGCTCGAGGCATTCCTGCGGCAGTGAGCCTCAGGTCCGTTCAGCGTAGCGACAGCAAACGGCAGCTACCATATGCTGTTGAGAACCATGGACGCCTCTGGAACCTTGATCAATGACGCTGGGCTCTGACGTTTCCGGCATGACGACCACCGCGGCCAGTGCCGCCGCGAAGGGGTTGTCGATTGTCGTCCCCGTCTACAACGAGGCGGCGGGCCTCGCCGCCCTGCACCAGCGCATTTGCGATCTCGCCAAGACCTTGCAGCAGCGCTATCGCTTGCGTTGCGAAGTCGTCTATGTCGACGACGGCAGCGCGGACGCGACGCTCTCGATCGCCCGGTCGCTGCCGGCCGACGCGGTCGACGTTCAGGTGGTGTCGCTGTCGCGCAATTTCGGCAAGGAAGCCGCGCTGATGGCCGGCCTCGACCATGCCCGGCTCGGCGCCGTGATGTTCATGGACGGCGACGGCCAGCATCCGCCGGCCCTGGTCGAGCAGCTGGTGCGGCACTGGATCGAGGACGGCTATGACGTCGTCTATACCGCCAAGGCGCATCGCGACAACGAGCCCTTCCTGCGCCGCGTCGCCGTGCGCGGGTTCTATTCGCTGATCAATTGGGGCGCGCGCCAGAAGATCCCCGAAGACGCCGGCGACTTCCGCCTGCTGTCGCCGCGCGCGGTCGCAGCGCTCAGGCAGCTGCCGGAGCGCAACCGCTTCTTCAAGGGCCTCGCGAGCTGGATCGGCTTCCGCCAGATCCGCGTCGATTACGAGCCCGCGCCGCGCACCCATGGCGTGACGACCTTCAGCGCCGCGCGCCTGCTCGGTCTTTCGATCGAAGGGGTGACCTCGTTCTCGGTGGCACCGCTGCGCTTCGCCAGCCTGCTCGGCGTGATCCTCGCCGGCGGCGCCTTCCTGTTCGGCCTCTCGATCCTCTGGGAAGTCTGGACCACGGGCAAGCAGGTGCCCGGCTATCCCTCGCTCGTGATCGGCCTGATGACCATCGGCGGCGTGCAGCTCATCATGATCGGCATCGTCGGCGAATATATCGGCAAGATCCTGTCCGAGCTGAAGGCGCGCCCGATCTACTTCGTCGCCGAGCACAGCGAAAAGCATTTCGAGACCGGGAAGGCCGACGACGCCTCGAAGAGGACGGCCGCCGAATGAGCGCGGCCGCGGGCCTGCGGCGGATCTGGCTCTGCGCCGACGATTACGGCATCAGCCCGGGCGTCAATCGGGCCATCCGCGACCTGATCGAACGCGGGCGTCTCAATGCCACCTCGGTGATGATGGTGGGACCGGCGATCGAGCGCGGCGAGATCGAGGCGCTCCAGACGGCGGCGAAAGCGAGCCCGCGCTGCGCGATCGGCTTGCACGTGACATTGTCGGCGCCGTTCCGGCCGCTCACCATGCATTTCCGACCGCTGGACGGCGACATGTTCGTGCCGTTCCCGAAGCTGCTGCGCGCCGGCCTTGCGCGCCGGCTCGACCGCGAATTCTTTCGCAATGAGGTCAAGGCGCAGCTGGCGGCGTTCGCGGAAGCATTCGGGCGCGCGCCCGACTTCGTCGACGGCCACCAGCATGTGCAGCTGTATCCGCAGGTGCGTGACGGCTTTGTCGATGCGGTCAGCGAAGCCGCGCCGAAAGCCTGGGTCCGCCAGGGCGGGCGCGACCTGCCGCTCGTGCAGCGGCTGGCCTCACCAAAAGCCATGGTGCTCGATATCCTGAGCGCGCAATTCCGCCGCCGCGCCGCCAGCGCCGGCCTCGGCTTCAATCCCGGCTTTGCCGGCGCCTATGATTTTACGCGCGAGGCCGATTTCGGCGCGCTGATGCGGCAGTTTCTGGAAGGCCTCCCCGATGGCGGCCTCGTGATGTGCCACCCCGGCTTCGTCGACGATGTCCTCACCGGCCTCGATCCGATGACCGACGTCCGCGAACGCGAGCATGCTTATCTTTCAGGCGATGGGTTTGCGCGCCTGCTGGCCGACAGCGGCGTCACGCTGGGGTGAAACCGGCGGAAAGCAAGCCGCTGGGCAGCTTGTCGCATACCGAAATTTAATCCGGCCGGCACTGTTGGGGCCACAATGGAACCCTACATCTGCCTCGCGCTTGGTTTGAGCGAGGGAGACTGATCATGACGCCGCAGGAACGCCAGCTCGTCGACGAGCTTTTCGACCGGCTTTCGAAACTGGAAAATGCACCGCGGGATCCCGACGCGATCGCCGCGATCTCCGACGGGCTGCGCAAGGCGCCCGGCGCGGTCTACGCACTGGTGCAGACCACGCTATTGCAGGACGAAGCGCTGAAGCGTGCTCATAACCGCATCCAGGAGCTGGAAGCGGCCCATGCGCCCGAGCAGGCGCAGTCCGGCGGCTTCCTCGATACCATGCGCGACTCGCTGTTCGGCGGAGGCCCCTCGCGCGGCTCGGTTCCGAACGTGCCGCCGCGTGACGCGCGGCCGGTCTGGAACACCGGTCAGGCGATGCCGCAGACGCAGCCCGGTTACGGCGCGCCGCCTCCTTATGGACAGGCCTACGGCCAAGGCCCAGGTCAAGGTCCCGGTCAAGCTCCGGGTCAGGGCTATGGCGCTCCGCCGATGGGCGGTGGCGGCGGCTCGTTCCTCGGCACCGCGGCGGCAGCCGCGGCCGGCGTCGTCGGCGGCTCGCTGCTGCTCTCCAGCATCCGCGGCATGATGGGCGGATCGCACCAGCAGGCCTTCGGCGACACCAACGCGCTCGGCGACCGCAGCGCTGGTGGAAGTCCCTGGGGCGGCAGTGACCAGTCCGGCGGCTCGCTCGCGCGCGATGCCGGTCTCAACGACATCGGCTCCAACCGCGACCGCGACGACGGTTCCCGCCAGGGCTTCACCGACCAGGCGTCGAACGACCGGGACAACAACAACAACGATCAGAACTACGACGACAACGACCACGACAACGGCAATATGGACGTAGCCGACGACGACAGCGATTTCGGCGGCGGAGACGATGGCGGCAGCGACTACGCGTGAGGCTGCCCGATCAGCGCGACAAACAAAAACGGCCGCCCGGGAGGCGGCCGTTTTCATGTCGAGCGTCAGACGATCACATCACCACGACCTTGGTGCCGACATTGACGCGGCCGTAGAGGTCGATGACGTCCTCGTTACGCATGCGGATGCAGCCTGAGGAGACGTTGGTGCCGATGGTCCAGGGCTCGTTGGAGCCGTGGATGCGGTAGAGCGTCGAGCCAAGATACATCGCCCGCGCGCCCAGCGGGTTTTCCGGGCCGCCTTCCATGTGCCGCGGCAGGTCGGGCCGGCGCGCGATCATTTCCGCCGGCGGCGTCCAGTCCGGCCATTCGCGCTTGGCCGTGATCGACTTCACGCCGGACCAGGTGAAGCCGGGACGGCCGACGCCGATGCCGTAGCGCATCGCCCGGCCGTTGCCCTCGATCAGATAGAGGAACTTGTTCGGCGTATCGACCACGATGGTGCCGGCAGTTTCCTTGCCGCTATAGTCGACGGATTGCTTCTCGAATCTCGGATCGAACGGACGCTGGCGCGGATCGACCGCCTCCTGCTGGAGACCTGCGCCTTGCTGATATCCACCCTGCATCTGCGGCTCGCCCATCGGTGGCAGGCGGCGCTGGTCGTAATAGCCGGGCTGCTGCTGATAAACCGGCTGCCGCGGCGCGTAGGCCGGGCCGCGGCCGGGACCGTCACCGAACAGGAACTCGATGAAGCCGCCGCCCATATTCGCATTGGAGGCGACACGCACCGGCGCCGGCTGCACCTGCGGCTGGTAGAGCACCGCGGGCGGATCGTTCGGCACACTATTGTCGAAGGCGCTGGCGCTGTTCGCGCCGGCAATGAAGGTGCAAGCGCTGCCGAGCAGCGCGACAGACATTTTCTTGAACATCGACGTACTCTGTACTGTTTCGTCTAGATCCCATGCGTCGTGCAGAGCCGATGGCTGACCGGCGACCGCGACGTGGTCAATAAAGAGCAAAAGCCGTTTTGTTTGGTAAACGTATCAGCCGTTTCGATTCACCACGTCGCGAGCGAGGGTGCAATTTGGCGATCAGCGTTTATTTTCCATGAACGCCGCAGGCCCATGGTTAATCGCTTCTTTTCGCGCCGTCGCGTGCGGCCGCGCAACAGTTCCCGCTGTGAACCTCGTGTTAAATTGCTTCTGTCTACAAAGACGCGTGAGTGAGGTGGGGGGAGTTCCTGATGGCTATTCACCGCAAACGTTTTCGTGTCGAGGAGGCTATTGTCGGCGAGATGCCCAGCCCCGAAATGATTGAGGAGGCTGCGCCGATGCATAACGAGATCATGGCGGAGCTGCGTGCGATCCGCGCACAGATGGCGAAGGGCACCGTGCCCTTGTCCGGCAGCGCGGCCATGGCGGCGATCGACGCTTCCACCGCCCACGAGCTCTCCGAAGCTCGTACCATGCTCGATACTTACCGGGCGCAGATCGAGCAGTGCGAGAAGCTGAAGGTCGAGCTCGACCTCATCCACGACGCCATCGACCGCACCAAGCGCGAGATCGCGACGCTGCACGGCAAGAGCTTCGACGGCGGCGAGATGGCCAAGGTCAATGGCGAGCTCGGCGCGGTCGTCGGCGGCACCGAGCAGGCGACCCAGCAGATCCTCGAAGCCGCCGAATCGATCGACCAGGCGGCCAGCGCGATGTCCAAGGTGCAATCGGCCGACCAGCAGAAGCGGCTCGCCGACGACATCCAGGAACGCGTCATCTCGATCTTCGAAGCCTGCAACTTCCAGGACCTGACCGGCCAGCGCATCAGCAAGGTCATGACCACGATGAAGTTCATCGAGCAGCACATCAATGCGATGATGGAGATCTGGGGCGGCGTCGACGCGATCAAGGCCCATGTGCCCGCGCCGGCCGACACCCGCAGCGACGACGAAAAGCTCCTCAACGGCCCCAAGCTCGCCGGCGACGTCGGCCACGCCTCGCAGGACGACATCGACGCGCTGTTCGACTGATCGGGCGCGGCATTACGGAAAAACAAAACGCCGGCGAGAGCCGGCGTTTTTGTTTTTGGGGCCATCCCCTCCACTGTCATCGCCCGGCCTTGACCGGGCGATCCAGTATTCCAGAGGCGGCGGTGATTGAGCCGAGAGGCCGCGGCGTACTGGATGCCCCGGTCAAGCCGGGGCATGACGAAGGAGAAACTACGCCCTTGGCGCGCAGCGGACGTAGACCATGTTGCCGTAGCGGGTGGCGGCGTCCTTGTCGATGAAGCGGGTGATCAGGACGCGGCCGTCGAAGGAGACGATCTCGCGGTCCTGCTCGCCGGGGGTGGGACCCGCCGGGCCGATGTAGTTCTTGCCGCTGGGCGAGCCCTTCAGCCGCAGCTCCTGCGGCGTCGCCTGGTCGGCGAGATGCATGATCACGCCGCCGGAGGAACCGGCGGTGATCACGTAGGGATTCTTGCACTGCGCCCGGGCCGCGGCCTCGGTGCGGGCGCGGTCGGCCGGGTTCTGGAACGAGGCGAGACCCCAGCGGCCGACGATCTCGTCGGCGCGGATGCTCGCCGGCATTTCCGGGCCGGTGCCGGGCTCAGCCTCGGGCGGCGGCGAAGACGACGAGAACGACGGCAGGCTCATACCGCCGCCGCAGGCGCCAAGCAGCAGCGCCAGGCAGGAGGCGGCCGCCAGATTGGCAACCGTGCGTGCGTGAGCTGACCTGATCATGACATTCCCCCGAGCAAACCGTCCCCCAAATGAGACCCCGACCGCATCCCTCCTGCAGCCAAGCGCAAAACCGCTGTCGGAGCAATGACGTCCTTTATACGCCAGCGCGACCAATAAGTTTCTCTAGACACGATCCTATATCCGCCTCACCAATCGCTTAACCACCCTTGCTTGACAGGATCGCGGCCAAGCCATATTTCCGGGCGCACTATTAGCACTCGGAAAGCCCGATTGCTAAGCGCGCCGTTCGATCCTCGGCAAGAGGGTGGACGGACGCCGCCCCTACCCACTTCCATTCCTTCCGAAGCGAGCCTCCAAAGGGAAACGTCATGGCTAAATCCAAATTTCGTCCGCTGCATGACCGTGTCGTGGTCAAACGTATCGACGCCGAGGAAAAGACCAAGGGCGGCATCATCATTCCGGACACCGCCAAGGAAAAGCCGTCCCAGGGCGAGGTCGTCGCCGTCGGCCCCGGCGGCCGCGACGAGGCCGGCAAGCTGATCCCGATCGACCTCAAGGTCGGCGACCGCGTGCTGTTCGGCAAGTGGTCGGGCACCGAGGTCAAGATCGACAACGAAGAGCTCCTGATCATGAAGGAGTCGGACATCATGGGCGTCATGGCCTAAGGCCGTCAGCCTGAACAGCCGCTGAATGTCATGCCCGGATCGCGCGATCCGGGCATTCGGTCATTCCGCAAGCGGCAAACACATCACGAAACACGAGGGATTGAAGAAATGGCTGCCAAAGACGTCAAGTTTTCCGGAGACGCGCGCGATCGCATGCTGCGCGGCGTCGACATTCTCGCCAACGCCGTCAAGGTGACGCTCGGTCCGAAGGGCCGCAACGTCGTCATCGAGAAGAGCTTCGGCGCGCCCCGCATCACCAAGGACGGCGTCACCGTCGCCAAGGAGATCGAGCTCGAGGACAAGTTCGAGAACATGGGCGCCCAGATGCTGCGTGAGGTCGCCTCCAAGACCAACGACCTCGCCGGCGACGGCACCACCACCGCGACCGTGCTGGCCCAGGCCATCGTGCGCGAAGGCGCCAAGGCGGTTGCCGCCGGCATGAACCCGATGGACCTCAAGCGCGGCATCGACATCGCGGTTGCAGCGGTGATCAAGGACATTGAAAAGCGCGCCAAGCCGGTCGCCGCCTCCTCCGAGGTCGCCCAGGTCGGCACCATCTCGGCCAACGGCGATGCCGCCATCGGCAAGATGATCGCCCAGGCGATGCAGAAGGTCGGCAACGAGGGCGTCATCACCGTCGAGGAGAACAAGTCACTCGACACCGAGGTCGACATCGTCGAGGGCATGAAGTTCGACCGCGGCTATCTGTCGCCCTACTTCGTCACCAACGCCGAGAAGATGACCGCCGAGCTCGAGGACGCCTACATCCTCCTGCACGAGAAGAAGCTGTCCGGCCTGCAGGCCATGCTGCCGGTGCTGGAAGCCGTGGTGCAGTCGGGCAAGCCGCTCGTCATCATCGCCGAGGACGTCGAGGGCGAGGCGCTGGCCACCCTGGTCGTCAACCGCCTGCGTGGCGGCCTGAAGGTCGCCGCCGTCAAGGCGCCGGGCTTCGGCGACCGCCGCAAGGCCATGCTCGAGGACCTCGCGATCCTCACCGGCGGCCAGCTCATCTCCGAGGACCTCGGCATGAAGCTCGAGAACGTCACGGTGAAGATGCTCGGTCGCGCCGGCAAGGTCGTGATCGACAAGGAGAACACCACGATCGTCAAGGGCGCCGGCAAGAAGCCGGAGATCGAGGCCCGCGTCGGCCAGATCAAGGCCCAGATCGAGGAGACCACCTCGGACTACGACCGTGAGAAGCTCCAGGAGCGCCTCGCCAAGCTCGCCGGCGGCGTCGCGGTGATCCGCGTCGGCGGCGCGACCGAGATCGAGGTCAAGGAGAAGAAGGACCGCGTCGAGGACGCGCTCAACGCCACCCGCGCCGCGGTGCAGGAAGGCATCGTCCCCGGCGGCGGCGTCGCGCTGCTGCGCGCCAAGAAGGCGGTGGGCCGTCTCACCAACGCCAATGCCGACGTCCAGGCCGGCATCAACATCGTGCTGAAGGCGCTGGAAGCCCCGATCCGCCAGATCTCCGAGAACGCGGGCGTGGAAGGCTCGATCGTGGTCGGCAAGATCCTGGAGAACAAGTCCGAGACCTTCGGCTTCGACGCCCAGAACGAGGACTATGTCGACATGGTCGAGAAGGGCATCATCGATCCCGCCAAGGTGGTCCGCACCGCGCTGCAGGACGCCTCGTCCGTGGCCGGCCTGCTGGTGACCACCGAGGCCATGGTCGCCGAAACGCCGAAGAAGGAAGCTCCGCCCGCCATGCCGGGCGGCGGCGGCATGGGCGGCTTCTAAGCCTCCGTTCCGTTACAATGTTGCGAAGGCCGCCTCCGGGCGGCCTTCTTTTTTGCCGACCCTGCCCCTTCTGCTTTCCAATTCAACCGGCGGCCAAAACCCACTACGGTGGCGCGCCGATTCGATTGCGCGAGGATTCATCGATGCGTGCGCTTCTGGTTTGTTCGACAGCCCTTTTGGCGGCCCTGCTTGCCGTCTCGCCCGATGTCGCATCGGCCCAGATGAAGCTGTCGCCGAAGGCCGCGGCGCCGGGCGGGACGGAGACCCGCTATTTCACCTCGATCGACGGCCTGATGGACGGCAATGCCGACGTGATCCTGAAGGAGACGCGGCAGGGCAAGACGGTGACGGCGGCCGTGCTCGACGTCTGCTATCCCGTCGCAAAGAATTCCGACCGCAAGGACCGCTTCGTCGTCAATCTCCAGGTCGCGGGCCAGAACCTGACGGGCACGACGCAGAGCCTCGGCGAGAAGGCGCCCGTCACCGTCAAGCTGCTGCGCAAACAGTCCGGCGACACGTTCGAGTTCCGCGGCCAGATCGCGATCGGCCAGGCCGTGACCGAGGTCACCTCGCCCGACAATTCCGATCTCAGCGAGAAGGAATTTCAGGACAACCAGACCTCCGACGACGGCATCACGCCGCAGCCGAAGGATTTCACCGACGTCTCTCCGGAAGCGATCGCGGTCAAGGTCAAGCTGGATGCGGCGACCGAGTTCCTGAAGAGCCTGAAGGGCCAGGACGTCGAGGTGACGCTGGCGAGCCTGACCGTCGGCTGCGACGCGCTGCGTGCCGGCGAGCAGACCATCAACATGTCGGTCGATCCGGAACGCGCCGGCGCGCTGCTGGCGAAGTTCAAGGCGATGCCCGGCGTCACCGCGGCGGGCTGGACCGCGGGCATGACCGAGATGGACCGCACCATCCGCTTTCCCGCAGCCGACTGGCGCGACGGCGACAAGATCAGCCGTGACAAGCTCGCCTCAGCCGTCGCCGGCGTGATGAGCCGGACGCTTGCGGCAAAGCAGGTCTCGCACAGCTTCAACCCGGCCACCGGCAAGCTCAAGCTCGTCTTCAAGCGACCGAACCAGGATTTTCCGGCACTCGAGCTCACCGACACGATCGAGGTTGCAGGCCTCATCTCGCCCGACAAGCCCGGCACGACCGACAAACTGATGCTTTGGATCGGCAGCCCCTCGACCACGACCGCCGATGAGAGCAGCGGCGCCAAGCTCAATCTCTCGGACGACGCTTCGGCCGACGAGGAAGGCGATCAGCCCGACGACAACGGCTCGATCGAGGCCCTCGCGAAAGAGCTGAAAGGCCAGCGCTGGGACGCCGACAAGTCGGTGTGGAAGTAGGCTCTCGTGCCCCGGACGCAGCGCAGCACGTCAGTGATGCGCTGCTGAGCCGGGGCCCAGAGGCCGCAAGCGAAGTCGCCGATCGAGTCTGGGTCCCGGCTCTGCGCAGCAGCGTTGCACGCTGCAGCGCGTCCGGGACACGAGACCTAATTCCCCGTCGTGCGAAAGCGCAGCGGCTTGGGACCGATCAGTGTCAGTACGTCGCCCTGACGCTTCCAGGTCTCGACGCTGCTGAGCGACGCGACGAGTTCGTCGTCGGCCTGCGCCCTGGCCGGCGGACAGGAACGGTCCTGGATCTGGCCGGGGACGAAGATCACCGTGTTGCCGGCGACCGAGAACTGGCCCTTGCCGCCCTTGCACCAGAGCTCCAGCACGACTTCGCCATTGTCGCCGATCTCGATGTTCGGAATCCGCTTCGATCCCGGCTGCGGCAGGGCCTCCAGCGTCATCTCGGTACCGAACGGAAAACCGTCCTCTGCACGCGCCAGCGTGGACATCGCGAGCATTGCAACCGCCAAACACGCCATCTGCTTTAGCGAAACCATGAGACCTCTCGACCGACCTGATTTGCGGCACCTTCTATAAGACGGCGGCGCCGTTGAGAAGGTTCGCGGAGGCTAAAGCGCGATGAGATTGGGACGAATCGTCATCGTGCTTCAGCTTGTTGTTTGAGCATGATTTTTTCGGAAAACCGCTTCGCACTTTTCCGGATCATGCTTTAGATGCAAAAATCCCCGCAAGGCGGCGAAGCCCTGCGGGGATTTGCGTTGAAGCGTGGCGTGGTCTGCTACTTCAGCACCATCGCCGTGAACGGCCAGACATAGGCCTGCAACGTCACGAACAGGCCGACCAGAGAGGCCAGCACGATCGAGTGCCAGAACACGAAGCGCAGGATCGTGCCCTCATGGCCGTACCAGTTGGTGGCAGTGGAGGCGACGACGATCGATTGCGCGTCGATCATCTTGCCCATCACGCCGCCGGACGAGTTGGCCGCGGCCATCAGGATCGGCGACAGGCCGAGTTGCTCGGACGTGATCTTTTGGAGATTGCCGAACAGCACGTTGGAAGCGGTGTCCGACCCCGTCAGCGCCACGCCGAGCCAGCCCAGCAGCGTGCCGAAGAAGGGATAGAGCACGCCGGTTGCGGCAAAGGCGAGGCCGAGCGTTGCGTCGACGCCGGAGAGCCGCGTCAGCGTGCCGATTGCGAGCATCGCCGAGATCGTGATCAGCGAGATCGCGCAGAGCCGTATGGTGCGGCCGTATTGGATCAGCAGCCTGCCGGGACCGACGCCCATCAGGAAGCCTGAGATGATTGCGGCGATCAACATGCCCGTGCCGGTGAACGAGAGATAGGTGAAGCCGAACACCGCGCTCTCTTTGGTCGGCCCTGGCGCGACCGGCGGCATCTTGTTGATCATCTGATGCAGCTCGGGAACGGGATAGTTCCAGGTGAAGATCGAGTTCGCCCAGGTCTTGAAGCCGCCGTTGCCCCAGACCAGCATCACGATGCAGACGATGATCCATGGCAGCAGCGCGCTGAAGAGCTCGCTCTGCGTCAGCGGCGTCTTATCGAGCGGCTTGGCCGCGGCCATCGTGGCGGCCGATTCATCGCGGCCGCGCAGCGCCGGCGACAGCCAGAGCTGCCTCGGTTGCCAGACCTTCAGGAACAGGATCAGCGCGCCCATAGAGATCAGCGACGCCCCGATGTCGACAATCCAGGGATTGATGAAGTTCGAGATCACGAATTGCGGGACCGCAAACGACACACCGGTGACGAGGATCGCCGGCCAGACATCCTTCATGCCCTTCCAACCTGCGAAGGCCCACACCACCCAGAACGGCACGATCAGAGAGAAGATCGGCAACTGCCGTCCGACCATCGCGCCGAGGATGTAGGGATCAAGCCCGGTGACCGAGGCAAGACCCTGGATCGGCGTGCCCAGCGCGCCAAAAGCGACCGGCGCGGTATTGGCGATCAGCGACAGGCCGGAGGCCGCGAGCGGCGAGAAGCCGAGCCCGATCAGCACGGCGCCCGTGATGGCGACCGGCGTGCCGAAGCCCGAGGCTCCCTCAAAGAACGCGCCGAAGGAGAACGCGATCAGCAGCAATTGCAGCCGCCGGTCCTCGGTGACGCCGCCGACCGCGCGCTTGAGCAGCTCGAAGCGCCCGGTGGTCACCGTCACCTGGTAGAGGAAGATGACGTTGAGAACGATCCAGCCGATCGGGAAGAAGCCGGTCACGATGCCGAGGATCGAGGCGCGGATCGACATGTTCGCCGGCATGGTGAACACGAAGATCGTGATCAGGTTGGCCACGATCACGGCGATGATTGCAGCAATATGGGCCTGGACGCGACCGCTCGCGATCAGGATCAGCAGCGTGACGACGGGTATTGCCGCTGCGATCGTCGACAGCACCGGACTGTGCAGCGGGTCATAGACTTGATTCCACATGGTCTTCCTCCCCCACGCCTGTTGCGGCAGGCGGCCCGCGTGGACAGCCGAGCCTGCTTGACGCTGGAAGCGATAACCCCCGAGCTGGACGCGAATTCCTCGCGAGTGCGGCGGTTCCCGTCCGCTCACAAGCCCGCGAAGTCCCGGAGGCCCCCACCCCGCGCCGTTGTACCCATGCTAGGGTTGCAAGCTGCGACAAGCCAACGCAAATTGCTGAACTTGCGACTTTAGTCTAAGCGCTTTCTGCCGTTGCCACAGCCATTTGGCCTATGGGCGTTGTGCACATCCCCTCAGGAGACAGAGCTCTGTGAAGAACATCAGCGCCACGCTCGCGATCGTCTGGCGAATCGCCGCCCCCTATTTCCGATCGGAGGACAAGTGGGTCGGCCGCGGCCTGCTCGCCGCCGTGATCGCGATCGAGCTGGCGCTGGTCGCGATCGACGTGCTGGTGAACCAGTGGCAGAACCGGTTCTACAGCGCGCTCCAGAACAGCGACTGGGACGCCTTCGTCACGCAGATCTGGATCTTCATCGGCCTCGCCTTCACGGCGATCGCGCTGGCGGTCTACAAGCTGTACCTGAACCAGTGGCTCCAGATCCGCTGGCGGCAGTGGCTCACCCAACACTATCTCCGCGAATGGCTCGACGGCTCGACGCATTACCGCATGCAGCTCAAGGGCGATGCGGCCGACAACCCGGACCAGCGCATCACCGACGACGTCAAGAACTTCGTCGAGCAGACCCTGACGATCGGACTGGGCCTGCTCTCGTCGATCGTGACGCTGTTCTCCTTCGTGATCATCCTCTGGGGCCTGTCCAACGCCGCGCCGCTGCACCTGTTCGGCACCGATCTCATGATCCCCGGCTACCTGTGCTGGGGCGCGCTGATCTACGCGATCTTCGGCACCGCGTTGACGCACTGGATCGGCGCCCCGCTGGTCAATCTCAATTTCGAGCAGCAGCGCTATGAGGCCGACTTCCGCTTCAACCTCGTCCGCGTCCGCGAGAATTCCGAGCAGATCGCGCTGCTCAAGGGCGAGGGTGCCGAACGCGGCGGTCTCTTCCGTCGCTTTGGCTTCGTGATCGGCAATTGGTACGCCATCATGAGCCGGACCAAGCGCCTCACTGCGTTCACGGCGAGCTATCAGCAGGCTGCCGTGATCTTTCCCTACGTGCTGGTGGCGCCAGCCTTCTTCGCCAAGAAGATCCAGCTCGGCGACATGATGCAGACGGCATCGGCCTTCTCGAGCGTCCAGGGTGCGCTGTCGTTCTTCGTGGTGGCCTACCGGGCGCTGGCGGAATGGCGCGCGATCGTCGCCCGTCTCGACGGCTTCGAGATGTCGGTGGCCTCGGCCGCACACCCGCCGACGCATGAGCCGACCATCGGCCTTGCACCATCTGGCAGCACGACGGCGATCGCGCTCAAGCAGCTGCTCGTGAAGCTACCGAACGGTGCGCCTCTGGTCGCAGCCGATGCCTTCACGATCCAACCGGCGGAGCGGGTCTTGGTGACCGGGCCGTCGGGCTCCGGCAAGTCGACGCTTTTCCGGGCCATCGCCGGCGTCTGGCCGTTCGGCACCGGCACCATCGCCATACCCGGGAAATCGAAGCTGATGATGCTACCGCAGCGCCCCTACTTCCCGATCGGCCCGCTAGGCGACGCGGTCATCTACCCGGCAGAACATGGCGCCGTCGCATCGGAGAAAATCCGGGACGCACTCATTGCGGTCGGCATGCCGAAGCTGGCCGAGCGACTCGACGAGGACGGTCATTGGAACAGGACGCTCTCGCTCGGCGAGCAGCAGCGCCTGGGGCTCGCGCGCGCCCTGCTGCACGTGCCGGATTATCTGTTCCTCGACGAGGCCACGGCGTCGCTGGACGAACCATCGGAAGCCCGGCTGTACCGGCTGCTGGCGGAGAAGCTGCCGCAGGCCACCATCGTCTCGATCGGCCACCGCTCGACGCTCGACGCCTTCCACACCCGCAAGGTGGCGTTGGTGAAGGACGGCGAGATCCACGTTCTCGGCAAGGACGGCGAGCCGGCCCAGGCGGAGCCGACCGTGGCGAGCTGAGGCGGCACAACCAAGCCTGAGGCTAGCCTCGACAGGACCTTCGTTGCAGCCATCCTTACGAGACGCCCGCCTCCGGCGGGCTCCTCAGGATGAGGTCTGTCTCGCGGCAAGATCCTAGACCCTCATGGTGGGGAGCGCCGCCCTTACGGCGCGTCTCGAACCAATGCAGGCCGAGCGCTCTCACAGACGACCCTACGCCCAAAGCAAAAGGGCGGCAGATTGCTCTGCCGCCCTCGTTAGGTCGTCTCGGGAAGAAACTTACTTCAGGTTGGTCATCGCCGTCAGGTCGACCGAGAGCTTGGCAACGCCGGCCGCGCTGCACCAGTTGGAGCCGAACGCCGTGCCCGCGTTCGCGCCGCCATTGATCGGCGTCACAAAACCGGGGCTGGAGTTGGTGGCCGAGAAGTCGCTGGTGAAGGCGTTGCAGTTACCCTTCGAGAGGTCGGTGTCGTAGTAGCGCAGATCGAGCGTGAACACCTTGTAGGTGAAGCCGACGCCGACGTTCCAGGTGTTGTAGCTCGGCTCCTTGATGCCGTTGGAGTACAGCGGGTCGCCGGCAATGCCGTAGAAGATGTCGGACGTGCCGAGCCACTGACGGCCGAATTCACCCGACACATACATGCCGACGCCACTGGCACCGAACGTGGTGCTCGGCGCGGTCCACTTGGCGGTGATCGAGGCGTAGTTGCCCCAGGCGCCGAGGTTCAGGAAGTTCGGCGAATAGTACTCGTTGAAGCCAACGACCCACTGATCGTTGATATTGAGATTCAGCTTGGCATAGACTTCGTAGAAGCTTGCGTCCTTCTTGGCGAAGTTGCCGTTGATCGGCAGGCCGATCGCGCCCTGCGAATTGTCGAGGCCGGTGCCGCAATTGCCCTGGGCGAGGGTGCCCTGCGAACCGAAGCAGCTTCCGCCCGGATAGAGGTAGCCCCAGATACCGAAGTCGAAGGCGAACATGCCGAAGGTCGGGCGGATACCGCCGTAGATGTCGACTTCAGCCGCGGCGCGGTTCGGGAACGAGATGCTCTCCGCGGACGCACCGACGTAGAGCTGGAGGTCCTTGTTGACGTTGTAGCGCGGCTCGAAATAGGCGGCGACCGACGGATTGTGGTTCGACTGAGTAACGCCGCGGAAGATGTAATCGCTCATGATGCCGGCGCCGAAGGCGACATCCCAGGGGTCAAAGGCGGGCGGCGGCGGGGCCTTCAGAGCCTTGACCGGCATGTCTGCCGCGAAAGCCGAACCCGTCACCATTGCCAGCGCCGTTGCCAACAAAGCCACTTTTTTCATTTCAATCCCCATCACCAGTTCCACCCAGTCGGTTTCCCGGAAGCCCCCGGGCCGTACGACCTGACTGCAAAATTTCGTTACCGCGACAATCTGGCTGGGAGGATGCGAACCGTGAAGCAAAAATCACGAGCATCTGCCGACTTTTTAGGCGTTCTGACACTTCTACAAAAGGTTGTCCGCCTGTGTTGCTTCTTGATCACATTATTTGCATTCCAAAGTGCACAGAGCCGCCCGGATTAGTACGGGAGCCGCCGGTGCAGTGGTGCCTGTGCCACGAATCGGACTGACGTGAGAAACGACAACCAGACCGCGACCATTGCGACGATACAAAAAGGCCGCAGCGTCACCGCTGCGGCCTTACTGTTGTCGGTCGTTGTCGTCGGGATGGACCCAGCCTTTGCCCTCACCTTGGACCTGACTTTGGGCCTATCCTTGGACCCTACCTCGGGGCCTAACCTTGCCCCTCAGCCGGCGTCGGCTCCGCAGAAGACGAAGGCATCGCCCAGCTTGTCTCGGCGGCGGGCTCCGGAGCCGGAGCCGCCACCGGCGCTGAGGGCTTCGGCGCAGGAGCTGCCTTCGCCTTCTTCGGTGCCGCTTTCTTTGCGGCCTTCTTCGGTGCAGCCGGCTTGGCAGCCTTCTTGGCCGACTTCTTCGCAGCCTTCTTGGCGGCCTTCTTCGGGGCGGCCTTCCTGGCAGATTTCTTCGCAGACTTCTTGGCAGACTTTTTCGCGGACTTCTTGGCTGCCCTCTTCGCGGTCTTCTTCGCCGCTACAGCCTTCTTGGCCTTTTTGGCCTTCTTGCTTTTTTTCTTCTTCGCTTTCGCCATCGTGGTCCTCCTGTTGCCGCCGAACAATGGTCGATCGGGCGTCTTCAGCCGTCACCTCCGGACGAAGGCTAGCTCGAGGCATTCAATGCCGGCCGCGACCCGCCCGTAGCCCAATCGAGAAGCTCAATCGTGTGTACGACCGGAACTGACGTGCCACTGGCAATCTGCACCATGCAGCCGATATTGCCCGCGGCAATCATGTCCGGCTTGACGCTTGCGATGTTGGCGACCTTGCGGTCGCGCAACCGGCCCGCAAGCTCGGGCTGGAGAATGTTGTAGGTCCCCGCCGAGCCGCAACACAAATGGCTCTCCGGCACATCTTTCACCACGAATCCATTCTTGGAAAGCAATTCTTTCGGAAGGCCCGTGATTTTCTGGCCGTGCTGCAACGAACACGCGGAGTGATAGGCGACGACGATGTTGTCCTGTCGCGTAGTGGTCACGAGCTCGAGGCCGGCGACGAATTCGGTGATGTCCTTGGCGAGCGTGGACACCTGCGCCGCATCGGCGGCAAACGCCGTGTCCTCGCGCAGGAGATAGCCGTAGTCCTTGATCACCGTGCCGCAGCCGGAGGCCGTCACCAGGATGGCGTCGAGCCCCTCGCCGGCCGCTTCCTTTCGCCACGCCGCGACGTTGGCGCGGGCCCGCGCCAACGCATCCTGGTCGTTGCCCAGATGATGGGTCAGCGCGCCGCAGCACTGCTCGTCCCGGACCAGGACAACCTCAATGCCGTGGCGGGTGAGGAGGCTGATGGCGGCCTGGTTGATGCGCGGCGCCAGCACCTGCTGGGCACAGCCCTGCAGCAGCGCGACCCGGCCGCGCTTCTTGCCGAGTGCCGCGAATACGCTGCCGGGGAGCGGGCCCGGCGACGGCAGACGGTTCGGCGCCAGCGCCAGCATCGCCTTGAGGCGCTGGATCAGGCCGGGCGGCGCCGACGGCCGCGGCGTCGGCAGGAATACGGCAAGCGGACGGGCGAGCCGCGCCAGCCACATGCTGGTGCGGAAGAGCTGCGGATTCGGCAGGACAAAGGCCAGCACCTGGCGCAACAGCCGCTCGGTCAGCGGCCGCTGGTAGCGCTGCTCGATCCTGACCCGGGCCTGGTCGACGAGATGCATGTAGTTCACCCCTGAGGGACAGGTCGTCATGCAGGACAGACACGACAGGCAGCGGTCGACATGCTTGACCACCTCG
Organism: Bradyrhizobium sp. MI1.7; assembly: GCF_055811795.1. Classification (NCBI taxonomy): domain Bacteria; kingdom Pseudomonadati; phylum Pseudomonadota; class Alphaproteobacteria; order Hyphomicrobiales; family Nitrobacteraceae; genus Bradyrhizobium; species Bradyrhizobium sp. MI1.7. The sequence goes on from NZ_JBVVPO010000020.1 coordinate 77,017, forward strand.
GCCGTCGGGGTCTGGTCCTTCTCCAGCATCTCCTTGATCAGGTAGATGCGGCCGCGCGGGCTATCGAGCTCGTCGCCGAGCAGCACATAGGTCGGACAGGTTGCAGTGCAGAAGCCGCAATGGACGCAGGCGCGCAGGATCTTGTCGGCTTCCGCGATGTCGGGGTCGGCGAGCTGCGCCAGTGAGAATTCGGTCTTCATGCCGCAGCGCCCCGCGTCAGCCGCCCCCGGTTGAGAATGGTTTTCGGATCGAAACTGGCGCGGACCCGATCGCTCAGCGCGGCGACGCCGGGCGCCTGCGGATGGAATACGTCCACACCGCGCCTGACGTCCTCGGCCGCCCGGATCAACGTGGCGTGCCCGCCGACCGCATCCGCGCGCTGGCGCACGGCCGGGGCATGCGCGTCGGCCTTCGGCGGCAGCGCGGCCCAGATCAGGCCGCCGCCCCAATCGTAGATGATGTCGCCGCCGGTCTCGCGCGCCAGCTGGGTCCCGAGCGCCGCGCCGGAAGCCGGCGGACAGACGATCCGCCACACCGGCCAGGCCCCAACTGCACCGCCGGCCGCGAACGGCAGGACGTCGCGGATCGTGGCCCACAATGCGGCGGAGGCCACATCCTCGACCAGCGTCGCGGTTCCGAACGGCGCCAGCAATTCGCGCAGCGAGCCGGCGCGGTGCGCGGCGGACGCCGTGATGCCCTCGAGCCGCAGCACGGTCAGCGCTTCGCCCTGGCTGGCGATGTCGCCAAGCCCGTCGGTCTTCGCCCGGAACGCCGATTTCGGCAGATGCGCGGCAGCAGAGACGTCGAAGGGCGAGCCGAGCGCCGCGGTCATCGCCTTGTTGGCGGCGGCATCGTCGAGCCCGCGCAGCAGCAGCGTCCGCTCCGCTTCGGGCTTCGGCATCACCTTGAGCGTGACCTCGGTCATCACCGACAGCGTGCCCCAGGACCCCGCCAGCAGCTTGCAGAGGTCGTAGCCGGTGACGTTCTTCACCACCTTGCCGCCGGTCTTGAAGCTGTCGCCGAAACCGGAGACGGCGTGCGCCCCGAGCAGGTGATCGCGCGCCCCGCCCGCCTTGATCCGCCGCGGACCGGCGAGGCCGGCCGCGATCATGCCGCCGATGGTGCCCAACGCGGGCGTGCCGAGCAGCGGCGCCGTATTCATCGGCTCGAAGGCGAATTGCTGGTTCTTGGCATCGATCAGCGACAGCACGTCGGCCAGCGGGGCGCCGGCCTGGAGCGTGACGATCAGCTCGTTGGGTTCGTAGGAGGTGACGGCATTCAGCGCGGAGAGGTCGAGCACGGCGTTGGTCGCCATCGTGTGGCCAATGCTGCGCTTGCTGCCATGACCGATGATCTCGAGCGGCTGCTCGTTGGCAATCGCCGCGCGCACCACCTCTTCGACGTCTTTGGCGTCTCTGACCCTGAGCGTATCCACGGGAAAAGGCGGTAGCGAAATTCGCCGCCAAAATCAAATGCGGCGTGACGCTGGCGATCAGCGCCGGTGCAGTCGGGGATCCTGCACGGGCGACCACGACGCCTCGATCATGATCGAAGCGTTCACGACATCGACACTTCGACCAGCGGCGAACCAAAGCCGGCAGGCCCTCGCTACAAGCTTGCGCCGATCGCGATCGAGGCCAACCGATGGAGACAAGCATGCGATCGACACATCAGCGGCTGGTGCCGCGCGTCCACGAAGCGTTCAGCCGCAGGTCGGTGATCCGGGCCTTCGGAGCCGTCCTGGCGATCTATCTCTCGCCATGGGCGGCGGCGTCATCTCAAGCCCAGCAGCAAGGAGCAAGGACCATGAACCACTATGCCACGCAGAAATCCCTCAGCGACGCCGTCGACGGCGGCGGCCTGCTCGTCGTCGCGCAATGGGAGGCCAAGCCCGGTGAGGCCGACAAGGTCGCCGCGATCCTCGACCGCTTCCTGCCGGAGGCGCAGCGCGAGGACGGCGTCAAGCTGTTCCTGATCTCGCGCGCCAGGGACAATCCGGCCCAGTTCCTGTTCTACGAGCTGTTCCGCGACGAGGCGGCTTTCAAGGCGCATCAGGAGAGCGCACATTTCAAGACCTGGATCGCCGGCGAAGCCCTGCCGCTGCTGGCGAAGCGGGAACGGGCTCAATACGCACTCATGTAAGCACCAGCTCGTACGCCGCGGTTCGATCCGGACCGCGGCATACGACTATATGATCGCGCGCAGCGGCGATCTGCGCAGGATCAGTGCCGAGACGGCCAAGCTGCCGATCGCGGCCAACATGGTCAGCAGGAGCGCCTTCGTGAGTGCGAAGAGCGGCAGTGCGTGCAGAAGCAGGGCAAAGCCGACCAGGATCGGCGGATGGATCAGGTAGACGCCGAAGGCGTTGTCCGAGAGCCATTTGGCGACCGGCCCTTGCTCGTCGAAATAGCGGCGGTAGACGGCCAGCATCAAGAGACCCATGCCGACGCAGACCAGCGCCTCCCACAGGCACTTCCCGGCACTGACGACGTTGAAGCCGCCTGCATAGAGCGCGGTGTCCCCCTGCAGGCCTCCCCCGAACAGCACGAGCGCTGCAAACAGCGGCACAGAGAGCGACAGCGCGAGCAGTCCCCAGCGGATACAGGAGCGCTCGGCAAGCCCAAGCATCCAATTGCCGCGAGAGCCGACGGCGCCGGCCGCGAACATGAGAGCGTATTGCGGGAGATCGCCGGGGTGAACGTTGAGCACGGAGGTATCGGCGTGGATGGCGATGCGAACGCCGAAGGTGAGTGCCGCCATGGCCGCAACGAACAGAACAATCCCCGTGCCGCACAGCGCAACCTTGGGCTCCCGCCATCCGGTCTGGCGGATCAGGCCATAGAGGAGCGAGACCAACAGCAGCACCGCGCAAAACCACATCGGTCCCGTCTCGGAAAGCCATTCGCCGTCCATCAGATGGGTCAGCCATTGATGGCCGAAACCGCCCTTGCCCCAAGTCCATGACAGAAAATACTGCGTCAGTGGGCCGATCATCAACATGTAGAGCAAAGTCGGCAAGCCGAGCCTGATCAGCCGATCACGTGCAAATTTCGAAAGTCCTTTCCGATCGAAGGCGCCGACAGCGAAATAGCCGGCGATGAAGAATAGCGCGGCCATGAAGAAGGCCTGGAGGAAGCTCTGATAGATGCCGAAGAAGAGGGCCGTGCCGAAGCCGGTCTCCCGCCGGTCGACATAGTACCAATTGCCGAACGGACTGTACGTGTCGGCTGCGTGCATGCTCAGCACGAGAATGATCATCGACCAGCGGATGTTGTCGATAAACAACAGGCGCGACTTCGCCAGCGGCCTGCCCGGCGCTTCTTTCGTCACACTGATCCGAACGTCCGCCATGTCGCCGCCATGCCGGGTATCGACCGTCAGAACCGCGGAATGTCCGGAAACGCCACCTTCCCGGCGTGCACATGCATGCGGCCGAGCTCGGCGCAGCGATGCAAGGTCGGAAACACCTTTCCGGGATTGAGCAGGCCCTGCGCGTCAAAAGCGCATTTCAGGCGCTGCTGCTGGTTGAGGTCGATCTCGGTGAACATCTCCGGCATCAGGTCGCGCTTCTCGATGCCGACGCCGTGCTCGCCGGTGAGCACGCCGCCGAACTCGACGCAGGCGCGCAGGATGTCGGCGCCGAAGGCCTCGGCGCGCTCGATCTCGCCGGGCTTGTTGGCATCGTAGAGGATCAGCGGATGCAGATTGCCGTCGCCGGCGTGGAACACGTTGGCGCAGCCGAGCTGGTACTTTTCCGACAGTTCGCGGATGCGGGCGAGCGCCTTCGGCAGCGCGCCGCGCGGGATCGTGCCGTCCATGCAGAGATAATCGGGCGAGATGCGGCCAACGGCCGGAAACGCCGCTTTGCGGCCGGCCCAGAACAAATTGCGCTCGGCCTCGGAGGTCGAGATCTGGCAGGTGGTCGAGCCGCAAGCATTCGCAATGGTCTCGACGCGCGTGATCAGCTCGTCGACCTCGATCTTGGGACCGTCGAGCTCGATGATGAGCAGCGCTTCGACGTCGAGCGGATAGCCGGCATGAACGAAGGCCTCGGCGGCGTGGATCGCCGGCTTGTCCATCATCTCCATGCCGCCGGGAATGATGCCGGCGCCGATGATGCGCGCCACGCATTCGCCGGCCGCCTCAACCTGCGCGAAGCCGACCATCAGCGCCCGCGCCGTCTCCGGCTTTTGCAGGATGCGCACCGTGATCTCGGTGATGACCCCGAGCAGACCTTCCGAGCCGGTGATGACGCCCATCAGGTCGTAGCCGGTGTTCTCCGCCGACTTGCCGCCGATGCGCAGGATCTCGCCGCTCATCAGGACAATCTCGCAACCGAGCACGTTGTTGGTGGTCATGCCGTATTTCAGGCAGTGCACGCCGCCGGAATTCTCCGCGACATTGCCGCCGATCGAGCAGGCGATCTGCGAGGACGGATCGGGGGCGTAGTAGAAGCCGGCATGCGCGACCGCCTGGCTGATGGCGAGATTGGTGACGCCGGGCTCGGTGACGACGACGCGGTTGTCGAAATCGATCTCGCGGATCCGCTTGAACTTGCCGAGCCCGAGCAGCACGCCGTCTTCCAGCGGCAGCGCGCCCCCGGACAGCGAAGTGCCGGAGCCGCGCGGAACCACCTTGATCCCCTGCCCGGCACAATATTTCAGGACGAGCGAGACCTGCTCGGTGGTGTCGGGCAGCACCACGACCATCGGCGGTTGCCGATAGGCCGTCAGCCCGTCGGATTCGTAGGCCCGCATCTCGGAGGCGCTGTCGATCACGCCCTCGCCGGGCACGATTGCGCGCAATGCAGCCACGATCTCAGCGCGGCGCGCCAGCACGGTCTGGTCGCTCGCGGGCATCATGATGGCCATAACATATCCTTCCGACTCGTAGCCCACGATCAAATTATCGCGGCAAATCAACCACGTCCGCGCCTGTTTGGGTAGGCCATCCGAAAGTCGGAGCGGCCATCTTCGGCGAGTTCGCTCTGGGACAAGTAGGACAGCATGAAACCTGTCATGGTTTCGCGGCTTGTCCAAGCCGGGCGGGCCTGCCAAAACCGGCGGGTCCGTCGTTTGCCGACCAGGCAAGACCGACCAGCCTAGACCCACCAGGGAAGAGACGAAGAGCACCCGATGACAAAACTGACTTTTGGCGCACTGATGATCCTCACCGTGACTGCCACCGCACCCGCCGCGATGGCGCAGGATGTTGCGGCCGGCAAATCGTCGTTCAACAAATGCCTGGCCTGCCACGCCATCGGCGAAGGCGCCAAGAACAAGGTCGGCCCCGAGCTCAACGGCCTCAACGGCCGCAAGTCAGGCACCGCGCCGGACTACAATTATTCGGATGCGAACAAGAATTCCGGCATCACCTGGGACGAAGCCACGTTCAAGGAATACATCAAGGACCCCAAGGCCAAGATCCCCGGCACCAAGATGGCGTTCGCCGGCATCAAGAATGAGAACGAGATCAACAATCTCTGGTCCTTCGTCGCGCAGTTCGACAAGGACGGGAAAATCAAGCAGTAAGCGCGTGAACGGCGGCCGCGCGCGGGGGGGGGGGGGGGGGGGGAGGAAAAAAAAAAAACCCCCCCCCCCCCCCCCCCCGCCCGCCCCGGCGCAGGGGGCGGGGGGGGGGGCCGGGGGGACGCCGGGGGGGCGGCCCCGGGGCGGGTGGGCGGGCGCGGG